>JAHHGS010000078.1 GCA_019359715.1 Aphanocapsa sp. GSE-SYN-MK-11-07L | reverse complement strand
CGGACGACGGATTAAAATATCAGGAGCACAGTGGAAAAAAAGCAATGTTCCGCAAGTGTTAATGCATCGCTCTGCCTACCTCAATGGGGACTTCTCAACCTCAGTCTTACAAAATTGAGATGCACTCCTCGAAACGTCGTACCCCCTTTCGCTTTCTCCCAGGCTTTACGTGTAAAGTCGCCTGCCATATCTGGCTCAATGGCAAGAATCTTGTCATACTTGGCCCGGAACTCAGCCAAATGCTCAAGGTAAACCTTCACCTCGTTAATGCAGTATTTTTGGTAATCCTTGAGTTCCATAGCAGTAACTAAGCGACAGCGCAAACGGTACTGGGTTCAGGTAAAGATTCTCCAGAGGCTTCGTAGGCTATGACCAATGATTCGAGGGCTTCAATTCCCTGAGTAACCGCTTCCTCATAGGTTTCGCCGTGGGTGCGCCACTGCTGCCCTGTGAAGTCAGGGAAACCGACCAGAAAACAGTTATCCTCTTCTGACCACTGAATCACCATTTGATACTTAAGTCTGTTCATCATCTTGGTTATTCTCCACTTCTTGAATTGCCTTCAAAATTTCTTTCTCCTGATAGGGTTTAGCATCTGCGCCATCTTTGCCTGAAACTGATATTTTGCCTGCATAGAGTGGATGTATCCAGTTTGTATGACTACCTTTGGCAGGAAGTTCTTCAAACCCTACCTTGCGTAGCAACTGTTTGAGTTCTCGAATTTTTTTCGGCATTACCCTGATTTCCTTGCAATCACATAGCGATCAACCTCCTACTCCTTGAATTTATAAATCTCAAAAGGAAGCTGGCAGTATTCAATGCGATACCGTTCTAAAGTATCGGTGTCCAAATACTTCATCGGTGCGAAGACCAATCGTTTTTTACAGTTAGGTTTAGGCAGTCCTAGCTTTTCTGCTTTTTCTAAATCAAGGGATGTAGAGCGCAGATAATTCAGCTCAGGCTGATAAAGCAGATAAACTTCAAAATCTTTATTCTCACCAATAAATTTACTTTCTTGATCAACCTTAGCGGGATCAAATTCATCCCCTGTCGCAGTGTAGAACACGTATCGAGCTAAATCTGCATAGTTAGGCAAACTATCCCCTTCCAGAATTGCCTGCATCTCCACTGGATTACCCAACTCAAAAAATGAAAAACTACCGCTCAAGCCATTCTTGAGAGCTTCATCTTTTGCATCAGGAATACCGTTGATTACACGCCGTACTCGCTCGGCAGTCAAAGACTCCGCGTAGTCTTCCATCTCAACCAAAATGAACTTTCGACCCCCTCCATCCTCTTGATTCAAAGCCAAAACAGCTTGAGCCGTTGTTCCTGAACCCGCAAAAGAATCAAGAAAAATATCATCTTCGTCTAGTGAGATTTCTAATATCTTCTTGATTAGTCTACTTGGCTTTGGAGTAGCAAATGCTTGTTTTGTCTCCGGGAAAACAAGCTTAATCTCTTTCTTAGCCTCGTCATTATGACCAACATCCTTGTATCCCCACCAAGTACTTTGAACAACGCCTTCGACTTCTGAAAGAAAGCGTTTAAATCGAGGAGCATCATTCTCCTGATGCAATCCCCACCATACTCTCTTCTCGCGAACGTTTCGTTCATGACGTTCTTTGCTGTAACGCCAGACAGCAGTTTGGCTAGGCCATACTTCTTTTTTAGTTTTAGGATGAATGATTGGATAGTATAGGTTAGGTCTTTCTTCTGCTGATTTGTTACATAAGTAGTTATCTGAAGCCCAGTTGCCGCGTGGATCATTATCAGGGTTCTTATAGAGTTTGTTTTGCTCCTTTGTCCGTTTCGTCCTGTTTAGAGTTTCAACAACTTTCCCATCACTTGAATATTGCCGATCCTTTGCGTATACCAAGATAAAGTCATGAGTTGCAGAAAAATCTGCCGCATCATTAGATGGCGCATATCTTTTTTGCCAACAAACGTTTGCAATAAAGTTTTTTTCACCAAAAATCTCATCCATTAGCATTCGGAGATGATGAACTTCATTGTCATCAATGGAGATAAAAATAACGCCATCATCCCGCAAAAGCTCTCGGAGCAACTTCAGGCGGGGCATCATCATGCAAAGCCACTTGTCATGGCGTGCCAAATCTTCTTTGTCAATGGGTTGGTTGGCTTTTAGCCACTCCTGCATCATCGGTGAGTTGACATTATCGTTGTAGATCCAACCCTCATTACCTGTGTTGTAGGGTGGGTCAATGTAAATGCACTTCACCTTGCCTGCATAGGTCGGTAGTAAGGCTTTGAGGGCAAGCAGATTATCACCGTGGATAATTAAATTGTCGTGGAGGCTAATTTTGTCCGTCAGGCTGGCAGCAGGATTGGGCACCAAATGATGGTACTTGAGGGTCAGGTGGTGGTTTTGAACGTAGGACTTGCCTTTAAAGTGGATCGTTGCCATGGCTAGATAGAGCATGTCTGAAATATTAGGCTACAGGCAAACTGCGTTATCTAACTGTAACTGGTGTATAGATTCATTATCCTTGCAAGTTTTGCTGGTGCAGTTTCGGCAAATCTCCGATCGCAAAGGCTCTGGCGATCTCATCGCAGCGATCGTTGCCTTCGTTGCCGCTGTGGCCGCGCACATACTGCCAGTTCACTTGGGGTGAATTGAGTTGATCCAACTGCTGCCAGAGGTCTTGGTTGAGGACAGGTCTGCCCTGAGAATTTTTCCAGCCTCGCTTTTTCCAGCCCTTGATCCACTCCGTAATCCCTTTTTTGACGTATTCGCTGTCGGTGTAAAGGGTGACGGGCAGATGGTCTGCGTCCCGCCATAGCTGGAGAGCGGCGATCGCAGCTTGCATTTCCATCCGATTATTGGTGGTTGGATTGGCAGCACCGCCCAGTTCATGCACGGAGCCATCGGCTAAATAAGCCACCACACCCCAGCCACCTGGGCCAGGATTGCCTGAACAAGCGCCATCGGTATACAGACTTTGAATTTTGACTAAACCCATCGCAAGAATAAATTAGTGGTGTTGGCAATTGCCAAGCTGGCAACCCCAAGCTGATCTTAAGAGGCAATCTGGCGCAGCCGATAATTGCCGAGAATTTTCAGCACATCTGTGTGGGCAGCCAGCTCTACCAGGGCTGATTCTACAGCATCCGGTCGATCGCCCACTTCTAAATCAACAAAGAAGACATAATCGCCCAAGGCCCGCTTGCTGGGGCGAGACTCAATTCGACTCAGATTGATCTGGCGATCGCTAAAAATCCCCAACGCCTGCATCAGGGCGCCGGGCGCATTGGCCGACAGACTAAACGCCAAGGAGGTGTGGGTATCTTGAGCACTTGGAGTTGGCTCAGCTTGTCCTTGCCTTAAAACCCAAAACCGCGTGCAGTTATCAGGATAGTCTTGAATCTCGCTGGCCAGAATCGGCAGATTGTAGAGCTGAGCCGCTCGGCGAGAGGCGATCGCCCCCAAGCTCAAATCAGCTTGCAGACGAGTTAAGACATCTGTTGTCGATGGCATCGGAATCAACTGAGCCTGGGGCAAATTGCGATCCAGCCAGTTTTGGCACTGACTCAAAGCCTGCGGATGCGAATAAACCGTTTGAATCTGCTGCAAATCCGGCGCAAAGCTGAGCAATCGATGGGAAATCGGTAACACGAGCGCCTGCTGAATCTGCAAGCCAGCCAGTTGCCAGAGCGTATCGAGCGTAAACGTCACCCCGCCCTCAATCGAGTTTTCTACCGGCACGACGGCAATCTCGGTTTTGCCGCCAGCGGTTGCATAGAGACTTTGGGCAATACTAGGACAGGGGCAAAGCTGGGCGGGTTGCCCTGTTTCTTCCGCCACCCAGCCAGCGTAGGTGAGGGCGGCTTCTTCAGCGTAGGTGCCAGCAGGCCCCAGGTGAGCGATCGACAGTGGCATGAATTTGGCGGCAATAGGGTTGGCGGCAATAGTCCCAATGTATAGCAAGCGGCTAATTTTCCGATTGACTCAGACACGATCGCGGTGAGGACAATCCACCATCTGAGCTGGGTCGTGAGCAACAATGCCAACAAAACTCTTGTTCCCAAACTCCTAAGAACTAATGTAGAATTAAACAGACCGATCGGTCTTATAAGCCAAATGTCAAAAGCCCAAGCCACCAAGTCACACATCATTGAACAAGCGGCAGCTCTGTTTAACCAACAGGGATATGCCGGGTCTTCGATGTCTGACCTGATGCGGGTGACGGGCTTGCAAAAAGGCGGCATCTATAACCACTTCAGCAGCAAGGATGAACTGGCTTTGGCCGCGTTTGATTTCGCCGCAAATCGAATACAGCAAAACTTTATGGGTGCTTTACACGGAAAACGTCATGCCATTGATCGCTTAATGGCAGTTCTCAGCGTTTATGAACACATGCTGGACGATCCACCGATTGCCGGCGGTTGTCCAATCCTGAATACGGCGATCGAGAGTGATGACACTCATCCTGCCCTGCGGCAACGGGCGCAACTGGCGATGGATGCCTGGCGCAATCTCATTCGGCGGATTGTTGATAAGGGCATCCAGCGGGGAGAGCTTCGCTCAACGGTTGATTGTGATACCGTCGCCACCGTTTTGATCGCCACGATTGAAGGAGCCGTCATGCTGAGCAAGCTGTATAGTGATTCGTCTTACTTGGAGCGAGCTTTAGACCATCTCAAAACCTATGTCCAATCTCAGTTAGCTCCGCCCGCCTAAATTTTTTTTGCAGACAAACAGACCGATCGGTCTTTTCTTTGATTTTATTCTCCAAAATTCTCTAAAACACAACTCCCATGCTGAAACTTTACTACGCTCGTCCTTCCCTCTACGCTCGTCCGGTCTGGTTAGCGCTATTGGAAAAGCAGCTCACCTTTGAGTTAATCCCGGTTGACTTGGGCGGCCAGCAGTTTGAATCAGACTTTTTGGACCTCAGCCCGTTTGGGCACATTCCCGTTTTGGTCGATGGAGATTTTCATTTGATTGAATCTTTGGCAATTCTGGATTACCTAGAGGCGAAGTACCCCCAGTTTCCCCTCCTACCTGCGGACGCGATCGCCCTGGCCAAAGTCCGAATGGCCCAATTTGTCAGCCTGAATGAATTACTGCCGGCAATTGTCAAATTAGTCATCCCTGGAGACAACCCAGCCGAAACCGCCTATGCTGAATTTCGGGCCAACCATACCTTGGGTTTCCTAGAAAATTTGTTGGGCGATCTCCCCTACTTTGCCGATGAGCAACTCACCCTAGCCGAACTCGTCGCTGGCCCCCTGGTTGATATGATGCCTAGATTAAACATCTCGTTGACAGATTATCCTCAACTCAAGGCTTGGTCGGAGCGCTTATCGTCTCGACCCGCCTGGCAGCAGGTTCAACTCAGCCCGGAAGAATGGAGCAGCTTCATCCGCCACATGCGAGTAATGCCGAAAATCTGGCAGCGTCGTCGCCGTCAACGGATGAGCGCTCTGAGCTAGCGGATCTTGCTACGCGGCCCAATTTGCCCAGTCTTGCGGTTTCAGAAAAGTGTTGTACAGTTCGGCTTCTGGGGTATCGGGCTGGGGCTGATAGTTGTACTCCCAGCGCACCAGGGGCGGCAAAGACATCAAAATCGACTCGGTGCGGCCGTTGGTTTGCAGCCCAAAAATGGTGCCGCGATCGTAGACCAGGTTGAACTCAACGTAGCGACCCCGCCGATAAAGCTGAAACTGTCGTTCCCGATCGCCATACTCAATATCTTTGCGTCGCTCGACAATTGGCAAATAGGCCGGTAAAAACGCCTCACCGCAGCTTCGCAGCAGGGTGAAGACTTCCGACCAAGTGCGGGGCTTGAGTTCCCCTAAGCCAGCGCTGTATTGAGCCGCTGGCCCCTGCGGGTCAGGCCCGCGATACAGTTGCCCTTGACCATCTTGGTAGTCAAAGAAAATGCCCCCCACCCCGCGCGTTTCTTGCCTATGCTTGAGATAAAAATACTCATCGCACCAGCGCTTAAAGGTGGAGTAGTACTCAGGGTGATTGCGATCGCAGGCCTGCTTGAGAGTGCGGTGAAAATGAGCCGCGTCTTCCGCAAACGGATAGTAGGGAGTCAGGTCAGCCCCACCGCCAAACCACCAAACCGGGCCCGCTTCAAAGTAGCGATAGTTTAAGTGTACGGTTGGAATATAAGGGCTGCGCGGATGCAGCACCATTGATGTGCCCGTCGCATAAAACCGATGCCCCTCTGCTTCTGGGCGCTGCTGCAAAATCGAGGGCGGCAGATGATCGCCCCAAATTTCGGAAAAGCCAACTCCACCCTGCTCTAAAATCGCGCCCGCCTGCATCACCCGCGATCGCCCACCGCCGCCTTCTGGACGTTCCCAAGCATCTTCCTGAAACTTGCCCAGCCCATCCATCGTCTCTAGTCCAACACAGATTTGGTCTTGCAGTTGCCGCAAGAACTTACCTACCTGTTGCTTAGAGTCGGGCGGCGGGGCAAAGTTATCTGTCGTTTGAGAGGTAGAAGAAGCGATCATTGTTGTTTATCATCGAAGCCTGCTTAACAAAGGATAGATGACAATGCAGACCGGCAGGTTAATATAGTTTCAATTTTTAAACTTGCCTTAAGATAAGCAGCGTTTAAGTCACCGAGGGAGTTGAGTATGGTAATTCTGAACAGAGTGACTCCAGGATTTGGATCGCTGGTCACTGTTTGAGGCTACTTCTGGGAGAGTGACTGTGAGCCGACTGCGTTTTTTGAACTGGATGGGTTTTCCGCTCCGCAATTGCCCCCTAGCGGTTCGCTACCAAGTGATCAGTTCTGCCTCGGTGGATCTGATTTGGCAAAAGGTGATCAACCTAGCCGATGTTTCCTGGCATCCCCTGATTGCCAGCACCAATGTCCCCTATGGGCTAGTCGCCAAACCTGGTTTAATTTATCAAGCCGTCAGTCGGCTGCTAATTCCGCTGCGGATGCGAATTTTTGTCGAGCGAGTCCGCCCAGAAGAGCTATTGAGTGTAAGAATTTTGGCCCTACCGGGACTGGAGGAGCAGGTAACTTACCAAATTGAGTCGAGCGTTTGCGGCACCTGCATTTCCTACTCAGTGATGCTGCGAGGCTGGCTGTCGCCATTAATTTGGTCATTGATTCGGGGTCATGCGGCTCAGGTCGCGAATCAGCTTGCGATCTCGGCCGAAGCAGAAGGTCAGCGGCGGTTAAGGGGATGCTTACCCTGGCAAACAGATGCCTCAAAAGGCAAAAGCTGCTTTGATTTTTAACCTGCTAATTTTGCCCAAAAGCGAAAACTTGGGCAGGGCTGAGGTCAAAACTCGGAACCACGGTTGAGACGATCGCGGCATCGCCCGCATAAACCGTATCTTCGTATTGTCCATTCACCCATAGGCAAAGGGTAATCTGCTCCATTTCTGGGTCAATGATCCAATATTCAGCAATTCCCCGCGCTGCGTATTCCGTGCGTTTGTAGCGGTAGTCGCGATCGCGATTTTCTGTCCCTGGTGACACAACTTCAATCACTAACATCGGTGGCGGCATATCTCGCAGCAGAATCGCTCGCTTTGCCCCCACTAAAACCGCATGAGATTCTTCTGAATGCACGATTAAATCCGGCAAGCGACATTTTGCCCGTCGTCCAGAGACTTCAATTTCAGTGTTCCAGGCAATTAAAGCGATCGACAGATGCTTTGTAAACTCAACAAACAAGTATTTTGCAATGCTGGCATTAATTTGGCTCTCTACAGGCATCTCCACTAACTCTCCATCCACCAGTTCGTAGCGCATGTCGGTGCCATCGTCATAAGCAAGATAGTCCTCCATTGTCAGCAGTTTGACAGCGCTTGGTGTAGTTTGGGTCATGGTTAGAAGCCTTTACTCTCGACACAAGATTGATGTCAGGATGTTGATGCAATTTTAACAAATCCTGATCTGGCAAGAATTTGGAGCTTGTTGAGTTGATTAGAGGTCGTTGTCAGTCGGTGCAATCTGAAGATGCTCATGCAGAATCTGAACCTTAAAAGGTGTCTCAGGGTTTTACGCGTAGGGCTATTGGTGGCAAGTGCAACTCTAGCCTTGGATATGCTGACTTATGGCAGTGTTTACCATCCCCTCAGTTACTTCTACGAAGGATTGAGTTGGGGGATTTGTCAAACTTCTCCAGTCTCTGACTGTCCAAAGACATCAACTGCAAAGACAAGCGCGTCTAGCCAATCCCCAGGTATGGTGGTGACTTCGCACCACAAAGCGACTGAAGTAGGGATCAAAATTCTCAAGGCGGGTGGAAATGCTGTCGATGCCGCAGTTGCGATCGGTTATGCCCTAGCTGTCGTCGATCCCTGCTGTGGCAATCTTGGCGGCGGTGGATTCATGTTGATCCACTTTGCTAATGGCAAGAGCAAATTTATTAACTTTCGAGAAAAAGCGCCGCTTGCTGCTACTACCAATATGTACTTGGATCAAAAAGGCAGACGAATTGCCGATGCAAGCACGCAGGGATACCGAGCGATCGCTGTTCCTGGAACTGTAATGGGACTCAATCAAGCGCTAGCAAAGTATGGTCGTCTATCCCGACAGCAGGTGATGGCACCTGCGATCGCCCTAGCGGAAACAGGATTTATTCTGGAGACACCAGATGTGCGGATCTTAAGGCAAGGGAATCGCAAATTTCTGGCTCAGCCCAATGTCAGCAAGATTTTTCTAAAGCATGGCAAGCCACTTCAAACTGGCGATCAGCTTGTGCAGAAAGATTTAGCCCGAACGCTACGTTTGCTGGCTAAGAAGGGAGAACAAGTTTTTTATCAAGGTGAGATTGGGCAGGCGATCGTCAGAGCAAGTCAACAAAACGGTGGAATTTTAGCTACGAGAGATTTCAAAAGCTATCAAATTTCTGAAGCCGCTCCCCTGCGCTGCATCTACCGAGGCTATAAAGTTTTAACCACACCCCTTCCAGGAGGTGGAGTTACACTCTGCCAGATGCTGAATATTTTGGAAGGCTACCCACTGCAAAAATGGGGCTGGGAAACAGCACCGACGCTGCACGTGATGCTGTCATCTATGTTATTTGCCTACAGCGATCGCAACACCTACTTGGGCGATCCAAACTTCGTCAGCAATCCGGTTCAGCAATTGATCTCCAAAGATTATGCCAAGCAAATCCGCAGTCAGATTCCCCCTGATCAAGCGATTCCGCCAGAACAAGTGCAGCAGATCTCCAAGAGCCTTGAAGGAACAAATACAACCCACTATTCAGTGAAAGATCGTGCCGGTAATGCTGTCGCTGTTACCTATACGATTAATTCCTTTTTTGGAGCAGGAGTAATAGCAGAAAATACGGGCTTCTTCCTAAATAATGAAATGGATGATTTCGCGATCCAGCCTGGTGTCGCCAACCAGTTCAAGTTATTGCAAGGAGAAAGAAATGCGATCGCCCCTGGCAAGCAACCCCTCAGTTCAATGACTCCAACCATCCTGACTCAAAATCAACAAGTTGTGCTGGTAACAGGCAGCCCTGGCGGATCAACAATTCCCACCACCGTTTTACAGGTGATCCTGAACGTTGTCGATCATGAGATGCCAATTGCTGCTGCGGTGAATGCTACCCGGATTCACTACCAAGGAAGGCCAAACGTAGTGCTGACCGAACCCTTCGGTTTACCAAAGCCAACCTTTCTATCCCTTTGGGAAATGGGATACAGGGTTGCTCCCTTTTATCCTTGGGGAGCGGCGGAATCGATCTGGTTTAACCCACAAACTGGATTGACCGAGGGTGGCAGGGATGATCGCAAGCCTGCTGGTTCTGCCATCTCGTTTTAGTCTGTCAAGCAACTTTAGCTAACTCGGCGGGAAGCCCCGCGCTCTACCTGTACCCAGGTGAGCGTCGGGATGAAAGGGCGATGACGAATTGCTGCTTTGAACGATGCGAAACGCAGTTGAGCGAGAGATTAGCAGCGATGACGAATTGCCACTCTCTGACCACTCACCACGAAGCTTGTTTATCAACAATCTTGATTCGTGTTAAAGTAGCGGTATGTTAAAAGCCACAAAGGTACGAATTTACCCAACCGATGAGCAGGT
>JAHHGS010000077.1 GCA_019359715.1 Aphanocapsa sp. GSE-SYN-MK-11-07L | reverse complement strand
TCGCACCCCACACAGCCGCTTAAATGCTGCGGGGTTGAGGTCTTTAACATCGTTGTAGGTCATGAACAAATCCTCCTTTGACCTACTTTCTCCTTAATACAAATACTTTCGCAAGAGGTCTAGTGAATTGGCTGAGATCGCCTGCGCAAGATTAAACTTTTTGGTTTGGAAAGGACGATCGCTTAGCTCTGCCAGCGTAGAACTTGTGGTTTGATCGGGTTCTCAAACGGGCGGTCTTCGGCGGTGGCTTTGGCAAATTCGGCTTTGATTTGGTAGTACCAGCGAGCCTGGGTATCAGAATCTTTGATTAGCATCAAGGGCGGGTTGGATTTCAGCCCAATTTGCTGCTTGATTACCATCTGCCGGTCTTGATCGAGAAACTGGCGGGTAAAGGATAGTAAGATGGGGCGCAGCAGCTTAAACCAAGGCAACGTTGTGTAGAACAGGGTTGTTACTTCGGTTTCAGTCTCAGAAATTGGCGTAATCGCGGTCATGTTGCAAACCGTGTTGCGATCGCCCACCGCTTGCTCGATCCGCACACCAGGGAGCCGAAACGAAATCTCGACTTCTGTGCGTTGGCCTAGCAACCGATAGAAAAAGGTTTGCTTCAGGAGTTGATGCCGCTGCATTGTAAAGCCGTAGTCAGAAGGAACAAAGGTTTTGACTTCTTCTGACAAATTGGGGGCTGCATACCACCACCAAGCCCGATGCACAAACGGCACGTGGGCGGGGTCCATTAAACCGACGACGGCATGATCGATATAGCAGGGAAAGTGCATCACCTCGGCCGCTTGGTAGCCCTGCTGCTCAAAGCCCGGAATCAGGGGAATATCCATCTTTGGCACCGAAGTTTGATCGTCTGCCATGTAAATCCACACATTGCCCTGCACCTCTTGGACGGGATAGGCTTTTACCCCAAACAGCTTTAATTCCAGGGCTTGATCATCCAACAACGATGGAATTTTTGTGCATTGCCCGCTCAGGTCAAACCGCCAACCGTGGTAGCAGCACTCCACCTCTTGACCATCGAACCTTCCACAGCTGAGGGGCACAGCTCGGTGGGGACAAATATCTCGGAGCGCAAATATTTTGCCAGTTGCCGTTCGCCCAAACAGAATCGGTTCATTCAGCAGCGTCTTGGCAATCATTTGCCCTGGCTTAATTTGGCCACCGGGCAGCGCATAGTACCAAATGTTCCGCAGGAAAAGATTTGTCTGATCTACCATCAAAATTTTTATTGCCTGCTTGAGTTGACTAGACCTGTTGCAAATTAAGCTATGGCGATCGCCATTAAATGATTCTGATTCATTAAAGCGGCGAGGACTGGAAAGGTCATTTGCAATCGGTCTTCTTTAATTTAGCGGCATCGTTTGCGGCATGAACGAGCGAGAAACTTGTGGCCGATTTTTCGGAAGGTGCTTGTCCTGCTCAATAATGGATGTCTTATCATGAAGAGAACAGAAACATGAAGATTTTTGAAGTCCTATGCAGTCAAGTTTCGCCGTTGATCCATACAGCCCTGCTGTTGCTGCCCTAGCCAAACAGGTTTACCGGGGATTTCAGTGGAGCAAAAACTACTTTGGGCTAGCTCATAAAACCCTGAGCACCCGGCTGTTAAGCCTAGCCATGCCACCGATCGATAGCAAGTCTAAGCCTCTACCGCCAGAACTGCTGGCATGGATTCAACAACAGTTTGACCAACTGATTGAGACTGACTGGCAGGATGCGGAGCGCGGGGTTTATCCGACAAGCCTGCTGTTCGATAATCCTTGGGATGATTTTTTCCGGTTTTATCCAGTCATCTGGTTTGACCTGCCTGAAATGTGGCAGCGGGCCAATCAAAAGCGCTATCACGAGTTTGCCGACGGGATTCAAACCAGCGATTATCCGAGCTACTACTTGCAGAATTTTCATCATCAAACCGATGGCTACTTGAGCGACACTTCCGCCAACTTGTATGACTTGCAGGTAGAAATTCTGTTTGGCGGCACAGCCGACCCAATGCGGCGACGGATTTTAGGGCCGCTCAAGCAAGAGCTAAAGGCTACCGCTTTGGCTCCCCACCAGTTAAAAATTTTGGATCTGGCCTGTGGGACTGGGCGCACCCTCAAGCAACTACGAGCCACCTTCTCGCAAGCTGCTCTGTGTGGGACTGACCTTTCACCGACCTACCTGCGGAAAGCCAACCAGTCGCTGTCGCAAAACCCTGGGGAACTTCCGCAACTGCTGCAAGCTAATGCCGAAGCCCTACCCTATCTCGATAACTACTTTCATGCGGTCAGCAGCGTGTTTTTGTTCCATGAGCTGCCTGCCGAGGCGCGCCAGAATGTGATTAATCAGGCTTTCCGGGTTTTACAGCCGGGGGGAGTTTTTGTGATCTGCGACTCTGTTCAGGCGATCGATTCTCCTCAGCTTGCGCCGATGATGGAGAATTTTACTGCCATCTTCCACGAACCCTACTATCGGCATTACGTGACGGACGACTTAAATCTGCGTTTAACCGAGGCAGGTTTTGCCAAACTGGAAACCCAAACTCACTTCATGAGCAAGTACTGGGTGGCTCGTAAACCCGGATCAATCTAATTGCCAAACGCTTTTGCAGGTGAGGTTCATCAATCTCACCTGCAAAGCGTCTAGTCATCATCACTTATTGAGCAATGTTATCGGCTTCAGGTGGATGGGCAGCAGAGGTCTGCTCGAATTGTCTTTCTTGCTCTACCTGCTTCATCAGCAAAACTCGGTTATAAATTGCCTGCTGGTAATCAGGGGAAATTTTGAGCGCAGTATCATAAGCCGCGATCGCCTCTGGATAGCGCTTGAGCGCATAGAGAGCATTGCCCCGTTTTAACCAAGCAGAAGCATTGTGCGGCTCTAGGGCAATGGCTTGATCAAACGAGACGACAGCCCCTTGATAACGCTTTAGACTCAGCAGCGTGTTACCGCGAGCAAACCAAATTGATCCTGACTTGGCTGCGTCCAGACTGCTTTCAGACCCCAATTTGAGCGCAGTATCAAAATCGGAGAGGGCTTCCGGATAACGCTTTAATTCTGCTAATGCATTTGCCCGCAGTGCCCAGGCCGCCGCATACTTTGAGTCAAAAGCAAGCGCTTGATCCAAAGTGGCGATCGCCTGCTCGTATCTGCCCGCTTGAAACAGGTCTTGCCCCTGTTGGTAGAGCTGAGGCGCCTTGGAAAACATTGAGGTTGCCTCAAAAAACCAAGTTAAGTTTGAGCCAATGGGGTTGGCTTGAACGGGCCGTTCAGTACTCGGCAAGGAGCCAGCAAAAAAGCAAACCGCAGGCAACATGACCAGACTTAACCAAAGATTTTGGAAGGTACTCATTTTCAGTCTTCCAACGCTTCACGTTCAGTCTCGCTTGTAAATTATCATTAGTGTTGATCAGGGGTTCACTTTCGCAACCTGCACACAGGTTTCTGCAGGCGTCTGACTCACAATTAATTTGCGATCGCGCTCGATCGCCAGTCAGGTTTGAACGGGTGGATTAGCTTGAGAGATCTTTGCGGATTAACGGTTTGGGATTCAGATAGAAATTCTGAGTTCTGAGGCGTAAATCGGCCTAAAATTGTTGCACGGAGTGATTATATTGCTGATTTTTGGCGCAGAAAACTTTAAAATAGTTTTATATCGCTAGCAGCATCGACCACATTCATTTTTGAGCCGATCTTTTTTTGGCTCAGATGCATATGATACCCTGCTAAAAATTGTAAAAATTTACCGAAAATTTCGCCAATTTACTTTCCTTCCTCAAGTTGGTAAAGAGTGTTCATTAAACAACTGGAACTAACCAACTTCAAATCCTTTGGCAGCACGACCGCGATTCCGCTGCTGCCAGGGTTTACCGTTGTTTCTGGCCCAAATGGGTCAGGCAAATCTAATTTGCTCGATGCGCTGCTGTTTGCGCTCGGACTATCGGGTTCCAAAGGGATGCGGGCAGAACGACTGCCGGATTTGGTTAACCATAGCCAAACTCGTCGCGGCAGTTCGGTGGTTGAAACCAAGGTGAAAGTGACGTTTCAGCTTGAAGCCGAAGATTTAGCCCAGATGGAGTCAAACGCCGTCGAGTCTGAGGCAATCGCAGATGATTTGGCGGCGATAGAAGCAGCAGACGCGACTGAAGCGGAAGCGTCCCCTAAAGGCAATGGCAACGCCAGCTCAGCGGATGGAGAGTGGCAAGTCACCCGTAAACTGCGAGTCACAAAGCAAGGCACGTATACCTCGACCTACTATATCAACGACCAACCCTGCACCCTGAATGACCTGCATGCCCAACTGAATCGACTGCGGATTTACCCAGAGGGTTACAACGTTGTCCTGCAAGGCGACGTGACCGGGATTATTTCGATGAGCGCTCGCCAGCGGCGGGAAATTATTGATGAGATGGCTGGGGTGGCGGATTTCGATCGCAAGATTGAACAAGCTAAAGCCAAGCTCGATACGGTCAAAGAGCGAGAAGATCGGTTTCGGATTGTGGAGAACGAGCTGATTGACCAGCGGGATCGGCTGGCCCGCGATCGCCTGCAAGCCGAGAAATACCAAAAGCTGCGGGCCCAAATGCAGGAAAAAGAGCAGTGGGAAAGCGTTTTGGCCTGGCGCGACCTCCAAAAGCAGGTGCAGCAGCTAGACCAGCAGGTGCAAGCTGGCAATCTGAGCCAAGCTGACCTGCAAGCACAGCTAGAGCAGCTCAACCAAGAAATCCAGCAGGGGCAAGTTGAGCTAGAAAAATTAAACGCTCAGGTGAAAGCTCTGGGTGAAGAAGAACTGCTAAAAGTGCAGGCCACAATGGCAACTCGCCAGGCCGAGCAGCAACAGCTCGGCCGCCAGCAGCAAGAGTTAGCCACAGCTCAAGCCGCTTTGGTGACGCAGATTCAGCAGAGCCAGCAAGCAGTGCAAGACCACCTGCAAGCCCTCGATCAGTTGGCTCAACAGCAGCAGCAGTTAACGGACGAGGCCTTACCGATTGTCCAAGCAGAGCGCGATCAGGCGCTGCAAACCCTCCAAACCAGTAAAGCCCAGTCCACCAACTTGGCTTCCACCGCCGAAGCCTGGGTGCAGCAGCAAACGCAGCTCCGGCAGCAAATGGAAGCCCTGCTGCAAACCCTCAACCCGCAGCGAGCCGAGCAAGTGCGACTGTTAGAGCGCTCGACTCAGCTAGAGCGACAGTTGCAGGAGCAGACTGTAGCCCTGAGCAAGCTGGAGCAGGAGTTAGCCGCTAAGCAGACCGATTGCAATCGCCAGCAGGCCCAGTCAGAGCAACAAAAGCAGCAGGTGCTGGATCTGGCTAGAGAAACGGCGATCGCCGACCAAGACCTGAAAACCCAGCAGGAAACCCAAGCTCGCCTCGACCGAGAACTTCGGGAAAAGCAGCGCCAGCTCGACAAGCTGGAAGCCCAGCAGCAGGCCCACCAAGAAGTCCAGGGCACCTACGCCACCCGCCTAATTATCCAGGCCCAATTGGCGGGAGTGCATGGCATGGTTGCCCAGTTGGGTCAGGTAGAGCCGCGCTACCAACTGGCCTTAGAAATTGCCGCCGGGGCCCGGCTAGGGCATATTGTCGTGGACGATGATGGCGTGGCTGCCGCCGGGATTGAGTTGCTCAAACGCGAGCGGGCCGGCCGGGCCACCTTTTTACCCTTGACTAAAATTCAGCCGGCCCGCTCGCTGTCTTCTCTACAGGCGAATGAGGCGATCGACTATGCAGTGAATTTAATTGACTTTGACGATCGCTATCACAATATTTTTAGCTACGTGTTTGGCAATACGGTCGTGTTTAGCAACCTCAGCCAAGCCCGCCGCTACATGGGGCAGTATCGGATTGTTACCCTGGATGGCGAACTGCTAGAAGCAACGGGGGCGATGACCGGGGGCAGCCGACCGGCTCAGCAGTCGATTCGGTTTGGCAACAGCGGCCCCGCCGAGTCTAAAGAAATCACCGACCTCAAACAGCGGCTGGCAGAAATTGAAGGCTTGCTCAACCCGATTGAGCGCAAAATTGCTCAAGCTGAGGTCAAATTCAACCAAGTTTCAGTTGATTTAATTGAACTGCGCCAGCAGCAGCGGGAAAGCCAGCTCAAAGCCGATCAGTTGGGTAAGGAGGCTGTGACCCTGCGGACGAGAACTGAGCAACTGCGATCGCAGCTTCAAGAGCAGCAGCAAGAGTCAAACGCAACCAGCGATCGCTTGCAGGTGCTGGAAACCAGTTTGCCTGAACAGGAAAGCCAGCTCGCACAGCTCCGCCAAGCCCTGAGCGAACTGGAACAGTCTCAGACCCACAGCGAATGGCAGCAAATTCAAGCGGTAATTCAAGCCCAAGAAGCTACCCTGCAAGGCAAAGAGCAAGCCCTGCGCCAGGTAGAGCTACAGCTCCAAGACCTCGACAACCAGCAGCAGCGCCTGCAAGAAAAAATCCAACAGGCCCAAGCCAACCTGCACAGCTACCGTCAGCAGCAGACCCAGCAGGCTCAGCAGCAAGAAGAATCCGAGCAGCAGCAGCAAGCTTTGCAAGCGGCGATCGCCAATCTGCAAACTCAACTGACTGAGCTAGAGAAAACCCTTGGCACTGAAAAGCAGGCCCGCGATCGCCTAGAGCAGAACCTGCGCGATCGCACCACAGCCCAGCAGCAGTTGGACTGGCAACTGCAAAAGCTGTTGGAAACCCAGCAAGAGCGGCAAGCCCAGCGGACAACGCTGACAGCGCAAATTGCCGAGCAAGCCGCTGCCTTACCAGAACCACTGCCAGAAGTGCCAGAGGAATTAGACCTAGAGCAATTGCACCTAGAGCAATTGCACCAAGAGCTACGCTCAATCCAAAAGCGGCTTCAGGCAATGGAGCCTGTGAACATGCTGGCGATCGAAGAGTACGATCGCACCCAAGCCCGCTTGGAAGAACTGAGCCAAAAACTAACGACTCTGGAGGGTGAGCGAACGGAGCTACTGCTGCGGATTGAGGACTTTACCACCCTGCGCCACCAAGCTTTTCGGGAAGCCTTTGATGCCGTCAACGCCAATTTCCAAACCATCTTTGCCGTCCTTTCGGAGGGAGATGGCTTCCTGCAACTGGAAAATTCGGAAGACCCCTTCCAAGGTGGGCTGAATTTGGTCGCCCATCCGAAGGGCAAGCCAGTCCAGCGGTTAGCTTCAATGTCGGGGGGCGAAAAATCTTTGACGGCTCTCAGCTTTATTTTTGCCCTACAGCACTACCGCCCCTCACCCTTCTATGCCTTCGATGAAGTAGATATGTTCCTAGATGGGGCCAACGTTGAGCGGCTGTCTAAAATGATCCAGCAGCAGGCGCAGCAAGCCCAATTTCTAGTTGTCAGCCTCCGCCGCCCGATGATTGAAGCCTCTGAGCGAACGATTGGTGTCACCCAAGCCCGCGGCACCCATACCCAGGTAATTGGTCTGCAACTGCGATCGCCCAGTCAGGTTTAGCTACTGAAGTCTGTCTGTTATCCTCGTCGAGGCTTGTTGACGCTGATCGAGTTTAGTCGGCAAGGAAGCAGTCTAGCTTCTAAATCTCCAGTGCAATGCTCCAGGCAGTTTTTGAGGCGGAGGCTAAGTCCCACATCTATCATTCATAATTTGAAGTTGTTCCGACAATTGCCCTCAACAGAAGTCTGTGATGCGACAAATTGTGGCAATTGCCTCCAGCTTGGGAGTGCTAGACGACATTGATCATATAATTCCCCCACAGGGTTTTTATCAGACATCTGTCGCCTTAGATATCTGATCAGGCGTGTTAGATGACAATTTGTCGTTTAAACCATAGTTAGTCCACACAGACCCTATGGCGAAATACTTGCAACGAATGGGGAGCACCAAAGATGATAACAACCCAAGACGGCCGTAATCTCGCATATCTCGAAGTCGGAGATCCGCACGGGCCGCTCGTTATCCATAATCATGGTGGGCCCAGTAGCCGGTTTGAGGCACGCCTCTTCGCAAATTCAGCATCGAAGCATCGGCTACGACTCATATGCGTAGACCGACCCGGTATGGGACAGTCTAGTCCCCAAAAAACACGCACCTACTCTGGCTGGGCTGACGACTTGACAACGATCGCGGACGCATTGGGCTACCACGAGTTCGGAGTGACAGGCTGGTCGGAGGGTGTCCCATGGGCACTTGCGGCAGCCGCTTACATTGATCCCGTTCGACTGCGCCACGTCAGCAGCATCGCGGGTGCTACGGAACATTCGGCGAAAATTGGGCAGCGGATGACCTTTCCAAAGTCGACGCGCTGGGGGGATTCCTCGCACTGCATTTTGAACCTGGCTTCCGCCTCATGTATGCGGCCCTTGGCATAACCGCCGAACACTTCCGCGGAACCTACATCAAACAATTGCGGAAACTCGTCAACGACTACGATCAACAGTTTTTACTTCAACCGGATTTCGAGACCGCCTTCAGCGAAACAAGCGCCGAATGCTTCGCTCAAGGTAGCGACGGGCTAGTTCGCGACGCCGAACTCATCTATCGGAGTTGGGCTTTCGACGTGAGAACAATCGAACGGCGAGTCCACATGTGGCAAGGAATGGATGATCGACTTGTGCCGGCTTCCATGAGCAAAACGGTGGCTGACCGAATGCCTGGAGCGGTATGGCATCCAGTCGAGGGAGCCGGCCATTTTGTGGCTATCGGTTTAGGGGACGAGTTGTTCGGAATCGAATTGAATCAAATTCAAGGTTATCTTTCTACCCATAGCTTGGCAGAAGTCTACTCTGTGATGACTCGAATGCCTAGTCAACCTCGAATATCTCCCCCCTAGAGGGAAATCGCCAATTTAGGAGATTTTTTAGAAAGATCTTACCCTTCGAGCCGTGCCCTTCGACTGCGCTCAGGGCACGGCTGGCTGAGCGTAGTCGAAGCCAGCGGGTAACTTTTTTGCCAGAAATCTCCTTAAGCCGAATGATCCGACGGCAACCAGACGCTGAAGGTGGTGTGACCAGGCTGGCTGGTGACTGAAATTTTGCCTTGATGCTTATCAATGATTTTGCGGACAATGCTTAGCCCTAGCCCACTGCCTTCGCCAGAGGGTTTAGTCGTGAAGAATGGCTCAAAAATTTTGTCGGCGATCGCCGCTGGAATGCCTGCCCCCGTGTCGCTGATTTCCACCACAATCTGCTCGGCTTGCTCTGAGACAGCGATCGTTAGCTCTCCCTGATAGTTCATCGACTGGAGGGCATTGCTGATTAAATTCGACCAAACCTGAGCTAATTCCTCTGGATAACAGAGAATTAGCGGCACTAACTGATAGATTTTTTTGACTTCAATGCCCCGTTTAATTTGATTTTGATAGAGCGTTAGTACGGTATCAATCGTTTCTGGAACCGAAGCCCTAACGGGCTGGTCTGAAACATCCTGGCGAACGTAGCTCTTGAGGGCATAGACAATTCGAGAGGCGCGATCGACGGCCAGCCGAATATTTTGGCTGTTATTTTGAACCGAGGATAAATGATAGGAGGTATCTAAAATAAAAGCCGCATTCGGAGCTTGCAGCAGGGGCAAAATCGGTTTTAATTCAGCAGTAATGCCCATTTTGCTGAGGGTATTAGCCAAAATTTCGGCATTTTCTATTCTTTGTTCTGTCAAGACCTGTTGGAGTCTGCGTCTAAGCTGCCGCTCTTCCCGCGAAGAAAGCATGTCTCTTGGCTGCCGGGCCCAGGCTAGCAGGGTAAAAAATTCACTTAATTGTTCTGGAGATAGGGTTTGAAACAGCAGCGGCAAGTCAGCTAAAGACTGTTCCAAAGCGCTGCTAATATTGCCGATCGAAGCCTGAATCGCTCCCAGGGGAGTATTGATTTCGTGGGCAATTCCAGCCACCAAATGCCCTAGCGCTGCTAGCTTTTCGGATTGAACTAGCTCAGTTTGAGCAGTCTGCAATTTTTCCAGCGTTTGGGAAAGGGTTTGCGTCCGCTGATGAACGCGCTGTTCTAAATTCTGGTTAGCTTGGGTGAGTTGGTGTTCGCTTTGGCTCAAAGCATCATTCAGGCTATGCAGCTCGTTAAAAGAGGTGTGGAGCTGAGTCGCCATGTGGTTAAAGGATTGGCTTAACTGCCCCAATTCATCCTGCCGGTTGAGTCTAACCGTTTGCTGAAAGTCTCCCTCAGCGATCGCCTTGGCTGCTTGGTTGAGGCGCAAAATCGGTCGAGTAATCCAGTCCGCCGTGATCATTCCCAGCAAAATTGAGCTGAACAGTGCTAATAGACAAAGGGCGATGGTTGTCCGGGTGTTGGCACTAATTTGCCCCATAAAGGGCGTTGTTGCATAAATAGGGGTTGCGGAAGGGATGTGTCATGGTAAGTTTGAATCGCCAAACCCAAACTAGGACGCATGAAACAGCAATACCGCATCCGCAACTGGTCTGAGTATAACGCTGG
>JAHHGS010000076.1 GCA_019359715.1 Aphanocapsa sp. GSE-SYN-MK-11-07L | reverse complement strand
TTTATGTTTTCCGTTAGAACCGATAGATAGTTTGTCGATTTTCGGGGTAGGCGCTACCCCTCGATCAACGCGACATCTCATCCCCGGCTTGTAGAAGCGCGGGGACTTCCCGTCTATTCAGTTAACCAGTTTTTAGAGCAGTCTCTACCTCAATTTAAGCCCAAAAACCCTAACGCAGGCATGAAGAAAGCGGTTGAAAAGCTAGAGCAAGAAAATCGTTAATCGTCTGTACAACTCAAGCGGAAACGCGGCTACTCTTCAGATTGTAAAAGCGTCGGCAATGGCCCTCGCGGATAGTGTTCTGGCCCGGCCTGTTGAAGTGCGGTTAAGAGGTGATGACTTTGAGTGATCAACTGCGCTACATTTATGCCCGCATAGTTTTCTGAATAAGGCCCTAGCCGGTTGATGCCTTCTCCGAGCAGAATAACGGCTCCTCGCCAGTTGGAATTATCCAAGTGATAGCAGGCAACCGCAATCTGCAAAATGCTTTGGTAAAAGCTGCGATCGGGTTCACTGGCTTCAAACCAGAGCGCTTCTAAGGTGTCATGGCAGGCATAGAACTGCTGCTGATTGAACTGCTCAACGCCATACCAAAACTCCGGCGGCAGTTGACTAGTAGCGATTGGTTTCCTCGCGAATTTGCTCAAAAGAAATCTCTTGCTTGTCCCCAACGAAATGATTATCAGGGGTTAAAAACAACATGCAGTGGCATTCTTTGCGCTCCCGCATCGGCACACAGGGACAGTTCCAGTAAGCAGCAGCGACTTCCGCTTCTTTATCTTCATAGTGGCGGCAAGGGCAAAGGGGTGAACCATAGTCGTCTTTGTGCTTAGCCAAGCCTTCAATCACGACGGCAGTTGTGCCTAAATCAATGCAGAAATAGGTGTCAGTCCGCTTGGCGTAGGTTTCGGAAAACTTCCGCATCGCCTCTAAGCTTTTGTCTGTGGCTTGGTTGGAAGAAATGCCGTTCATAGATTCAGTCCTAGGATTTTTATCTAGCCAGTTCTAGTCAGTTTAACAAAGTTAGTTGCGGTTCTTGACCGAGCTTAACCTAGGGTAATCTTTTAATACTGGCTACCGGATTTACGGTGCTGGACGGCGGTTGTTCCGCTTGCTTGCAGGACTTTACCGTTGTTGACCGTGGCGTAAATCAGCCAATGGTCGCCGCATTCCATCCGTGATTCAACGGTGCATTCCAAGTAGGCGAGGGCATCGTTGAGAATTGGGCACTCGTTCTCAGCCCAGTCAATCTTGAGTCCAGCAAAGCGGTCTTGGCCGGGGGCAAACGGTTTGAGGAACTGGCGGCGCAGATTCAAACCTTCTTTAAGAATATTGAGCACAAATGGGTCGCCGGGATGGTTTAGCCCTTCCACTCGCTCTTTATCCAGAGCAATCGTCAAGCCAGGGGGATTGAACGAAGCTTGCGATACCCAAGACACCAGGGTTGCGGTTGGCAGGCTAGCCTCAGCAACTTCTGGATGGGCCGGCACGGACTGCTTTGCCGTCAGAACGCACAGCGACCCCGCAATCCGACCGACGGCTTGCTCTGTGCGATCGCTTTGGGAGTCGAGGGCGGCAGGCAGGCGGTTTTTGCGAGATTTTTTGAGGGCTTGGGCAAACTCGGCTCCGGCGGCTTCACACTGGCTCAGCACTTCCGCCGTGGGGCTGAACTTGACCCGGATTGTCTCGAATCCAAACGGGTGTCCGGCATTCTGGAGCTTTTCTTCAATTTCATCTACAGCTTCGCCGCTCCAGCCGTAAGAGCCAAACACCCCCACGGGCTTGGTTTGGGGAGCGGTTGAGAGAACAATCCCTAGCGCGGTTTGCACTTGGGTCGGCATGTGACCGCCCAGAGTTGGGGCACCAATCACAAACCCATCCGCTTGTTCGATCGCGGTTTGAATCTCGGCCGGTTGGCTGAACTCACAGTTGATCGACTCCACAGTCACACCAGCTTGGGTCAGCCCTTGAGCGATCGCCTGAGCCAGCGTGGTTGTATTGCCGTAAGCCGAGGCGTAAAGCAAGGCAACGCTCAGATCCTGCTCTTTTTGCTGCTGGCACCACTGCCGATAGTCGAGGGTGAGCCGACTCAAGCTAAATCGGACAATTGGCCCATGTCCTGGCCCATAGAACTTAACTTTGTAGTGGGCAAACCGATCCAGGGCGATTTCCACCTGCCGGGACTGGGCGGCGTGCAGGCAGTCAAAGTAATAGCGGCGATCCTCGTCGAGGGTTTTCCAGTTTTCGTCAAACACTGGGTCATCGCAAACGTGAGCGCCAAACAGCTTATCGGTAAACAGCACCTTAGTGGCAGGATCGTAGGTAAATAGGGCATCCGGCCAGCGAGGCGTCGGGACAGCAATAAACGACAGTTCGTGTCCTTGCCCCAAATCAAGGGTTTCATCACTGCGAGCGATCGAAATATTCAAGCGGCGATCGCCAAAGGCGGTTCGCAGGGCCAGCGCGCCTGGCTTTGAGCAAACAAAGGTGATTTGGGGCGCTAAAGCCAGCAAGGCCTTGATTGTGACCAGCCGATTCGGGTTGAAGTGGCTCAAAATCACATAGTCCAGCTTTTGTAGGTAAACATGCTGGGCTAGCTCGTGCAGATAAATTTCCGTAAAAGACTCACCGGGCGGGTCGAGCAGGGCAGTCCGATCGCCCTGAATCAGATAGGAATTCGCCGTCGTGCCCCGCTGGCGAGAATACTCGACTTCAAACTTGAGCCGTTCCCACGTCCGCGATCGCAAAACGAGGGTTTCTGCCCCAACTTGGGCCACTTGCACATCACGAGGTTTAATTTCCGTCATTATCTTTGCCTTGTTTGGAATAGGTTCGGTTGCAATCTGGCAGTAGACCTCTTGCCTGAATCCTGGACAGCCCCCCTAGCCCCCCAGAATTGGGGGGCTAGGGGGGCGAAAGATTGTGCATAAACGTTCATAAATTTTTGCAAGAGGTCTAATAATTTAGCGGCCACCGCTACGTGCCATGCTGCCGCGAGTAGATGACTTTGATAAACTCAGAAGCCGTGATCAGGGGGCGACCGTTGACTTGCCTGACCGTAAAGGAGCGCCGTTCCCTCTGGGTTGAACCATCTGGCCAGACGTAGGTGTTGTCGCCGACAAAACTAATCGATTTGTTGGTTCTAGAGGTAATCGATAGGTTGTCTACGGTGACGCGAGTGAACTGCTCAAAAAAACCAGGCTCAAAAATAGCCGCCAACTGCGGCCCATACATGTCGCGGGCAGCAGGATAATTTCTTTGAGAAAGCTGGGTGTAGAGTGCTTCAATGGTTGAAATTGCTTCGCCTTCGTCGATTCTGCGCTGAGCGTTCGATGGTGGCGGGTCAGACTGATCGGTTGGACTGATCGGGGTTGAACCTCCGTCAGATGGGTTGTTGGGAGGTGAATCATTTTGGGTTAGATGCTCTGGCGGCGGGTCTGGTTGCGTTGGGTTAATTGCCGAGCTGTTATTCTGCGGCTGTGGGCTGCCTGGATTCCCGGCGGTTTGCTGCCAGCCCCGAATCTTAGCCTCGGCTTTCTGAGCTGACAGGGTATTCTTGGGAATTGCCCTGGCCAGTTTAATTGCCGCCTCGACATCTCCCTGCTCATACTTCTTAGTTGCTTCGGCGAGTAAGCGATCGCCCCATTGCTGCTGAAGTTGGGCTGACTCTGTTGCCGGGACTGAGTTGGGTTCGATTGAGTTGGGGTCAATCTGACTAACTTGTTGGAGCGCAGTTGTCAAGTCGCCCTGAGCGGCCCGCTGCTTGGCTAGCTCTAGCTGGCACTCGGCTTGCAATGATTTGGCTTCTGGTGGCAAATTGGCCGTGATTGGCAACCGACTGAGCGCCGCCAGACAGTCTTCAAACTGACCTTGGCTCCTGGCGTTGATCGCCGTTGCCAGGCTTGTTTCGCTCCGGGGCTGAGAAAATTGTGAAAACAAATAAAAGCCAACCACCCCCAAAACTCCGCCCGCCCCGACAATCCCTGCCAATATGAGTAGCCAAACTACTGGATAGGTTTTAGGCGCTACTGGTTTAGCTGGGGGCACAACAGCCAAGGTATCCTCACCGCTGGGCGGAAGACTGCTGCCGCCCCCTAGCGCTTGCTGCATGGCGTGGGCGCTGGCATAGCGATCGCTGGGATTAAACTTGATCGCTTTCGTCAAAACAGCGGCAAGTCCGGGGCTGACTTGGGGGGCATGGGGTTGCCAAATCAGCTCATGGCTAGGGGCATCAGTCTCTAACTCGCTGGGCTGTTTGCCGGTCAGCAGGTAGATCGCCGTCATGCCCAGACTGTACAAATCGCTGGCATAGGTGGGGCGACCAGCGGCTTGTTCCGGCGGCATAAAGCCGGGGGAGCCAATCGCGATCGAGGCGGCGGAATTGTGGCTGCTGAACCGGGTGTTAACAGATTCTTTAACCGCTCCGAAGTCAATTAAAACGGGCTTTTGGTCACTGCTGCGAATAATAATGTTTTCTGGTTTAACGTCTCGATGGATAATTTTTTGGGCATGAACCACGCTCAAAATATCCAAAATCTCGATCAGGATTTGCCGCAGCACGTCTTCAGTAATTTCGCCTGCTTGCTGCCACATTTCCAGCAGGGACGGGCCTTCAATATATTCCTGAACCAGATAAAAATCTTGGTCTTGAAACGAGTAGCTGTAGAGCTTGGGAATTTGGAAGTGCTTGTTGCTTAAATCCAGCAAAACCGCTGCCTCGCGCTGAAATCTCTCCTGAGCAATTTTGTAGCTGTCTGGATCGGTGCATTGGGGGCTGAGTTGCTTGACCACATACTGCTGAAAGGTAGGAGAGTGAATGTCTTCTACCAAATAGGTTTTTCCAAAGCCACCCTGACCCAAAGGGCGAATAATTCGGTATCCTCGCAACTCAATCAACTGCATTTTAAGTATGCGCCTCCGTAATGCGATCGCGCGTTTGGTCTAATCCAAGAATATGAGATCGTAATACCAGCAACTCTGTTCCTTTTGGGCTGTTTTGCAGATTATAAAGTTTAGTCTAAATTATCAACTCACAAGTACGTCCACAATTTTCCTGGCTATAAATCTATGTCCAGATTGATATTGTTTGTACACCGAGCCAATTACCATCAGCAGTTTTACCTATGTAATAAGTATGAAAAACCACGTCTCCTCCAATAATATACTCTTGTAAATTAGTTAACTTTTCTCTGAGTAAATTATCTAGATGACGATATTGCTTTTCGCTTTTCTTAAAACTTGCTTCTTGATCACTGCCTAACAATTCTGGATTGCCGATATGATCACAAAAAGCAGCGGCTTCAAATAATCCTATAAACCTGATTGCTTTGAGCAGCTTATAAACGCACAGATGTCTGGAGCTGGAGATTTCTAAAAGAAATGAATTAATTCTCTTCCATGCGCCAAAATCAGCGGCTGGCATCTCAAGGTTCTGTAAAAATATCTTCAACTCTTGCTTGAATTCAAAAACCTCATTTGTAACAACAGGGTTGTCTTCAATCATCATTTCCTTGTCTTCATACAGCCCACTGCAATCCATATCTGGAGAAATACCTATCCACATTCCATCATTGGTTTTGCCCAAAATTACATAAAAAGCTGCTTGCGCTGAATATTTAGGATCTTGAATGTCGGAAATATCATAGATGTCATGAACTGAAAAAGAAAACTTATCAATATTTCTCACCAGATAAATCTTGATTTCGTGAAAATTGCGTTCTAAAAATCCTAATAAACCTTTGTACGCTTCTGCGATTTGCTTTATTTCTTCTAGTGATTTCTGACGAAAATCGCCCAAGAAATCATATCTTGGTTCGCCATTCCAGTGTGTTTCAGTAGCAACAAAGTCAATGAATTCCTGGAGCGTAGCAGGTGTAAGAAAACCAGAGGACAACAGCAGTCGCTCTGTTGTTAATTCCCCCTTCTCTTTAGTTTCCCAGAAGAAACTTCTTAGAGGATAATAATCTGCTTCGCTTGGATAATTTAGACCTTCAATTGTTTTCTCTATCTCAGCAAGGAGGTCGGCAGTAGATTCTTTCATATCCTTCTAGGCAATGATTTGTCATTTTCTGAGTGCATAATCGCAACTCTCCTACAATTTTGCTGCCATTATTTGATCTACACTCACCTCAAGCTCAGGAAAGGTAGCGGAGATAATTGGCACTGAACCTCGAAATACCTGCTGTTCGTAAGTCTCGTTTTTGAGTGTGCAAACCGTTACTCGTGGATCTTTGCGGGTTGGATCGATAATCCAATATTCGACAACTGCGATTGCTTGATATTCCTTCAGTTTGTCCTCGCAGTCATCCTTAATCGAACCAGGACTAACAATTTCTGCCACTACCAAAGCCGGAAGTTTGAATATCGCTGGACTGTAGCGCAGAACTTCTGCTGCTTCCATTGGCACAATACAGAGATCAGGCAATCTAGAACTATCGATTTCTGTGCGTTGTCCGGCCGCTTTGAGAGCAATCCAGGGCAGACCCAAACGAGCAATCTCAGCATCAAAGATTCGTTCTAGAAACTTAGTAATAAAGATGTGTTGGAAAATTGGGGGAGTCATCAGCACCAAATCTCCCCGCACCAATTCGTAGCGCTGATCTGGGCGATCGCCATCGGTGAGGTATTGCTCAAAGGTTATTTTTTTGCCAGTTGTAACCATACCTCACCTCTTGAGGTCATCATGCCTCTATTACAGCGCTTTGGGCTTGGTTTAAGCAAGTCAGGACTTACAGGACTTATGCGTTTGGGGCATACACTTTCAATCCCCCTAAGTCCCCCTTAGAAAGGGGGACTTAGAATCCCGAAAACTCTGAAGTCCCCTTTTTAAGGGGGTTGGGGGATCTCCAACATCAATAGTGGTTGCCGACTTTGCGGTGGTGAACAGCGGTCAGGGCGTCTGGTTTAGACACTCGCCCCAGATTGACCGTGCTGTAGACCAACCAGTGGTCGTGGCAGTCCATCCGGCTGACGACTTCGCACTCAATGTAGGCCAGGGCATCGGCCAAAATCGGGCAGCCGTTTGTGGCCGGGTAGGTTTTCACCTCAGCGAACCGATCGGCACCGGGGGCAAATCGCTTCAAGAAGTGGCGCATTAAAAGCTGGTAATTGTCTTCTTCCAGCACATTCAGGACAAACCGATCGCCAACGTGCATAAAGGCTTCAATTGCTCGGTCTTTGGCGACAGCAATGGTTACGCCCAGCGGCTCGAAGCTGGCTTGGGCCACCCAAGAGGCCAACATGGCACTACTGATGTCGCCCTTTTTAGCGGTGATAATGTACAGTCCACCGCTGATCCGGCCGAGGGCTTTGTCTAGTTCGGTATCCAGCGCCTTCATTTGCTTGACCGTGCGATCGCGGGTCAGCCATTGCCCCAAGTCAGTGCCCGCTTCATCGCAGAGTTGATAGGTGGCTTCGGTGGGCGTTTCTCGAATCAAAATCGCTGGGAAAGCCGAGGTCAGCCCCAAATCACGGAATTGGTTAACCAGCGGGTAAACGGCTTCGCTGTCTGGATCGCCAGACTCAAACACGCCGATCGCCTGCTTGCTGTTGGTCGCTGCCAAAATCGTGTTGATTGCCGTTTGAATGGTGGCCGCCGTTTCGCCTTGGCTAGGCGGGGTGCCAATCACAATCCCAGAAACAATACTGACCAGTTCTCGCACCTCCTGCGGATCAGCGGTCGCCAGATCCATCGTTTCCACCGCGACGCCAGTTTTGGCAATCCCGTGGGCGATCGCCTGAGCAATTTGATCGCTGTAGCCGTGCCCTACCACGTAGAAGAAAGCGACGGTTGTCACTGCCTTAGCCTGATCTTGACTCCATTGCCGATAGCGCCCGACCAAATCTTCCAGGTTGTGGTGCAAGAGCGGGCCGTGCCCGGTTGCGATCGTTTCGACTGCTGGCAGCTCGCCCATCCGCTTCAGGGCAGACAGCACCGAGCGAGCGTTCGGGCCCATCAGGCAGTCGTAGTAGTACTGGTATTCGGTTTCAATCAGCTCTAAATCTTCGTCAAAGGTGTAGTCGTCGCAGTAGTGCATCCCAAAGGCATCGCAGGTAAACAGCACCTTGGTTTTGTGGTCGTAGCTGAAGATGGTGTCGGGCCAGTGCAGGTTGGGGGCAATCACAAATTCCAGTTCGTGCCCGTTGCCGAGGTCGAGCCGATCGCCGTTTTTGACAATTTGCTGCTGGAACGGCTGATGCAGCCAGTCCGCCATGAACTGGATTGCCACTTTCGAGCCAACCAGGGTGACTTGGGGAGCCAGGGCCAAAAAGTCTTTGATCAAGCCACTGTGATCGGGTTCGGTGTGGCTAATCACCAGGTAATCAATCGTGGTTGGATCAATCAGCCCCAGCAGAGTGTCCAAATAAAGCTGCTTAAACTTGGCGTGGGAGGTATCAATCAGGGCCGTCTTTTCGCTTTGAATCAAAAACGAGTTGTAGGTAGTGCCATTGTCGAGAGCAAATTCAATGTCAAAGCGATCGCGATCCCAGTCTAGGCAGCGAATAGCCGTGGTCTGAGGCGCAATTTCGGCGGTTTGAATCGTCAAGCGACGCTTCAGTTGTTCAGCTACTGCCACCATTGGACTTCCTCCTGACTGGTAAAAACTAGTAAAAATACTTACTGACCATACTCATCATATTTACATATTACTTAAGAAATTATTAATACCAAAAACTTATCGGAAGTTACATTTCTTAAATAAATTCGTAATTCAAAATTTTCAAATGGGCAGGATTGATTTTATTCAAAGGTGGAAGAGAAGGCAAAAGGCAGGAGGCAGAGGGCAGAAGGTATTTAATCCCCCAACCCCCTTAAAAAGGGGGCTTCAGATCCCCCTAAATCCCCCTTAAAAAGGGGGATTTAGGGGGATCTGAAGTGTCGCAGATGACGATCAAATTTGTGTGTACGCTCTAGCCATTGGGTAACTTGAGAGGCTTAGAATTTCAACATTTCTCTCAGTCTGGTTTGAACCCAATTGACGAGACTTTGTTCATCTTTGATCCCAGTGGCAACGCCCATTTCCCGGAGACGGCGTTTTTTGGTTTCGATCAGTTCCTGACTCTGCTCTAGGTCTTGTAGCAGCAAGTGGGCACAGCTAGGACGCTGTCTGAGCAGGTTGTAGAAGTTGCTTTTGCTGATCACAAATAGAGTCGTATCTTCTAGTGCCTTGGCGCTAACCAGGATAGGCAGATCGAGGAAGAGGGCTAATTCTCCAAAAAAGTTGCCTGCATGAAAGACATTGTAGGGTTGTTGCCCTTGCGCTAAAAAGCTTTCGACAGTTCCAGTCAGAATGATATAGAGTGCTTGGTTGGGTTCCCCCTCGCGGCAGATTAGGTGTGAGGCTGGAACATCCCAACGGTAGCCGAGGGTTAGCCACTGTCGCATTTGGAGGTCGCTACATTCCTGAAAGTACTTGCACTGCTTGAGGAGGGCAATTAAACCAGATGTGGGCGTGGGCAAGGGCACAGTTGCGGGGGTAGACAGTCTTCCCATGTGGACATCTAACTTGGTCGAGGAAGGCAGGGCGATCGCCTGTGCTCTCAAATTTTGCTCAATGATGTAGTAGAGAGAGCTTTCGACAAATTCACCCAGGTCAATCCGCTCCACCCAGACCAATAGCTCAAACTTAAACGCTTCATTTCCAAACCCCTTAAACAGCACGAGCGGGGTTGGATCACGCAGCACCGCCTCTTCCATGTATGCCGATTCCAGCAGCACCTCTGTCACCACCAGCGGGTCAGCCCGATAGTCCACTTCAACCGTTAGCCGCAGCCGTCCCCGCAGATTGAGGTAGCTCCAATTTAAGACGCGGTTGTTAGCCAAATCATTATTGGGCACGATCGCATCAATCCCGTCGATCGTCCGCACAACGGTGGCCCGCCCCGAAATTTCTTTGATGTAGCCCGACACGCGATCGTCAACTTCAATGTAGTCGCCCGCTTGCAGTTTGCCTTCCACCAGCAAAGCCACACCGCTGAGCAAATTTTTGGCAAAATCTTGCAGCCCCAAGCCAATTCCAACCCCTAAGCCGCCCGCTAGCAAAGAGAGGGAAGACAAATTCAAGCCGCTGGCATCCAGCACCAGCAAACAGCCCAAAGCGGCAATTGTGTAGCTGCCGAGAGTGGCGATCGCCTCGCGGTTGCCGATCGCAATCCCTAGCCGAGCCAACAGGCGATACTTGAGAAACCGACCAAAGACGCGGGTTGCTACCCCGACAAAAATTAGAGCTGCAATCAGACTCAGAATCCAGAGCAGAGAAATCGTCCGCCCAGCCAGCTCAAACAGCGGCGCGGTAAAAAACTGGCTGATGTCATTTTCTAAAACCTGCAAGAAAGAACCCATTTTCTTGCCCGTGCGGGTCAGTCTCTATTCTCCTAGCCCCTGGACATCTTTGACAATCCGAGAGAGTTCACTTTTTTCGTCAACGACGACGCGGGTGGGCGTACCGCTAATAATCCCTTCAAAGTTGCGGAAAGAATCGCGAATATCGGGCCCTTGAGCGCTGATTGTGTATTCCCGAATTCCCTTGTCGTGCCAGGAACCCCGCATCTTAAATACATTGATCGCCCGCGACATTTCGCCCCGAATTTCAACGTACTGCAACATTAAAATTGTGTCTGTAATGGTTGAAATGTGGGACTCGGTGATTGAATTTGAGCCTAAAAAGTGGTCGGTCGTATTCGTGAAAAAGCCGGTAATTTCTTCTTGCTTGGCAAACCCAGTCACCCCGATCACAAATTGCCGGAAGGCATTGTTGCTCACCCCTCTAGCCAGCGCCGACAAAGAATCAATTGAGATCCGGGCAGGCTTAAACTCAGCAATTTCTGATTTGATAATTTGCAGGTGATCTTCTAGCCCAGCCGACTCAGGGTAGGCGCAAATAATCTTTAGCAGCCCTTGTTGCTCCATGTCTTCCAGGTCAATTCCCCAGGAGTAGGCGTTGCGAGACAATTGGGCCCGTGACTCTTCGTAAGCAAATAAAATTGCCCGTTCACCATTCACGCAGGCATTTTCGAGGAACTTGCTCACCAATAGGGTTTTGCCGGTGCCCGTCGCGCCTGTGACCAAAATAATTGAATCTTTGAAGTAGCCACCCCCACACATTTCATCTAGGGTCGTCACTCCAGACGACACTCGCACGTTAGAAGACCGCTGGGTTAACCGCATTGCCCCCAGCGGGAAGATGTTAATTCCGTTGTTGGTGATCGTGAACGGATATTCTCCTTTCATGTGGGTGGTGCCCCGCAGTTTGAGAATTTCGACTGTTCGCCGCCGCCGTTCGCCCTCCAAAACGTTCCGCACAATCACCACGTTGTCAGAAACAAACTCCTCAACCCCAAACCGAGCCACCGGCCCATACTCGTCTACCCGCTCGGTGGTCATGATTGTCGTCACACCAATTTGCTTCAGGCGAGCCGAAAGGCGAAAAATTTCCCGCCGCACGACGGCTGCGGCATCGTACTGCTGAAAGACAGCCGTTACCGAGTCGATCGAAACCCGCGTTGCTTTGTACTTGCGAATCGCGTATTGAATCCGCTCAATCAAAGCAGAAAGGTCAAAATCGCCGGCGATCTCCTGTCCCTCTGGGTCAGGGGAGGCATCAAGAATAAATAGTTTGCCTTGGTCAATCAGATCCTGTAAGTCCCAACCAAAGCTGAGCGCATTTTTAACAATGTCAGAGGGAGCTTCTTCAAAGGTGACAAAAATGCCTGGCTCATCAAAGGCAGTAATGCCGTTGTAGAGAAACTGCATCGACAGCAGAGTTTTACCCGTACCAGAGGTGCCGCTGACTAGGGTTGTCCGTCCTTTCGGTAAACCGCCGTGGCTAATGTCATCAAAGCCCTCAATCATGGTGCGAATCTTTTGGACTTCTTTCCGCACCAAACTATTTGTTGCTTTTGCTTCGTTAAGTTGGGTCATATCGGCGGCTACTAAATGGGCAAGAGAATTTATTTCAGCGGGCGGGTATTGGCTAGCCCAGATTAAGCAGGATCTGATTCAGAATCGCTATCGATAAATTCTTCATAGAGCAGGTCTAAACCAATCAATACTTTTTCGCGATCGGAAAGATCGCCAATAATTCGACGCACAGGCGGCGGCAAGATTTTAGACAGGGTGGGAGTGGCTAAAATCTTATCTTCTTCGGCCAGTTGCGGATTTTTAAGCACATCAATTACTTTCAGGGCATAGACGCCCTGAAACTCCCGTTCCAAGATGTTATTCAGCGTCTTAAGTGCCCGCACAGAGTTGGGGGTGTTACCGGCAACATAGAGCTTAAGGACATAGGTTTTTTTGGTGGGACTCATAGATTGGCGGTGAGCAGAGGGTGATAAGAGCAGCGAGTGATAAATAGCCTGAAGACCTGACAGTTTAAGCTTCTCTGGGAATAGACCGACGGTACATTTCGCACAGATGAGCAACAACATCAATCAATGTCAGGCGATAGTCTAAAAGAATATCTTCATTGCGTCCTTCTAACTTTAGCTGTTTGGCAAAAATATCCATTAATTCCATGTGAATTTCTAAGACCTGCGAAACCGATAAATCAGCAAAAAACGCTTTGGTGACAAGGGCGTCAATTTGTTGATTGATCCCTTCGGTGCTGAAGTAATTGAGGACAATTGCTCGATAGTCTTGCTTTAGTTCTATCAGGAATTCTTGCTTGTCTGCGGCTGATAAATGCCGCAGAAAGAGTTGGGGATCGCGTTTGTAGTAAATACCCAAATAGCCCAATCGCTCCTTGAGTTTTTCAGAGAGGCGCTGCTGTTGCATACTCAGGTTAGTTTGGGCTTCATGATCAGGAAAAGTCGGCAAGTGACAAGTGGCAGCCAGTTTGAGAAAGTTGGCGATCGCTGGCTCAATTTGACCGGCAATCTGAGCTGACGGACTCAGCTCCAGTTGAACTTCCGCCTCGTGATAAATTATTGGCTGTTCTGGGTTAGCAACTGCCCCCTCTGGGATCAGGACGATCGCCGGTAAAAGCGCCAGTGCCTTGTGCAGATGCTCTACGGTTTCAGCTAAGTCTGGAGCCGATTCTAAAATTAAGCAATCAATTTCATGCTTTGACTGCTCGACAAAGCTCAAAAATGGGCTGGTTTGATGGAAAGGAGTTAACACGTAGCGATCGCTACTCAAAGATTGGGCCAGGCGATCGGCCAAGTCTTTAGACCTAATCAGGCTACAGACAAACAGATGAAGAGGAGCAACCACAACAGCAAAAGACACTAATACTAAGAACTCTTAACAATTACTTTATCATTCACGCTCCCTAAAAATTTGGCTGGGCAGACTCAGACGTTACCCGCTAATCTCGATTTAAGCGGCGACAAAAAATCTCCTTAACCTTGATTGGCAGAGGTTTACAGAGATCTACTGAGATTGAAAAATCAACCAAAATTGTCGTTGCGCCCCAGTCTAGACCAACTCGATTGAGCCAACTCTGACCTCAGATCCGCCTGCGATCGGGAAACGAACAAGGGATAATTAGAAAAGCCTGTGCTTGCCCTTGAAGCCACTTATGACCATTGGAATGCTGAGGGATTTTATCCAACAGGTGCCCACCTGCACAGCCACGACGCGGCTGAAAGTTTTGCTGGCAACTTGCCAAGCGCAAGCTTGGTCGACAAATCCTCAATTCGTGGTGGTAGTAGATCAGCAGGAGCACCCAATTGGCTGGCTGGGCGGGTTTCAACTTGCAGGATTGCTGACCAGCGGTTCACCAGACCAGCGCCTGAGCGAGCATCCAGAATTTCTGGTTTCACCACTGCAAACCTTGCACTCAACCCTGACGCTGCCTGAGTTGCAGAGCTACTGGGGCCGGCTGCGATCGCCCCTCGATCCGGTCTGGGCATTAACCGATTCAACCGGCAAGTATTTGGGGGTACTCGATTTACCCGCCGTCAGCCGCTGGTTAGCCACCGCCAGCCCGGCCGCGCTTAGTTCTGCCAGTCCCTCGTCGCCATCGTCTTTAGGGTTAAGTCCAACGGTTCTCAGTCCAACCGTATTGAGCTTAATTGGGCAAATTTTGGATTCTCTGCCCCTACCGCTAATGCTGCAAACCAGCGCTGGCGATGTTTTAGCCCAAAATAAACTTTGGCATCAGCAAGTCGGACAACTCCGCAACGGTGAGCAAGTCACCCAAGATGCGAATCAACTCATGGCAGCCGCTAGCTCCAACCCAATTGGGGTGTGTGAGTGGGGCGATGGCCCGAATGCCTGGATTTGCCGCTGTGCGATGCCGGATCATCAAGAGCGACTGTGGTCATTTGCGCGGATTCCGCTCTCACCGATTGCCGACGATCAGATGCAGCCAGCCAGCAGCGATTTTCGCTTAGCCACCTTGGCGATCGCCAGCCGCTCGCCCAATCCTGCCCAGCAGGCTAGTCCGCACCCCGCTCAGCCAGCCAGTCCGCTATCGATGGCTCTGCATACGGCTTGGCAGTCTTTGTCTCAGCCAACTTCCCTCTGGCTGGTGATTGCTGAAGATGTGACGGAACCGCAACATTCTAATTCCGGGCCAATTTTGGCTGAACAGCAGCAGATTCTCAAAACCCTGATCGCCCAGCACACTGACCTCCAGCAAAATCATCAGCTCCAAGAACAATTTTTAGCGGCGATCGGGCATGAACTGAAAACGCCGCTGACGGCAATTGTCGGGTTAGCAACCGTCCTCCAAAATCAGAGCTTGGGGGAGCTAAGTGAACGGCAAACTCGCTATCTGCAAATGATTCATCAGAATGGGCGGCGACTGATCAGTCTGGTTAATGATTTGTTGGATTTAGGAGAAATTGACCGACAGCAGCTAGAATTGGCGATCGCCCCAGTCAATATTGCCCTTGTCTGCCAGCGGGCCGAAGAGCAGGCGCGCCAAGAGCTGTCCACCACAGTTGAATTCAGCCTAAAAATTGCTCCTGGGCTAGAAGTGATGCAAGCCGATGATTTGCGGCTGAGGCAAATGTTAGGACACCTGCTCTCCAATGCCTACAAATTTACGCCGCCAGGGGGAAAAATTGGCTTAAAGGTAGAACGCTGGCAGGGTTGGATTGGGTTTACGGTTTGGGATACTGGGCTGGGCATTCCGGCGGGTCGGCAGCCGTTGATCTTTCAGCAGTTGCAGAAGCTAGAGCATCCGCTTACCCATCGCTTTCAGGGCACCGGCACGGGCCTAATTTTGACCCGACGGCTAGCCCAGTGCCACGGTGGAGAGGTGACGTTTATTTCGCAAGAACATCAGGGCAGTCAATTCACGCTGCTGCTGCCGGATTTAATCAGCAAAGATGCCCCCAACCGACTGGTGGTGCTGGCAGAGTCTACGAATAGCCTCCAAACCGATTTGCGCCAAAAGCTAACTGCCCTCAACTACCAGGTCGTGGTGGCTCGCTCTGGGCTTGAAGCGCTGGAAAAAATTCGCCAGTTGCAGCCCTGGTTGGTTTTTCTCAACCCAGTTTTGCCGCTGGTGTCTGGTTGGGATGTCTTGAGCCTGCTCAAAAGTGACCCCCGCACTGCTGCTATCCCGGTGATTCTGACGGCGGCTGAGACAGACCCGATCGCTGAGCATGAAGCGAATGGATGCCTGACGCTGCCGGTGCAAGTTGGCCAGCTCAAACCCGTGCTCCAGACGTGGGAGCAGCAACATCCGGCCAGCAGCCTAGACACTGCGGCGGAGCAGCGATCGCTGCGGCCTGCTAATAAAGCCGCTCCCTTGCCATTCTTGGCTGAACTAACCGTCCTGCGGGTCGGCATGCAGACTGCTAGCTTGCGATTGGAGTATTGCCGCGTGTTAGAAGCGGATGACCTTGAACAAGCGGCCCTGCTGGCGCGAATTTGGCATCCTCAAGTTGTCCTCTGGGATGAGAGCGATCGCTATTTGCCGGAGCTACCCCGGCACGACAGTCTGGCTAATTTGCCGCTGGTAACGCTGGAAGTTAAAACAACCCGCACCGCTCACCAAGTCTCTGGCTTAAATGTGTTTCCCTGCCTAGTCGCTGACGGTAGCACCCCAGAGGAAATTGGGCAAAATACCAGAACCCTCTGGCAGGTGCTGCAAGTTGCGGCGGGCTATCAGACAGGTTGAACCAGATGCCCCGGCAGCGTTCGCTCAGCATTCGGCTCGTTAAACTAGGGTTCCTACTGGTCGGTGTATTTCTAGCCGCATCTTTGTTTCACCCTGGTTCAGGGGCAGCTTGGGAATCGAACTCTGCTTTTACCAGCAGAGCACCGTTTAACCGCCCAGAGTTTTATCCCCTCCAGCAAACGCTGCCTGAGTCTCTTTATCGCCCAACAGGTAATTGGGTCGGACGATTAGTTTTACCCGATCGCCAACCGCAGGGCAGCACAGACTGGGTTTGGATGGAGGTTTATCATGCCCCAACTGTTGCCAAGGAGCTAATCGGACAGCGGGTGCGGTTAGCCTGGAGCCAGAACTCTGCTGTCCAGCGGGATGTGGCAGCCGTTACCGTGGACGTGCAGTTTACACCAGAGGTGGAAAAGCTCCGCCGCACGACTGGCAATCTTTATCCAGAGCGATTAAATGGGCGATCGCGGGTTGGGCCACTGCAATCTCTGGCAGGAGCCAGACCCCAGGATGATGTGATTGTGACTCTGGAGCAGACAACCCTGAACCAACGGTCAGACGGGAAAACAGAACTTCAAATAGAAGCAGAACCGCTCCTAGAAACCGGCCGCTACTATACGCTGGTCAAGATTTTGGGTTCGGTTGCCGACTCCAGCCCCAAATTCATGCCGAAAGCTTGTCCGGGTCGGCGACCTTGCCCCAGTGAACTGTTCCGCGTCCAGCATTACAACCGAGCCAGCGGCAAATTTGATGGTGAACTGGAAACAGTGCGGATTCCCCAGCAGCCGCCCGACCGCTTGGGCGTTTACGCTTCCACGCCCCGTCAGATCGAACAGTCTCCCGCCGGTATCGCCGGTTGGTATCTCTACGGCGCTCAGGATCGCTCAGGTCTGTTTACCGTCCAGGCCATTCAGCCGCGATCGCTGTTTCAACTCCAGCCGCAGCAAATTTTGGCTGCCGACCTGGGGCTAGACGGAGCTAATGATCCAATCAGCCGCCAAATTTGGCGCGATCCAAAACAGCAGCGCGGCACGCTCAAAACGATTCTGGTTGACTCCAATCAACCTAGCCCCGCCGAAATTAGCGCTACTTTGCCAGAGGGAACGCGGGCGCTGGTAATGCACCTGTTTGGCGGTCGCGGCGGCCAGCAGGGTGAGCGTCCGACCATGGGGACAGTCACAGGGCATTTTTCCTATGGGCTGGCAACAGTGATCCGCGATCCGTTTACTGACGAATTGCAATGGCAAGTGGGCTATCAGCAGATTTATGCCACCAATCCAGACGGGATCATTTCTGGGGCCAACTCTTGGGCTAATTACATGGGCAACTTGCAGCGAGGCTGGCTGGGCACTCGCCCTGTGGCTGATGCGATCGTTAAATTAGATCTGATCGACCAAGACTATGACTTTGGTGGGATTACCCTGTCGCCCTTAGCCGAACTAGCTCGCCAACTGAGGATCATTAGCGATCGCTACCGAACGGGTGATGGGACTGGTGTTGCCAATGTCACCCCGGCTGCCTCCTGTGTCCAGGATTCTAATCAGGCATTATTCCTGACCATTCAGAGCATTCGCGATCAAGTTGTGGCCAGCCCAGAAATTCAGCAATGGTGGGCAGATCATCCTGACGATCCAACCATCAGACGGTTTGAACGCTTAATTGCCCTAGGAGATGACCTGCAACAACAACTGATGCCGCTAGGAGTGGTGCGGGCAGACTGGCAGTCGAATGCTAACGCCTTGTCTGGCACTCAGATCGAACAACGCGACTTTACCCCTGTGGACAGCACTGCAACGATCAGAAAAGCCATCTCCAGTTGGCGCACGATTTTGCCCCGCCAAGTCCAAGATGAACTGAATACGCTGTTTTTGCGGCATGGGGCAACCCTCTGGTTCTTACGCACCAATCAGGTGGGCGGTCGGAATCCAGACATTTATCCGATCGCTCCCACCCAGGCTTTGGCCGTCTGGACTTTTCCTGGCACCGATAGCCCAATCTTTTCAATTCTGTTAACTCGGATCTTGAGTGCGCTCAGGCTGCCCAACCCGTCGGAGTGGGGCGCAGTTGGATTGATTCTGGTTGGCTACGGGGCGATCGCCCTCCCGATTGGCTTCTCGCAGCGTTTCTTAAAGTTCAGAATTTGGCCAGCGAAGCCCTGGCAGTATTTGCTGCTGGCAGTTCGCTTGTTTTTAATGCCGGCCTTGCTAGAGGAGTTTGTGTTTCGAGTTTTGCTGCTGCCGAGTATCCGGATCGCTGGCCCAGTTTGGCTAAGCTGGGCGGCGTTTAGCCTGATTTTATTTATTGTTTATCACCCGTTCAACGCCAAAACCTTTTACAAAGCTGGCAATCCGACTTTCTTTAATCCTGTCTTCTTGGTTTTGACCGGACTATTGGGCTTTGCCTGCACGATCGCCTACTTTTGGATTGGCTCGTTGCTGGCAATCGCCCTTTTGCACTGGATTGTGGTCACGGTGTGGTTGACTGGCTTGGGGGGGATGGCAAAGCTGCATCCAAATCAATAATTTGCCCGTAGTCCAATCTGATCAGGCGATCGCTCAAGTGAAAGTAGCGATCGTCATGGCTAATCACCAACACCGTCTTGCCTCGTTTTTGGAGTTCTGGCAAGAGTTCGCGGTAAAACACCTCCCGAAAGAACGGGTCTTGATCTGCTGCCCACTCATCAAAGACATAAATTGGGCGATCATCTAAATAGGCCGTCAACAATGCCAGCCGCTTGCGCTGCCCTTGCGAAAGATCAGTGGTGGAGAGACTGCCATTTTTAACCTCAACCTTATGAGCGAGCTGTAGTTTTTCCAGATAGGTCTTGGCTTGAGCATCTAAATTCTCCAGCGGAATCCCCAACAGACGCTCAAACAGATAAAAATCGGCGAAAACAGTCGAAAACAGTTGACGATAGGCCTCTCGGTTTTGGTCTGTGACGGGCTGCCCATCTAGAAAAATTTGACCAGAGTCCGGCGCGTAAAGCCCTGTAATCAGTTTGGCCAATGTGGATTTGCCACTGCCATTCCCACCCACGATAAACACAAGTTCGCTAGGTCTAAATTCAAGATTGACTGGGCCAAGGGTAAAAGGGTTATCTTCCCCTGCTCTTTGATAACAATGGGTGGCTTGACACAGCTCAATTTGCTGAAAGCCGATCGCTGGAGCAGGGGTTTGAGTCACAGTTTCCGCCCGACTGGCCAAGGACAATCCCAATCGATCTATTTTATGGAGCGAGACGCCAGCTTGAGTCAGGTTAGGCAGAGTGGCTAAGATATTGCCAATTGGGCGCATGATGTAAGTGAGTGTCAGCACATAGCCTGATAACACCGAGAGCGAGGTTGGCAGCAGGTAAGGCATCCCAAATACCAATAAACCTATGAGAGTAAAGAACAGCAATTCCCCCAGACTATTCGTGACTGCCAGCACTTTTTGCGTGCTGACTCGATACGAGCGCAGGACTGCTGAGGTTTCTTGCAGCTCAAACTCTAGAAAGTCTTCTCTTCTTGGCTGATGAAGCTTAAGTTCTTTAATCCCATCGGTAATTCCGCGAAAGTGCTTCATGAGAGCGTCATTTTCTTCCCGCGCCAACGTGAACAGGCGAACTGCCTGATTGATTAAGAGTTGAACGACAAAAATGGCGATCGCCAGAAAAGCGAGAGTTGTCAGCAAGATTTCGACCGATAACCAGCCCAAATAGAGCAGACACCCCAGAATCAGCGTTAGGTTAATAAACAGGGTTGGAACACTGAAGACAGCCATTGCAATGTTCTGGATATCTTCGGTTAAGGTTGCCAGCAGCCGATTTGCCCCCAGTTCTTCCAAATGCCTTAACGGAGCGGCTAGAATCCAACCGCTGATCTGCAACCGCAGTTTGTAAACGGCATCTTGAGCCAACTCAACCAGCAAAAATTGTGAAACCAGATTTGTGATCAAGGTAATCACCGCTAGCCCAATAAATCCCCATAAAAGCTGCTGTTGAGACTTGAGGCTGCCGATTTGCGTAAGCGATTGATTAATCAGCGCAATCAGTGAGGCACTCCCCACCCCGCTGATCGAACCTGCGATCGCGGCGGCTAAAACCGTTACCCATGATGCCTTGAGCAGAAACGCAATCAAATTCATTTAATGAACCAACAAATCCCCATGCTAGGGTTAAGACACGGCGTTCCAGGAGAGCTTAGCGATGGTCACTCAGCCGCAGGTAGTCGCATCCTTAGATGTAGTCTACCCAGATAGTGACGGCAAACCGATGGCGGACAATACCAAACAATTTCGCTGGATTGTCGTGATTGAACAGAATCTGGAATGGTTGTTTGAAGGCAACCCTGAAGTCTTTGTGGCCGGCGATTTGCTCTGGTATCCGGTCGAGGGCAACAATACGCTGCGGATAGCCCCGGATGCGCTAGTCGTGTTTGGTCGCCCGAAAGGAGAGCGAGGCTCTTATCAACAATGGTGCGAAGATCGTATTCCGCCTCAGGTCGTGTTTGAGATTCTGTCTCCCGGCAACACTCCCCGCGAAATGGATCGTAAACTGCTGTTCTACAACACCTACGGCGTCGAAGAATACTATCTCTATGATCCGGATCGGAATCGACTAGAGGGCTGGGCCCGCTCACAAGAAGGCTTACTTGATCGGATTGAGTCCATAATCGGCTGGGTGAGTCCCCGCTTAGGAGTTCGGTTTGAATTAGAGCAAGAACTACAGCTCTATCGACCCGATGGCACTCCCTTTTACTCCTTTGCAGAGATCAATCAAATGCTGGTACAAGAGCGCCAACGCGCAGAACAGGAACGCCAGCGGGCAGAGCAGTCTGAGCAACGGGCAGCCGAGATGGAGGGATTGCTTCAGCAGTATCGCGATCGCTTCGGAGCCTTAGACTGAGCTAAACAATAGGCAAACCCAGCAGTTCTCCTCTACCTTTGACAACCTGCCCAATTTGGATCGCCTGCAAGCCTGCATCAGTAAAAATGGCGATCGCCGCCGCTGCCGACCCCTGTGGCACCAGCAGCACAAAACCAATCCCCATATTAAACGTGTCAAACATTGCGGGCGGACTCACCTCACCGGCCTCGGCAATCCACTTAAAAACGGGCGGAATTGACCAAGCCTGGGGATCAATGGCGATCGCCTGCTCAGTCCCCAGACAACGGGGCAGGTTCTCCGGCAAACCGCCGCCGGTAATGTGGGCCATGCCGTGAATTTCTAGGCCTGATCTGAGGGCTGCCAACACAGGTTTGACGTAAATTTGAGTTGGGGTTAGCAGGACTTCTCCCAAACTCTGACCGGCCAGCAGAGTCGGCTGATCGCTCCAGTCCAGGTGGCGATCGCTGATAATTTTGCGCACCAAGCTATAGCCATTGCTGTGGACACCGCTGCTGGGGAGGGCGATCGCTACATCGCCAAGCTGCACCTGCGAGCCGTCCAAAAGCTGGCTTTTTTCAACCACGCCAACGCAAAACCCAGCTAGGTCATACTCTCCGGCTGGATAAAATCCCGGCATTTCAGCCGTTTCTCCGCCTAAGAGCGCACAGCCTGCTTGCTGGCAGCCCTGAGTAATCCCAGCAATCACCTCAGCCAAAGCTGCCGGTTGCAGTTTGCCCGTTGCCAGATAGTCCAGGAAAAAAAGCGGTTCAGCCCCAGCGGTCAGAATGTCGTTCACGCACATGGCCACTAGGTCAATCCCAACTGTGTTATGGCGCTGCAAGGCTTGGGCCAGCTTGAGTTTTGTCCCGACGCCATCAGTCCCAGAGACTAAAACCGGCTGCTGATAGCCGGCCGGCAATTCAAAGTAGCCGCCAAACCCGCCCAAGCCGCCCAATACACCGGGGCGCTGAGTCTGCTGCACCATGGAGCGAATGCGATCGACGAATTCTCGGCCAGCCCGAATATCAACCCCTGCCTCTCGATAATCCATAGGTTAGCTATGCTACGTTCACGAAACCCCAGCCCTCAAACTCTAAAAGCAGTCTCAAGACTTACAAGCTCAAGATTTATCCGGCCTGCTTCTAGGATTTGCACAAGAAACTCAAATCATCATCTCTCTTCAAGCTGAATCGCCGCAAGCAAACGACAGATTTGATCGCATTGATATAATAAAATCTAATGTAAAATAACTATATTTATAAGTAAAACCTTGAATCTCTGCAAAACCAACCTAGAATTAATTGTGATCGAGATCACTTTTAACTTCAAAAGATCAAAAACGTTTTGGGTTTAAACATAGTTAATTTTAATCAATGGATTTGCATGCAAATCCATTCGAATGCCTATTAAGTAAAGATTTTATTCACTTTCCTGGAAAGTTGTCTTGCCGTTGCTAGCCTTCATCATCCGAAAATGTACTGATCCCCGTTGAAAAACTTCGTGCTAGGGTAAGACGGTTCCTGAGCCAAGAGCGAAAACGGAACGAGTTCGAGTTAGCCGATCCTGATGGTTTATGGGGTTGCAACTCTACACCTCGGTCAGCGAATGCCCTTTTCAATGGACGATTATGAAGCAAAAAGTTTTAGTTAGTCTGACCGCTATTCTGGCAGCGAATACGTGTTTACTGTCTGCCGGTAAAGCAAGTCAGAGCCAGGGGGTTCCCACTCATCAGATTGAATCGACTAGTCAAACCTTGCCAGACCAGCAAGCAACAGTGCCGGCAAGCCCGATCCTAGAGATACCGACAGCGCCGACGCTAGAGGAACCAGAAAACCAGCCAGCGGCTGAAGCAATTTCAAAAGTTCATGCTCACAAGGTTTCTGGGCGTGATGCAGTTACAGTCTACGTCAAAGATATTCCAGTCATTACCTTTTTGGGGGCAAAGTCTACTCTGGGGGCAAGCGGAGAGAAGGTAGCGACAACGGCAAAGACGATTCCACTCCAAAATCAATCACCGCTTGATCTGGCGATCGCCCAAGTTTCCCAAGATCCGATTGTCCGAGCAACGGCTCTCGCGACAAAGTTGAACCAACTGAGCCAGTCTAGTTTTGATGCCAAGCTAGTCCGCGTTAGCTGGAAGCCTCAGAAAAAGGTTTACGTCATTGATGCCGACAAAGAGCTATTGGTCGTTCTAGGCAAGGAAACGGTTTTACCGAACTCTACCGGCAGTTCGGCTCGTGATGCGCTCAAGATCACTAACTTGATGCGGCGGCAGTTGGGAAATGCACCTGCCCTCGTGAGTATTGTTGGCCAACCTAAGCCAGTTTGGCAGCCAAATTCAGAATGGGTTTCAACCGGAACGGTGCGCTTTCAAATTAAGGGTGAAGCCTCTTGGTACGGGCCGGGTTTTCATGGCGCTAGAACCGCCAACGGTGAATCGTTTAATCAGTACGCAATGACGGCAGCTCACCGGACTTTGCCCTTTGGGACTCAGATTCGGGTGACCAATCTCAACAACGGGCGCTCTGTCGTTGTGCGGATTAACGATCGCGGGCCATTTAGCGGCGGCAGAGTCTTAGATTTGTCTAAAGGCGCAGCCAGCCAGCTCGGTGTGATCAGTAGCGGCGTTGCCCCAGTCCGGATTGATGTCTTGCGATAGACCTCACAGATTGCAATGGAGCATCTTTAGGTTGTGAGGTGAGCCAATAGTGCTTGGGTGGCTTGAGTTGGATCTGATGCTTGCATAATTGCGCGGACAACTGCAACATGAGTTGCTCCGGCCGCCACAACCTGGGACAAGTTGCTGGCATCAATTCCCCCGATCGCATACCAGGGCACTGGCGCATGTTCAACGGCGTAATGAATATACTCTAGACCCGCCGCCGCTTTACCAGCTTTGGTCGGGGTTTCATAGACGGGGCCGACTCCAATGTAGTCAGCCCCTTCGGCGATCGCTCGTTCCATTTCGGTTGGGTTAGTGGTGGAGCGGCCGATTAATTGCTGCGGGCCAAGCATCTGGCGGGCGAGGGCGATCGGAATATCCTGTTGTCCCAAATGCACCCCATCAGCATTCACCGCCACCGCTAAATCGACGCGGTCATTCAGAATAAACAGCGCATTGTGCTGATGACAAAGCTGAGCTAATTTTTCAGCCTCCTGTAAACGGGTCGTATCGTCGGCGGTCTTACTGCGGTACTGGACTAGGGTTAAACCGCCTTTGAGGGCAGCTTCGACAATTTCCAGCAGACGGTCAGAGGGGGAAGTGACCAAATATAGCGGCGATCGCCGCAGCTTGGCTAATCGATCGTGGCTCAAAAGCTGGCTCTCTAGACTGTAAACCTGATACCGCATTTGCTTGCACTCTGCTGCCAATTGCAGGTCGTACAGCTTGCCATACTCTTCCAATACCCGCAGCGATTCTTGCACCCGCCCCAAGTTGACCTGCAACACCGTCTGGATCTGCGATCGCTGCTGCTCCTGCGGATGGGTGAGGGCTGTCCCAGGGTCAGTCGGGGTATTGCGGGCCAGGCGCAGCTCCTGGCGGTGCCACTGACCGAGCTGCTGCCGGAGGTGCTTGCAGGTCGCCGTCAGGTCGGCCCGTTCTAGACCAAATCGGCACCATTCTTCAATTACCCGCAGACCTTCCCTAGCCCGATCCAGGTTGGCATCTAAAATCCGCTCCAGAATCGGGTGAGTGTTGTTCTGTTTTTGCATAGATCCATCCCTCGGCCCAAAGTATCTTTATCTTCACTCTCTAGTTGGCTAGCGAGCTAGGTTTGACCGGCTGACAATTCAGCAGACCCACCCCACCGCCCCTGTAGCCGATTAGTGCTTCTCTGTTCAGATTCACCGTTTGCCATGAGTCACTCCCTGCAATTTTATAGTGCTGCTTTGTTAACTGGGCTAGCGGCAGTTGCCTGGTTGCCGCAGCCTGCCCGTGCTGAGCAGGTTAGCCAAAAAGAAATTGATCAAAGTAGCGTCGTGGCGATCGCCATTCCCTACAACAATCGTCAGCAGTATCGGCTGATGCTCCTTGAGCAGCTTACCAGCAGCAAACGCTGTTGGCGGGAAAGCGGCACTGCTCCTGTCTCAATTGATCCGGTACTGCCAAACTATGACCGGGCGGAGATGTGTCGGCGCAGCGCTGACCTTTCCGACTTTTCGCTCCGGGTGGCCGGTCAAGACTTGGCAGCCCGTTACGACTTAAAGCTGATCAAGCAAGACAATGAGATTGTCCTAGTGGGCAGCCCTAAAGCCGATGGCCAATCTAGCAGTGGTCAAATTTTTACAGTTGGTCGCAGCAAAGGGCTCAATTCTGGAGCCAGGTTTTCTAAGATTTTTCTTAATCCTGGCTGGCGGATGGTGAAGCGAACCGTCAGGGGATCTGTTGTCGGACACACCTATTTCACAACCAACACTGTTTACGCGGCCGCTAGCCCGACTCCAACTGCCAGTCCAATCACGAGTCCACTTCCTCAACCGGTCGCTACAACTAGCCCACCAACCGTCGCCCCGCCGAGGAGTGCAATTTCGATTTCTGTGCCCCCACCAGCAACCCTGACAATGAATCGGGGCTATGAGATCAAAATCAAAAATAGAACCGATTCGGCTCCAACCTCAGCCATGGGTTCCGGCCCAGACGTGACCCCGATTAAGCTGCGGGTTCCCTTGCCCGAAAAGGGTGTAGCTGGGACCCTAATGCCGGTTGCAGCAACTGATCCGACTCCCACCCTTGACATTCCCTCAAGTGCAGACAGCTCTGGGGCACTGCCAGTGCCCGGCAGTACGATTCCGATGGGCAATCCGGGCAATGAGTCAGATCTAATTGCCAGAGTTGAGCAACTGCCGCCGCCGCCCTTTGACACCAGCAGTAGTGCGGATCTAAATTCGAGTCCTGTTATCCCATCTCGCTTTCGGGTGCTGGTGGAAGCGATGGATGAGAGTCAAAAAAGTCAAATCAAAGCGATCGCTCCCGGTGCTTTTCGCTCTTTCTACCAGGGGCGATCAATGCTGCAAGTCGGGTCTTTTACCGAAAAATTCAAAGCCGAAGAAATGATGCAAATTATGACTCAAAACGGCTTTGCGCCTGTAATGGAGCAAACGCCTTGAGTTGATTTCAATCTAGTGAAACAGCCAAGTTGTAAAGGCATACTTGACTCCCGCCGTCACCGGCAGCGATTGGTGGGGATAGGTGTAATAAGAAGGAAAGACTAGGACGCTCCCCGCTTGCGGTTTGACTTTAATCCCTTGGCGATCCAGATAGGTTTCGCCGCCTTCGCAGTCTTGGTTCAGATAGCCAATAATGCTGACATCGCGGGTCGGCACCCCTTTAGCGGCTTCATCTAACCGCCCAGACAGCAATAAATTATCGACATGGCGCTTGTAGTATTGACCGGGCCCATATCTCAGAATCGAGCAGGTTTCAGCATGGGGAAAACCAACGCCGTAAATTTGCACCAGGAATTGTTGAACCCAGGCTACCTTCTCCAGCAACAGTCGATTCGTAGAGCGCAGCAGTGGGCCGGGGCCATCTAGGTAGAGTAAATCATTACTGCGAATATCTTGGGCTACCCGATCGACTTCAATCCCGGCCGCAGTAAACTGGCAGCATTCAGCAATCTGAATAATGTGGGCACAAAGGGATAAATCGAGCAGATTTTCAACCAGAAAAATATCTGAACCCAAATCAACAGCGGTTGGCTCGGCGGCACTGGAGGTTAACACAGTATTAAATTGGTTTGATGAGTGTATTTCGATTTTAGGCTTTTAGGCTGAGATTGCTAAATTATTGCTATGACTCGGATTTCTGTTCGCTCCTTTTCGCAGCCTCTCGACCGAGCCGCCCTGACGGTAATGTTTGTCTTGGCGGTGCTGACGGGTTTGCTGCTGCTGACGGGCGACCATACCCTACCGAAAGTGCGAGACTTTAGCTGGCAAAATCGCCAAGTCGGGGCTGACGATCGCTCGTTCGTGCTCAGCTTTAATCGGCTGATGAATTGGCAGAGTGTAACCCAGCACCTCCAAATTACCCCCCAACTGACGGGCAAAACAAGTTGGGCCGGTCGCCGCCTCGCCTATACTCTCGACCAGCCGGTGCTTTACGGGCGAGCTTTTCAGGTCGAGCTGGCCAAGGCTGAAGATGATGCCTTGGTGGAAGCTGACAATCAGCCGAAGCAAATGCAGCCCTTTAGCGGGCAGTTTCGCAGCCGCGATCGCGTTTACCTGTACATTGGTGTCGAACCAGCCGAAGTCGGTCGGCTGGTGATGCAAAACTTGACCCTCAACCGCAAAACTATTTTGACTCCGGCCAATTTAGTTGTGTCTGAATTTAAGCCCTACAGCAGCGGCGATCGGGTTCTGTTCTCAGCCAACCAGCGGGCGAAAGACAATCAGTCCAGTTTTGACCCCCAGCTCTACATTGTTTCGACGGGTCTGCAAATCCATGCCCCTGACACACCCCTAGCGCCCAAACAGGCGGCCGGTAAAGTCAAGCTAGTCCTGGATAATCGCGACTACCAACTGCTCAAGTTTGATCTGGCGGCCGATGGGCAAAACATTGTGGTCCAGCGAGCCGCCAAAGCCAACCAAGGGCAAACTTCCCTCTGGCTGTTGCGCCCTGATCAAGACCCCCAACTGCTCAGCCAGCAGTCTGGCGGTGACTTTTTGATTGCCCCCGACAGCAATACGCTGGTGATTGCCCAAGGACAGGGATTAGCAGTTTCGGCCTTGTCGGCTCAGCAAGACTTAGCGACCCTCGATTTTTTACCCCAGTTTGGCATGGTGCTCAGTTTTGCCAGTGATGGTTCAGCCGCCGCGATGGTGAAGTTCAATTCCGACTACACGCGATCGCTGTTTTTAGTCACCAACCAAGGCACCCAAAAGCAGCTTTTCAAAACTACTGGCTCAATTGTGCGGGCAGAATTCGACCCCACCAAACAAATGCTTTACTGCCTGTTGACTAAGCTGCTGCCAGGGGAAGGCTACAACGAGCAGCCCTACCTAGCCGCGATTGACGTCGCAACCGGCAAGCTGACTCCCCTCCTTGATTTACCCGGTCAACGCGAGGTGCAAATTAGCCTGGCCCCCGATGGCTCCGCCCTAATTTTTGATCAAGTTGTGGCAGCTCCCACGGAGCAAGGCAAAGCTTCTAACTTGCAGACCGAGCAAGGGCAAGCGATCGCCACTAGCAACCTCTGGCTGTTGCCAATCACAGCTCCCGGCAGCGCCCAAGTCACACCACCACAGCCCCTCGCGGCCGGGTTTCATGCGCGTTGGATGCCTTAGAAAAGGTTACAATCAGCATAATTAATTCCCCGACTTAACCTATGATGCGGCTTCCGACCCTGAGTTCTAACAATTTCAGTGGCCTACTGAATCAGCGGTTTTGGAATAATTTTTTCCCGGTGCCTGCCACTAATCAACTGGCGATCGGGCAGGCAGTCCCCGACTTTGAGCTGCCCGATGTTACGACGGGGCAGCGGGTACGATTAACGAGTCTTTATCCTCAAGGGCCAGTCATCTTGGCTTTTACTCGCATTTTTACAGAACACCAGTATTGCCCGTTTTGCTTACCTCATATTAAAGCTTTAAATGAAGCCGCTGAACAGTTTCAGCAGCAAGGAGCCACCCTGTTGCTGATTGCCAGCACCGACGAAGTCCAAAGCAAAAAGGTCGTCGCTGATTTGGGGCTAAAAATGCCGCTATTGAGTAACCCCAGTTGCAGCGTGTTTCGGCGCTACCAGACGGGGCAGGCCTTGGGCGCACCGCTGCCTGCCCAGTTTGTGATTGACACGGCAGGCAAGCTTCAGTTCAAGCATGTTTTTTCATTTTTTGACCACAATGCCAGCCCAGCCACCTTGCTGAGTGCGTTGCCAACCTCTGGGCCAGCTTGAGCCAAAACGGGGGGCAGGCTGATCTTGTACAATGAATCAATTCTCAAACGACAACGGCTAGGATTGAGTTACGCGTAAAGTTTAGGAATTCGACTTAGGATTCAACCCAGCATGACCCTATCTGATCAACTTCTGCAACGCTCTGACATCATTGGCACCCAGGTGATCACCCGCGACACTGGCAAAAAGCTAGGCGTGATCAACCAGCTCTGGGTCGATATCGACCAGCAAGAAGTCGTTGCTGTGGGCTTAAAAAACACCCTGTTTACAGGTGAGCAGCGCTACATGTACCTCAACAACGTCCGTCAAATTGGGGATGTGATTTTGGTTGAGGATGAAGACGCGATCGAAGACATTGATGCCCTCAAGTACAGCAGCCTGATTGACAACGAAGTGATTACTGAAACGGGCGAACTGCTGGGCAAAGTCCGAGGCTTTAAATTCGACATTAACAATGGTCGGGTGACTGACTTGGTGATTGCTTCCTTCGGCTTACCTTGGATTCCGACTCAGCTCATTAGCACCTACGAGCTGCCAGTCGATGAAATTGTCAGCACCGGCCCAGAACGGCTGATTGTGTTTGAAGGAGCGGAAGAGCGGCTGAATCAACTTTCGGTTGGCGTCTTAGAGCGGTTGGGGATTGGTGCCCCACCGTGGGAGCAACTGGAAGAAGACTATGCCCCACCTGTTACCTCAACTACAAATCAGTTGGGTTCAGGGGTGCGATCGCAGCCCTATCAACCCAGCCGCCGCGCCCCGGTTGAAGAAACTTGGGACGAACCCCCAGTCCGCCGCAGCATTCCAGCCCGCCAAGAAACCTGGGAAGAAGAGGAGGATTGGCAGCAACCAGTTGCCCGCCAGCAGCCGAAGCGCCGCTATGCGCCGGAGCCAGAACCCGTTTACGACGAGTATGACGACTATGAAGATGAAGCGGAAAACTGGGACGATGAGCCAGTCGAACCAGCCCGCGAGTCAAAGTACGAAGATCTGAAAGAAGATCTCAAGGAAGACCCTTGGGCCGATGGCGATGACAACTATGAAGCGCCTCAAATCAACCTCCCCCAGAAGCGCAAAGTTGCCGAGTATGAGCCAGAAGAATACTAATACTAGTTTAACTCGCTTAACAGGAGCACTTTAGACCGCTGTGACGCTGACCGCTGCTACGTTGATTGAAACTGCCCAAAGCACTCGCCAAGCCGCTCAAACTTTAGCCAGTTGGCCGGGCGAAGCTAGAAATCAGGCTTTGGTCACAGTGGCCGAGGCTTTGAAGGACTCAGCCGCCGAGATTTTGGCGGCGAACCAGGCAGACTGCCGACAAGCTGAAGCTACAGGTTTGGCGACCGCCCTGCTGGCAAGACTAAAATTGGATGCCAGTAAGCTAGAGGCGGCGATCGCGGGCGTGCTGAGCGTGGCCGAGTTGCCCGACCCGCTGGGCCGGCTGCACATCAATCGGGAATTAGACGCGGGGCTGATTCTGAAGCGCGTCACCTGTCCGCTGGGGGTGCTGGGGGTGATCTTTGAAGCCCGTCCCGATGCAGTCATGCAAATTTCTGCTCTGGGCATCAAGTCTGGGAATGGGGTGATTCTGAAGGGGGGGCAGGAAGCGATTCATTCTTGCCGGGCGATTGTCCACGCGATTCATCAAGGTTTAGAAGCGGCTGGGCTGCCGCCAGAAACCATTGCCCTGCTGACCAATCGCGAAGAAACCTTGGCTTTGCTAGAGCTAGATCGGCTGGTGGATTTGATTATTCCCAGAGGTTCTAACAGCTTTGTCCGGTTTGTCCAGGACAATACGCGGATTCCAGTCCTGGGACATGCTGAGGGGATTTGTCATCTTTATGTTGACCAAGCCGCCGACCTAGCCCAAGCGGTGGCGATCGCGGTTGACGCCAAAACTGAGTATCCCGCCGCCTGCAATGCGATTGAAACCCTGCTAGTGCATCAGGCGATCGCCGCCCAATTTTTACCCCTCGTCGCGGCAGCGATGCCCCAAGTCGAGCTGCGCGGAGATGCCCAAACCAGGCAAATTCTCAGCATTACCGCCGCCTGCGAAGCCGACTGGGCGACCGAGTACAGCGATTTAATTTTGGCGATTCGAGTCGTGGATTCCATAGAAGCGGCGATCTCGCATATTAATGCCTATGGTTCAGGTCATACTGAGGCGATCGTCACCAGCAACTCTCAAACTGCTGCCACTTTCTTGGCTGAGGTCGATGCGGCCGGTGTGTTTCACAATTGCTCGACCCGCTTTGCCGATGGCTTCCGGTACGGGTTTGGCGCCGAAGTTGGCATCAGTACCCAAAAAATGCCACCCCGCGGCCCGGTTGGGCTAGAAGGACTAGTCACCTATAAATATCAGCTCACCGGCCAAGGGCAAATCGTGGCGGACTACTCTGGGACAAACGCAAAACCCTTCACTCACAAAAACCTGTAGCTTTTTGCTCAAACGACGGCTGAGCAACCTGGACTGTGGCTGAATGGTATGCTTTTCTCAGGATAGCCATTTTTCTGAAGGAGCAATTATGACTCGGGCCATCATGGAAACTGCCAAAGGCACCATTAACCTGGAACTGTTTGACCAGGACGCTCCTAACACGGTTAAAAACTTTGTAGATCTAGCTAATAAAGGCTTTTACGATGGACTAAGTTTTCATCGCGTCATCCCTAATTTTATGATTCAGGGTGGTTGCCCCTTGGGGACTGGCACGGGTGGGCCTGGCTACAAAATCAAGTGCGAAATCAATAACAACAAGCACCAAGCCGGTACATTATCGATGGCTCATGCTGGGCGGGACACGGGTGGCAGTCAGTTCTTTATTTGCCATTCTCCGCAGTCTCACTTAGACGGCAAACACACCACCTTTGGTCAAACCAAAGACATGGATGTTGTTAACGCCATTCGGCAGGGCGACAAAATTGTTTCAGTCAAAATTGAAGCTTAAAGTCGCAATTGTTTCAGTCAAAATTGAAGCTTAAAGTCGCAAATTGGTAGTGCACTTTACGTAAAGGATGGAGAAAAAAGACCAATTCTGGGAGTATTGCTTAGCAAGACTTCTGAAGTTGCTGATTATTCTTTATTCTCCATCCTTTATGAAATACTACTACTTACAAATTTTGCCAAAGTCTTAGCTTCTCAGCAGGGCATCTAGGTAAGAGGCTGAGTAGCTTATTTGAGAATCGGTATTAGGGGATCAAAGATTTTCAAACACGGTTGCCAACATCTACAGCAACATCAACATTACGATGAGTGATGGTGTGATCTTTACGCCTACTGATCCTGTTGTTGGCAACTCAATGTTCTTGCTGGTTCAAAAATCACCCGTAAGTGCTAATCTTTCTCTGTACTTTTTTGATTCTCTAACGAATTTAACTCCACCTGATTCTATTGGTTTAATTCCTGGCCCGAACAGTGGGACTGCAAGCTGCATTGCCGGCGGCTCCTGTTATGCCGTTCTCGGCACTCCTTCTACATTTCGGCCATCGCAGGTAGAGGAAAATATTGATGTGGTGGAGGTGCCCGCTCCACCCGCCCTAGTGGGGACACTGGTGGCTGGGGTATTAGGGTTAGGCTCGCGCTGGCGCAAGCGGCAACAGCTCAGCTAATTTCTTCGCTCAAGATTTGGGCGATCGCCACTTTCGCTTCAGCTTGAAACTCTTCCACATTCACTTTGCCCAAAACCCAAATGGCGATGCTCATGCCAACTACGGGCAGACAAAATACCAAGCCATAGGCCATAACAGGAGTCTCAAACAGTCGTCGTCCCACATCTAAAGCTGAGCCGCCCAGAACAACTGCACTCCCACGGGCGATCGCCTGGGATAGCCCCCACGCTCCCACGAAAGTACCAGCGGTTTCAGCCGCCGTCAGATCGAGCATTAGGTTGAGAGCGCCCGTGGTGGTAATGCCAGAGGCTAGGCCGAACAAAAATAAAGCCCCAAACAAAACCAGTGGATTGGCTGTAAACCCAGCCAGCAAAATCAAAATAAAGCAGGCAGCCACAAGGATACAGCCAAGGCGAGTGGTGTTGAATTTCCCCAGTCGTGGCACAACTAGAAAGCCTGTAGCTGCTAGACCAATTAGGGTGCCGGTGCCCCAATAAGCATTTAAGCGCGTGGTTTGGGCGATCGTCATCCCAAACACTTCGCCGCCGTAGGGTTCCAAGACTGGCTCCTGCAAGAACAGGCTGAGGGTCATAATCACCAAAAACAAAAAGAAGAGCCCGGTTTGGCGGCTGGCGGTTAGCACCTTTAAGGCTTTGCCGAGGGTAATCCTATTTTCGGCGTTGTCTAGATTCGCCCGATCGGCGTAGCGAGAATATTTTTTCTCAACCCCCAGCGTTGCAATTAGAATCAGTCCCAACACAGCGGCTGGCACTAGAATAAACACGCGGTTAATGGCAGCCCTGACAACTTCTATTGGGGCATCGGAGTCGATCGTTCTGAGCAGAATACTAGTGACGATCGCCCCAATAATAATTCCGACCATCAGCATTGACCAGACAATCCCGACCAGCTTCGAGCGATCGTCTTCGTCTGAAATATCGACCAATAAAGCCGTAAACGGGGTAGAACTAGCGCTGATTGCAACCCCATACAGGGCAAACACCAAGCCCAGTAAAGCAGCCCAAGCGCTCGTCGTGGCGCTCCAGCCTTGACTGGTAAAGCTATCGCCGAGTTGCCAAATGACCTGGACGGCAATCAAAGCCGTGATCACGAGCGCCAATCCCCCTGCCCAGACATAGCCCGTCCGATGCAGACCTTGAATCGGGCGAGCGTCAGACATTTGCCCAAACCAGATTCGGACGGGGGAGACAAACTGGTTCATGGCGATCGTTAGGCCAACAATCGTGGCGGGGATTGCCAGTTCCTTGATCATGACCCGGTTGAGCACCCCCAGCGTCAGCAAAGACATAATCCCCAGTCCGGTTTGAAATAAGCCCAGCCGAAACATGGTTAACAGGCTGAGCTTGGGTCTGACTAGAGCAGGAGTTGAATTCTGATTTGACAGATCACCACTGGTCATGGCACTTGGCAATAGACAACACTCCTAGCTTTGCAGAATTCTTAGCTTTCTTCTACTCGATAGCCCAATTCTGCCAACCGGAGCCGAGATTGCCGCCACTTGGGCTGCACCTTCACAAACAGTTCCAGGTAGACCTTGCCGGCAATTAATTTTTGGATCTGCTGGCGGGCGGCGCTGCCAATTTCTTTGAGCATTGTGCCGCCCTTGCCAATTAAAATGCCTTTCTGAGAAGAGCGCTCCACGTTGATCGTGGCAAAAATTCTGGTGATCGTTGGTTCCTCAGTGACTTGCTCGATCGCGATCGCCACCGAATGGGGAATCTCTTCGCGGGTGAGCAGCAAAATTTGCTCACGAATTAATTCCCCCATAATGAATCGCTCCGGCTGATCGGTGATTAAATCGGGCGGATAGTAGTAAGGCCCAGGTTCTAAATGCTCTAGCAGCAGGGCTTGCAGACTCTCAATTCCCTCGCCGGTGAGAGCAGAGAATTTACAGCCGGGGCGATCGCCAATCATCTCTTGATAGGCTTGGTCTAAGCCTGGGTCAGATTGCTGATCGGCTTTGTTAAGACCCAACACAACAGGCGTTTTGGTTTGGCTAAGCAAGTTGGCGACGTAGCGATCGCCGCCCCCGGCTGGCAGCGACCCATCAACGACAAACAAGATCAAATCGACGGCATCAATCGCAATTCGGGCATTTTTGACCAAAACTTCCCCCAGTTGGTGATGGGGTTTATGAATGCCGGGCGTATCCACAAAAATAATTTGCGCCTCTGCAGTGGTCAGAATTCCCCGCAGTCGATTGCGGGTGGTCTGGGAGACTGGTGAGGTAATTGCAACCTTTTGCCCAATCAATTGGTTCATCAGCGTAGACTTGCCAACGTTGGTGCGCCCAATGATCGCCACAAACCCAGACTTGAAGTTGGCAGGGGCGATCGGAATCAGGCTGGTAGACTCTAAGCTGGTCAATGCGGCATCGCCTGGCAACTGGGGGTCATCAACAAAGTCCACAATTTTTACCCATCAACAGCCAAGTCGTAATCAAAGTATCTGTAAAATCATTCATCTCTCAATCATAAAATAATCTCTATGCTTCAGCGATCGCAGCCCGTTAATCCGGGGGATACAAATGCTGGTGTAATTGCTGCCGGAGCCGATAGAGCAGGCTGTGGGGCGGCAGGTTGTCTAAGATTGCCTGCAAGAGCGTACTGGGGCCAAGCGGCCCCCAAGTTGCCCCATTTACTAGGAAGGCTTGGGCCGATCGCCCGACGGTATAGGCTCCATAACCGGCTAGAGCAGCCTGAGCGATCGCCCCACCGACGAATCCTGTTAAGCCAGAGCCATCCCCATTGATAATGCCACTGCCAAATAGACTCAGCAACAGGGCGATCGTGCTAGAGAGTAGCGTCTGCCAAAGCTTACTAGCCTGATGGCGAGTAATTGGCAACCCGTAGAGCTTCGACAACGCCCGCACTAGAAGTAAATCGATGATCAACCCAACCCAAAGATCGGCTGCTCCGAAGGGACTGATTGCCACTGCCACAGACTTCAAGCGGAGAAAATTCCAGATTAAGGCTTGGGCTGGCTCCGCACTGATTTGGCTAATTTGAATGGCGATCGCCTGCTCAATCGCTTGCGCTTGCACCAATACGCGGGTTGCCAGCAGCAGTTCTCCGTCCTGGGCAATCATTTGCTGGAGCTTTTGCTGGAGCGATTCAATCTCTGGCGGTGGGGTTTCCCAGCGATAACTGGTGCGACCATTCGGCCACTCTAACCGGACTTGGACGGGGGCAGGCGCAGCCGCAGTCAAGACAATATCTTCCGGTTGGAGGCGCTGTTTGATCAGGGGGCGATCAAGCTGCTGGTAGATCGCGATCGGGGTCAGATCGGGAAACAGGTCTATTTTGTTGACGACCACAATCACTGGCTTTTCTAGCTTATAAATTTCCAGCAAAATGGCAATATCAACAGGGGTCGGCTCTCCCGCCATAATGAACAAGATCAGGTCAGCTTCCTGGGTGATCGCCTTCGCCATCTCTGCTCTGAGCTGCCCATCGACTTCTTCTAAGCCAGGAGTATCAATCAGTTCGACTTCTAGGTCGGGCGAGCCAAGCCAGCGATAGGAGCGCGGCCACTGCGTCACCCCATGCAGTGCTCCGGTCGGAAACACTTTTTCGCCACACAAAGCATTCAGCACCGCCGATTTACCCCGACTGACCAGTCCAAACCCGACAATCTGGACTAAGCCCCGCTTGAGCTGGCTGTTTAAGCGCTCCAACTCTTCTAACTGAGATTGCAGCTCGCCCTGAAACTGGCTGTGGTGCTGCTGGTGCCACTCTAAAAGCTGCTGGAGGCTAGTCCGGGTTTGGTCTGAATACTGAACCGATCGCGCGACCCCCTGGGGGACGGCAAAGTCGAGCGCGGGTTCAGGTACAGGAGGAGGCTGAGCAGTCACGGGCAAACCGAGTCTATTTAGACCGATTTTACAGAACTTACAAGCAAAGCCCACCACTTTCATGGGTGGGATGTAGCGCTTTGCACTTTTAAGTGCCGTCTTTATACCCGCTGTGCTAGTACAAGAGTATCGTGGATGGGTCGAAACGATGCTTGTTTTAGAATTCAAAACATACGGAAAACCAATCCAATTCAAAGCGGTAGACGAGGCAATTCGGACTGCCCAATTCATCCGTAACAAGTGTATTCGACTGTGGATGGATGAATTGGGAACGGGTAAAAACGACTTGCAGAAATACTGTGCAGTATTGGCGAAAGAGTTTCCGTTTGCTGATGAACTCAATAGTATGGCAAGACAAGCCAGCGCAGAACGAGCATGGTCATCGATTAATCGCTTTTTCGAGAACTGCAAGAAAGGTCTTCCCGGTAAAAAAGGGTTCCCTAAATTCCAGAAAGATTGCCGCTCTGTGGAGTACAAAACGTCTGGATGGAAACTAGCGGAGAATCGAAAAAGCATCATATTCACGGATAAGAAAGGGATTGGAAGGCTAAAGCTGAAAGGGACTCGCGATTTGCACTTCTACCAATCTGACCAAATTAAACGGGTAAGGCTGGTTAAACGTGCAGATGGCTACTATGTTCAGTTCTGTATTTCAGTTGACCGCTCCGAATTGGTAAAACCCTCTGGAACCGCTATCGGGTTGGATGTCGGATTGAATGACTTCTACACCGATAGCAATAACCAGACAGAAGACAACCCGCGTTTTCTCCGCAAGGGTGAGCGCAGATTAAAAATGGCTCAAAAGCGCGTATCAAAGCGTGTGAAAGGATCAAATAACAGACGAAGGGCGAGGCAGATTCTCGGTAAGCGCCATCTTAAAATAAGTAGGCAGCGTAAAGACCATGCCGTAAAGATGGCACGGTGCGTAATCACATCCAACGATGTAGTCGCCTACGAAGATTTGAGAATCAAAAATATGGTGAAAAATCATTGTCTTGCCAAATCGATTAACGATGCATCTTGGTATCAGTTCCGAGTGTGGTTGGAATATTTTGGCAACGTGTTCGGGAAGATCACGATTGCTGTTCCAGCGGCAGGAACAAGCCAAGAATGTCCTGAGTGTCATGCGATTGTCAAAAAGTCTCTTAGCACTCGTACCCATGCCTGTCAGTGTGGGTGTGTCTTGCCAAGAGACTACGCAGCCGCTCAGATCATTCTCGGTCGGGGATTGGCTACTGTGGGGCACACAGGAAGCTACGGTCTTGAACCGTGCAACGCTTGGGGAGAAACGACCTCTACCGAGGCTGGAGCAATCCTGCCTCAGCAAGTTGTCTCGTAGAGCCAAGAATCCCACGGTTTTAGCGTAGCGGAACCGTCGGAGTGTCAATGCCTAGAGCCAGTTAGGAATCCAATTTTGCAGCCAGGTCGGAAACTCCTTCTGCGCTGCTGGGTAGAACAACACTCGCCACGAAAATTGCTGCGGTGAAATCGGTAATCCCAGATAAACAGGCAACCAAAACACAAAAGCAATTAAGGCGGCAAAAATTACCGTTATTCCCAAGCCTCGCTGCCAGGAGCGGGGGCTGCTGAGGGCGCGATCGCAAACCCAAGCCAAGCCCAAAAAGCTAAAAATCGCCGCTGGCATATAGTGATACAAAAACAAACAGCGGCCCACCTTCGCCCACGGCAGTAAATTGGCGGCATAGTTGAGGACTAAATACAGCGGAATCCAAAGGTCGGCGGGCGATTCCCTTTGGGACGGCAAAGCCGATCGCTCAACTACCTCAGACCCATTTTTGAGTCTCTGCCAAATCTGTCTGAGCAAGAAAACTAACAAGCCCAGCATGACCAGGGTTGAACACCACCAAAGGACTGGATTGCCGGTGGCGTAAACGCCGTAGACAAGCTTGGCTGCCCCGCTCGGCAAGGGTGGGCCAAGCACTGGCATGGGTTCAGCCAAGCTGCGGGCCTGCTGGTAAAAATAGCTGATCGGACGCAGCAGCAGCGGCCAGCTATACCAGGGTGAGCAGTAAGGATGGGCCTTCGGGCCAATCGCTTCGTGATAGCCCAGCATTTGCTTTTGCAGCTCCCAAAACCCGATGCCGGGATTTTGCTGCAAGTGGGGAATCGCAACCAGCCCGTAGACCGCCGCCGCGATCGCCGGTATGCCCAGCAGCATGAACAGGGGATTGAGCTGCCGGAGGTTAAGCAGAGGCGGGCGAGCCAGCTCGTCCCGGTTCGAGCGGCGGTCCAAGTAACCAAGCGCGATCGCGGCTAGCCAGGTCAGATACAACCCCAGCAAAAAGCCGAGCCCGCTCCATTTAACGGCGATCGCGCCGCCGAAACAAATTGCGGACAAACTTAGCGTTCGGCTTTGCCGTCCCAAAGGAAATCGCCAGCGGGGCAGACCTTTTTGACCTAGCCCAATCAAAAACAGCCAGTGTCCCAACAGGCCAAACAGCAGCAGGTAAACATTAATCAGGGCGTAGCGGGACTCCACCAGCAGTAGCCCATCGGCCGCCGCTAGTAAGCCCGCAATCAGGGCATGGCTGCGCCGCCGACTCAGTTGGTAGGCAATTCCTGCCACCAGCAAAGGTAGCCAAGAACCAACCAGGGCATTCAGCCAGCGATAGCCAAAGGGTTCAAACTGACCGTGCAGCCAAATCCCCAGCCCAATTAGGTACTTGCCCAAGGGCGGATGAGCATCAAAAAAAGGGCGATTAGCCACATAATCATTGCCGAAGCGGGCAAAGTAAACCTCGTCAAATACGAGGGTATTAAAGCGGCTCAAGCCCCAAAACCTTAGCCCCAAAGAGAGCAGCCAAATCGCCAGCAGCCCCAGCCAAAAAAGCTTATGACGGTTGAACAATTGCATTAGCCATTACATTTAGCCGTTAGGCTGCATCCTTCAGTTCAGCCGTGCGGATGGCAAGCTGCTGAATTTGCCCGCCTCGCTTGACTTTCATTTGTAAAACTTGCCCCACTCTGCTGCTATCAACGATCGCTTGCAGTTCGCCAGCCGAGCTAACAGGCTGCCCGTCTACATCGACAATCACATCTCCCCAGCGAATCCCCGATTTGGCGGCTGGCGTATTGGCAAACACCTGTACCACTAATACCCCTGTCACTTCCGGCAGGGTAATTGGCGAGTTTGGATTCAGATTATTCTCCTGAGCGATTTTGGGGGTGAGGTTGGTCATTTGCACCCCAATGTAGGGATGGCTGATTTGCTCACCGCGAATCAGTTGGGCTTTCAGTGACTTGACTTTGTTGATCGGAATCGCAAACCCAATCCCCATCGCATCGGCTCGAATGGCGGTGTTAATCCCAATTACCTCACCGCGATCGCTGAGCAACGGCCCGCCAGAATTACCGGGGTTGATTGCCGCATCGGTTTGAATAAAATCCAGCCGCTTATTGGGAATCCCGACCTGAGCGCTAGAGCGGTGCAGAGTGCTCACAATCCCTAGCGTCACCGTATTGTCTAAGCCCAGCGGGTTGCCAACGGCGATCGCCCAGTCCCCCACCTCGACCTGATTCGAGTCGCCTAAAGTTGCGATCGGCAGGCTGCCCGTTACCCCTTTTAGCTTCACGACGGCTAGGTCAGAGACTTGATCAGAGCCTCGCACTTCGCCTTCAAAGCTGCGCCCATCCTTGAGGGTGACAGTCACAGTATCGGCATCATCTACGACGTGGGCATTGGTCAGGACAATGCCAGAGCCATCAATAATAAAGCCTGAACCTTGACCGCGCTGCCGACTGTTGGGTGGCGCAAACCCTTCACCAAAAAACTGCCGAAAGAAGGGGTCACTCATGATTGGATCAGAGGGGCGAACAATTGTCCGCTCAGTGTCAATCCGCACCACAGCTTGCCCAACTTTTTTAACCGCCTCCGCGACAAAGCTTTTTTGCCCCAGTCGGCTGGCAGGAGAACTGGGGGGAGTCACCAGCTCATCCGCCAGAGCTGGACGACCCAGCAGCAATCCGAGCACCAGTAAACACCCTAGCCCAAACTTGCAGAGGCGATTCAGGAATTGTAACCAGGGGGTAAGAGGCATGCACATCATCCTTATGACTGAAAAAATTAGAGATCTGGAGTTGATTTACTATTGTATTGGCCTGAGCTGGCGATTGCGGGTGGCCCGGCCGCTAGTTGCTTGGTCTGGGGAGTGTAGAAGCTTTCGAGACCATCACTGGAGTTGATTAGTTTGGCTGACCAGTTGGTTCTCTTGCCGCAGATAAGCCTGAATAAACGGGTCAAGCTCGCCATTCATCACATCGGTAATCGCGGTTGTTTCAACGCTAGTTCTGAGGTCTTTCACCATTTGATAAGGATGGAAAACATAGTTGCGAATTTGGTTGCCCCAGGCGGCTTCGACAATATCGCCCCGAATATCGGAAATTTCCTTTGTCTTTTGCTCTTGGGCAATGATCAACAGCTTGGCTTTTAAGATTGCCATTGCCTTTTCTTTGTTCTGAAGCTGCGATCGCTCTTGGGTACAGCGCACCGCCACGCCAGTGGGCAAATGGACAATCCGCACGGCTGTCTCAACTTTATTGACGTTCTGGCCGCCCTTGCCGCCGGCCCTAGTCGTGGTGATCTCTAAATCTTTGTCGGGAATGTCTAGTTCAACACTGTGATCAATTTGCGGCATCACCTCAACCCCAGCAAAGCTGGTTTGGCGCTTGTCGTTGGCGTTAAAGGGCGAAATTCGCACTAAGCGATGGGTGCCTTTTTCCGATCGCAGATAGCCATAGGCATAGCGCCCTTCGATTTCCAAGGTGGCAGATTTCAGCCCTGCCTCATCTCCCTCTGAAATTTCAGCCAGATGGACTTTATAGCCGTGTTGCTCACCCCAACGGGTGTACATTCGCAGCAGCATTTCGGCCCAGTCTTGGGCATCGGTGCCGCCGGCCCCGGCGTTAATTGTCAATACGGCTCCCAGTTTATCGTACTCGCCAGCCAATAATTGCTGCAATTCCCACTGGTCAAGCTGCTGATCAAGCTGCTCCAGATTGGAGACGGCTTCTTGCAGGAGTCCATGATCCGATTCTAGTTCTAGCAGTTCTAGTGCGGTTGAGGCATCGGCGATCGTGGTTTGCCAGCGCTCAAATTGCTCTAAATGAGATTTCAGATCATTCAGTTCCTGGAGATGCTTTTGAGCCGTGGTTTGATCATCCCAAAAACCAGGCTGAGCCGCCAGTTGCTCTAAATCGTCAATTTTGGCTTGCAGGGCAGGCAGGTCAAAGATAGTCCTGAGTTTTACCCAGGCGCTCAGACAACAGGTCAATTTCTCGTTTCAGGTCTAAGGTTTCAATCATTTGGCAGTTCTGACTCGAATGGGATATGGCTGAGATTTCTGACATGGATCAGGTTTTGTCTGCCTGTTAGCTTGGGGCTTGATCCCCCAACCCCCTTAAAAAGGGGGCTAGCGGCGCGGTAGTGGCGTAATTGCAAGTTCGACTCGATTTTAACGCACTCGCTGGGACGGGTCTGGCTAAGTTGCCACAGTTCGATAGCAGTTGCCGCCTGCTTGCTTCGCTTGGTACATCATGGCATCAGCATCCCGCAGCACTTCTTCGCTACGTTTGTAGCCTCGTTGCCCCAAAGCAATCCCAATGCTAGCTGTGACTTGAATTGTTTGTTCATCTAGGACAAAAGATTCAATCAACTGCGCTTGCAGACGCTGGGTACACAGTTCGGCTTCGCTCAAATCTCGAATGTTTTGCAGCAGGACGGCAAACTGATTGCTCCCCAAGCGAGCGATAGTATCACAAGAGCGCAAACTGCTTGTGAAGCGTTGACCCACTTCGACCAGCAAGCGATCGCCGAGTAAATGCCCTAGGGAAGCATTAATTTCCTTAAACTCGTCTAAATCAAGGTAGACGACGGCAAAGACGCCAATCCCCCGCTGCTTATAAAATTTCAGGGACTGGTTGAGGCGGTCTAAAAACAGCGATCGATTCGGGAGTCCGGTCAAGCCATCATAGAAAGCATTGCGGCTCAGTTCGTCTTCAACTCGCTTGCGATCGCTAATGTCTTGAAATACCATCACGCTGCCGGTGACTTCCCCAGCTTGATTGGTGATCGGAGTAGCGGTATCACCGATGTAGCGAGCAATCCCATTTTTGTCGAGCAGGAGGCAATTTTCAGGTAATTTGACTAGGGCATTCTGCTCTAATGCTCCCACCAAGGAATAGTCTACGGAGGCTAAGGTTTCTCCATCCAGCAGGCTCAAAACTTGATCCACCGATTGGCCAATCGCATCTGCTTGTTGCCAGCCCGTCAACGTTTCAGCCACCGGGTTCATAAACGTGATCCGCCCTGCCAAGTCAATGGCGATCGTGGCTTCACCTAAGCTTCTCAGGGTGTCTGTGACTTGATCTTTGGCAGTTTTAGTCTCCTGTTCGAGCCGATATCGCTGTAAAGCAACTTGAATCGCCGTATGGATCTGTTCAGCCTGGAAGGGTTTGACCAAATAGCCAAATGGGCTAGCGGCTGTGGCGCGAGTCAAAGTTTCTTGATCGGCATGGGCGGTCAGAAAAATAATTGGCGTTCCGAAGCGCTGGTAAATATTCTCGGCTGCGGTGACGCCGTCTTGTTTTCCGGCCAGGCGAATATCCATTAACACCAAATCAGGCTGGTGCTCCCGCACGGCGGCTAAGGCAGCAGCGGCTGAAGCGACGGTTGCTACAACTTGATAGCCTGTTTTTTCTAAAGCTTCTTGAACATCCCAAGCGACAACTCGCTCGTCTTCTACAACTAATATTTTGGGCATAAAAATTGATCAATATACGGTGGCTATTTGAGATCGCGATCGCTACAAAGGTTAGGACAGATTATTCTTTAAAATCCTTGCCGGGTCTTAAAAAATAATCCTAATCGATCTAAGCGGTGGGCGCTATCAACCAATTTTTTTTGACTAGTCAAAAACCCTGAATCTGGACGGGATGAACCCTTCAGGATCAAACTAAATGTTGCTTCCGGCTGAGCCACTTAGCCAGCTTCCAGCTTACTCAAGCTAACCTGCAACTGGTTAGGGGCAAAAACGCCATGTTCGGTGATAATGCCAGCAATCAAATCGGCAGGGGTGACATCAAAGGCAGGGTTGTAGAACTCAACTCCTAGCGGACAGAGGCGGGTATTGCCAACTTGGTAGACTTCGATCGGGTCACGTTGCTCAATTGGAATCCCAGACCCATTGCTTAATTGCCAGTCAATCGTCGATAAAGGAGCCGCGACAAAGAACGGAATATGATGGGCTTTGGCGCACAGCGCCAGACTGTAGGTGCCAATTTTGTTGGCCGTATCGCCATTGGCAGCAATCCGGTCTGCTCCAACCACAACCACGTCAATCATGCCCTGTTGCATACAGTGGGCTGCCATGCTGTCTGTAATCAGGGTGACGGGAATCTCTTCCTGAACGCACTCCCAAGCGGTGAGCTTGGCTCCTTGCAGGCGCGGACGAGTTTCATCAGCGTAAACCCGCTCTAGCCGATCGCTCCCCCAAGCCGAGCGAATGACACCCAGGGCTGTGCCGTAACCAGCGGTGGCCAGCGCCCCCGCATTGCAGTGGGTCAGAATCCGCAGTTTGGTTGGGCTAGCTGGCAACGCTTGCAGCCCGTGCACACCAATAGCCAAGCAGGTTTGCAAGTCTTCAGCGGCGATCGCCTGCGCCGTTTCTAGCAGCACCTGTTTTGTGTCAGTCAGTGAACCTGTGGTTTCGTAGGCTGTTTTGAGCATTCTGCCAATCGCCCAAAATAGATTGACCGCGGTTGGGCGCGTCGCCCGGAGCGTCTCAGCCACCGTTTCCAAATCGCTTAAAAAAGCAGCCCGATCGCCAGCCTGGCTTTCCCTTGCCCCCAAATACATGCCGAAGCCTGCCGCCACCCCGATCGCCGGTGCCCCCCGCACAATCATGGTTTGAATCGCCACTGCCATATCCTCGCAGCGATGAATTTCAACGATGGAATATTCAGCCGGGAGCCGAGTTTGATCAATCAAGCGCACGTGGTCGTCTTGCCAAACCACCGGATAGACGTGAGTAGGAAGGGTCATTGCTGTAGTTTCTGAATGTTTCTGCCCAGATTAACTCAAGAACTGAAGCAATTTCTCATCGATTGATTTAAATCTCACCGTTATTTGGGGGTAGGGGTTAGGTTGCATTTGCTGCACCAGACTGTTCGTAGCGACTTAGAAACCTTGAACTGATCATGATGTTATCAGTCTGAATTAAGCGAGCATCTTTACGGCATAGGTTATAGAAGTCGAATACCTCGTATTTCCAAGTATCAAATAGTCCTAAGTATTCATGCAGCTTGCGCTGTCCAACGTAGGTTGGCGCTGTGATCATTTCCATGTAGATCAGGTCAATACACTGGTTCTGAAGCAATTCGCGGGCACCTTCAAGAACGGAGAACTCAGCACCTTGAACGTCGAGTTTCAGGATGTCGAGATGCTTGAGTCCCTTGCGTTCGCAGAACCGGTCAACAGTCTCCGTTTTTACCTCAATTTCAGCTTGCGTGTCGAGCAGATTCGGCCCCCAATAGTTTGCAGCACGAGCATCACTGGTTAAAAGAGAGTTCGTTGCAGAGCTTTGATTAACGGTCAATCTTGAGATCCCAGGTACGTCAGCAAGTGCTAATTGATGGCATTCGATCGCTGGGTCGTTGGTGAAAGCTGAGGATAGGCGTTCAAATGATGATGGGAAGGGTTCAAAGCAAAAGATGTTCGCCTCTGGAAAAAGCGATCGAAATCGTTTCGCGGTGCGGCCTACATTCGCTCCTACATCGAAGATGATGGGTTGAGGATTGTCGATCAGACGCCGCATGACGGCATACGGATCTGTGACGTTAGTTGCGTTTGGGCTAATTCGATGAATTTCAAACCCAAGCGATTTTGCGGCGGCCTTTACGAATCGTTTCATGTGAATCTTTGTGGAAAATAACGCGTTGCAAAATAACGGCTTGCATTTGAGCGGATGGCGATGCGGTTAAGCGCAAACATCGTGCGATGAGCCGTTTCGCTGCAAATGTTCGCTAAATTTGTCCAATAAAGGGGAAAAGTCATCACTCAATCGTCTTATGCAAGTACGAGCAACTACCTAAGTGGTATCGGTTGAGAAAGCAGGGATTTGAGGGAAAACTGACCATCTTGATAGACAATGTCACTAATTCGCCAGCCTGCTTCTGTCATTCTGGCCTGATATACAATTTTTCTTGGCTCTATATTTTCAAACGCTACTTCAATCACAGCATCGGGTTCAGACTTTAGTCTCCGGAGTTTAAGATTCGAGTATCCAACTTTCTTATCGTAGTTTTGGGCCTCTACAAACGGATCAAAGTCTAAATTACAAATGCTACGAGACTTCTTTTCGCATTCGTTGTCCTTAATGATTAGACGAGTCAACTCCTCGTCGAAATATTGTGACAGAACTGACTCCTGCTCTAAGTCGATTTCCTGATTTGCCCACGGTTGATGAACCTGATAAATTTTTTGGATTAATTCTTCTGGAGTTTGAGGATTGAAAATCTTTGTGGTCTGGACTTGAGAGAATAATCGGATGTCACCAGGTATTTCAGCTTTTACAGGGTTAATCGCAAGAAGGGAAAGGCCGACAAATGTGCCTAGAAAAATAGTCTTAAGTTTCATAGTTTTGATTTGTTTTAGTTTTGTCCGATCAAAGGGATTTTTCTTGCTGATTTTAAAAGTCCTAAGCAGTTAGAAGCGCGGAAGACTTGGCCTGAAACCCGGCTCGAATCAATGCCTGCACGGTTTGGCGATCGTCCTGGACTCGAAATTGGGCCCCTAACCGGACGAATTGAGTTTGGCCATTTTGGGTGATTTTGGCAATGATCGGCACTTTGGAGCCTTCGCGGGTTTGCTGCTGCAAAATTTCGCGCAGTTGATGCTGCTGGTGAATGCTGGTCGCCATTTCAGGAGTCAGGTCTACCATCACAATCCGCACCTCTTCGACTGGCTCAGCGTCTTCAATAATGAACTGCATCCGATCGTCTTTGCGATCCAGCTTGCCCCAAATCATCAAGCGGCGATCGGTCTGGATATAGGTGCCAATCCGCTCGAAGCTTTTCGGGAAGACCACCGCTTCCGCCTTGCCGGTCAGGTCTTCAAGCTGAACGATCGCCATGTTATCGCCCTTTTTAGTTACAATCGGTTTTACTTCACTCAGCATCACAATCGCGCTCAGCATCATGTCATCTCGCTGCTCTTCCAGATTGGCCAAGTTAATCGGTGCTAACACGCGGGAAGATTCCTGAACCGCTTTCAGGGGATGGTCAGAAATGTAAAACCCCAGCAGTTCTTTTTCCAGGCGCAGTTTTTCGGTTGGATCAAGGTCTGGCATCGGTGGGGCCTTGGGAGCTGACTCGAAGCTGGCGGGGGCTTCTGCGACCGGGCTGCTGCCGCCTAACATATCAAACAGGTTGCCCTGCCCGATCGCCCGATCTTTGGCTCGCGACTGCGACCACTCTAAAATTAGCTCCAGATCATGCACCAGTTGATTCCGGTTGGCTTCTAGGGCATCAAAGCCGCCGGAGTAAATCAGCGATTCTAAGGCCCGCTTGTTGACGGTGCGGGGGTCGATCCGATCGCACAAGTCGGCCAGGGACTTAAACGGCCCGCCCGCCTGACGCGCCTTCAAGATATCGGCGATCGCCCCTTCCCCGACATGGCGGACAGCGGACAAGCCAAACAAAATCTTCTCCCTGGTGGGAGTAAAGTCTACCCCAGAGCGGTTGATGTCCGGCGGCTCGACCTCAATTCCCATCGTCATGCAGGTAGCAATGTACTTTTGCACCTTGTCCTGGTCGCCGCTGTTGGCCGTCAGCAGGGCTGCCATGTATTCAACCGGATAATTGGCTTTCAGAAAAGCAGTCTGATAGGTAACATACCCGTAGGCTGTGGAGTGGGATTTATTAAAGCAATACTCAGCAAACATGACCATTTGGTCAAACAGGTCTTCGGCGACTTTTGCTTTCACCCCATTGCCCGTTGCGCCTTCGACAAAGGCGGCTTGGTGCTTCTGCATTTCAGCTACTTTCTTTTTACCCATTGCCCGCCGCAGCAGGTCGGCTTGCCCCAGGGAGTAGCCGCCCATATCCTGAGCAATTTTCATGATTTGTTCTTGATAGACCATAATTCCGTAGGTCTCATTCAAGATTGGTTTCAGAATTTCATGCGGGTAGTCAATCACTTCTCGCCCGTGCTTGCGGTTAATGAACTTGGGAATCAGCCCCGCATCCAATGGGCCAGGTCGATACAGGGCCAAAATGGAAGAAATATCCTCCAGGTTAGAGGGCTTTAGTTCCTTGACAATCTGCCGCATCCCGGAAGACTCTAATTGAAAGATTCCTTCCAGTTCACCTTTGGCCAGAAGCTGATAGGTTTTCGGGTCAAGCTCTGGCAAGCGATCGACATCCAGACTGACGTTTTGATTGGACTTAACCAAATCAATCGTTTTTTCGATCATGGTCAGGTTTCTTAAGCCGAGAAAGTCCATTTTCAACAGACCCAGGGATTCTAGGTCTTCCATGAAATACTGGGTAATCACGGCCCCATCGTTGTTGCGCTGGAGCGGGACAATTTGATCTAAGGGTTCAGAAGCAATCACAACTCCGGCTGCATGTACGCCATAGGTTTTGTTGGTGCCTTCAATCCGGATCGCCATATCAAGCCAGTGGCGGACTTTCGGGTCTTTGTCGTATTTTTCTTTGAATTCAGGGCAAGGGGTCTGATCGGAAATCATCACCTTTAGCTTGGTCGGCTTACCGCGGGAAATCGGGATCAGCTTGGCCATGCGATCGCTCTCGCCGTAGGGAATATCCAGCACCCGGGCCACATCTTTTAGAACCGCTTTTGAGGTCATCCGGTTGAAGGTAATGATCTGGGCTACCCGATCTTCGCCGTATTTTTCGGTGACGTATTTGATTACCTCATCCCGCCGCTCAATGCAGAAGTCGGTGTCAACGTCTGGCATTGACTTGCGTTCTGGGTTCAGGAAGCGCTCAAACAGCAAGCCGTGGTGCACCGGGTCAATGTTGGTAATTCCCAGCGCATAGGCGACCAGGGAGCCAGCGGCAGAACCCCGTCCTGGCCCAACCGGAATCCCGTTGTCTCTGGCGTATTTGATGTAGTCCCAGACGACCAAAAAGTAGGTGGAAAAGCCCATCTGCTGGAGCATGGCTAGCTCGTACTCCAGCCGTTCTCGGTAGCCAGGATATTGAGCCTCAATTTCGGGGCGAGTTTGGCAGTTGAGGCGTTTGAGTAAGCCCTGCCAGGTGATTTCTTCCAGATAGGTATCGGGGGTGAATTCCGGCGGCACGTCAAAGTTAGGGCTTTGCGGGTCGCGAAACACCTCGTAGGGTTCAATTTTGCCCGCCACTTCCAGGGTGGTGGCGATCGCCTCCGCAATTACGTCATCGGTCAGGTGATCGCGGAACAGGCGGGCCATTTCCTCGGCAGATTTTAGGTACTCGGTGCCGCTGTAGCGCAGCCGTTTGTCTTCGGTGATCAGCTTGCCGGTTTGAATGCAGAGCAGAGCATCGTGGGCTTCTACGTCATAGCAGGAAATATAGTGAGAATCATTAGTAGCAATGATTTTAATCTCCATTTCCCTGACAATCCGGACAATCTCGACATTCACCACCCGGTCTTCTTGCGAGCCGTGGTCTTGAATTTCTAAGTAAAAATCATCCCCAAATAAGTCTTTGTACCACTGGGCAATTCGGCGGGCGATTTCTGGCTTGCCCTGGATAATTGCCTGCGGAATTTCGCCTCCCAGGCAAGCGCTGGTGACAATCAGCCCTTCGTGGTACTGGGTCAATAATTCTTTATTAATGCAGGGCCGGGAAAAAATCCCCTTGCCCTGAACGCCCTTCAGGTTAGAAATGCTGGTTAGTTTGACCAGATTTTTGTAGCCTTGCGTATTTTTTGCCAAGACAACCTGATGGTAGCGAGGACGACGCTCTTGTTTTTCAATGTCGCCGTTGATCACATACATTTCATTGCCAATGATTGGCTTAATTTCTTTGCCCCGGCAGGTTTTGAGCAGTTCCACCGCCCCATACATCACCCCATGATCGGTGAGGGCGATCGCTGGCATGTCTAAAGCCATCGCTCGCTCAATCAGTTCCGGCAATTGGCTAGCCCCGTCGAGCAGGCTGTAGTCACTGTGGATATGCAGACCAACAAAAGACATGAGCTGAGGGCTGAAGAACGACTTGGAAACTCTACCGCTATATCTAGCATAAAACAGGGGCTTGAGCGGGATTATATCACTACCGCTAGTTTTTTCAGAGATAGTGCCTACTTCTTTCCCAATCACCAAGCAGATTGATTAGCTTTCGGAGCAATGGCGATCGCCATGCATCAATCACACTCAGTTCTTGATCCAGGTCTTAGGGTAGCTCTAGGGCGATCGCCCCCAGTAGCCCTTTCCGAAAGTCATTTAAAGACTGGCGGGCCGCTCGCTCAACATCGCCTTGATAGCGCTGGACGGCTAACTCAGCCAAGTAAGCTTCGCCGCTAAATGGGCCAGGATCAAGGCGATAGCGGGCGGTCAGGGGTTGAGGTGGCAGCAAGCCTGGCGCTTGTCCCTCCAGTTGTTTGAGCAAGTCAATCATGGCGGCGGCCACTCGCTGCGTGTCGTAGGCGGCTTCGCCAATATCGTCACAGATCGCCAGCTTGAGGGCGGCTTGCTGATCAGTCAGGAGCGGCGGCAGTACGCCGGGGGCATCCAATAAATCGAGCTGGTCGGAAATTCTCACCCAGCGGAGCTGGCGCGTTACGCCAGGGCGGCGAGCGCTTTCGACGACGCGACGATTGAGCAGCCGATTAATCAAAGCTGACTTACCGACGTTCGGAAAGCCAATCACAACCGCTCTGACCGGGCGGGGCTGCATGCCGCGATCGCGGCGACGTTGATTAATCTGCCAGCCCGCACTTTGGGTAAATTCTGCCACTGTGGCGATTCCCTGCCCCTTTTGCGCATTGGTGAAGTAGGGAGTTTCTCCTTCCGCTTGCAGGCGCTCTTGCCACCGCTGCCGGGCCAAGCTAGAAATGGCATCAACCCGGTTCAGCACCAGAACTCTCGGTTTTGTCCCGATCCAGTGCTGAATTTGGGGGTGATGGCTGGCCCTGGGAATTCGAGCATCCCGCACTTCTAAGACAACATCAACCCGCTTTAACTGCTCTAGCAGCGCTTTTTCTGCCTTAGCAATGTGTCCTGGATACCACTGGATTGGAGGTGTAGACATGAAAATCCATCTGTAGGCGGATTGAAACGGGTAGATACACCTTATCACTTGCGTTGAAATCGCTGACTGAACCAGGGTTCGAGAAGATTTTTTAGCTGGAGCAGCTTAGCTGGGTTCGCCAATGTTTATGCCAAATTATCCTGACTGAGCAAGGCGATCGGCAATTTGAGGTATGAGAAGCGACAAAGTTGCAAGGTATCATAGCTCCTAGCGTCAAACCTAAACCGCGATGGAGAAAAAATGGATTGACAAAACGATCGCTGCTTCTGTCACCTCGGCCACCCACCTGGGAATGTCCTTGGAGCAGGCAGCAGTCAAGCTGAAATTGCCCTTGCGTTGGCAGTTTTGGGGAGGGGTGGCGATCGCCGTTTCGACCACAATTGGGGTCGTCAGCTTTGGTTTGATGCTGCGGCAACCTTCGGTGCAAGGAAGTAACTGCCAGCAGGTGTTTTGGCCGTTTGCCTCGGCTTCCTTTCGGCTCTACTGCGCTGAAACCAGCGCCAATCAGGGAACCTTAGAAGACCTGCTGACGGCCATTCAACTGATTGATGGTCTGGGTAAAGACCACCCCCTCAACCCAGAAATTAGCCGGCGGATTGAAGCCTGGTCCACCCAAGTTCTGGATCTGGCAGAGCTGAGCGTTAATCAGGGCGAGATCGAGCGGGCGATTAAAGTCGTGCAGCAAATCCCTGCCCAAACCTCAGCCTACCCGCTGGTGCAAAAGCGAGTTGCCCACTGGCGAAAAGTTTGGGCAGAAGGAGAAGCAATCTACCAGAAAGTTGAAGCTGCCCTGCGGGAGCAAGACTGGCGAAAAGCCTTTTCGATCGCCATCCGGCTGGTGGATGTCGATAATCGCTACTGGGCTAGGGATAAATTCCAAGCCATCAACCAGCGAATTATCATCGCTCAGATGGATGACAGCAAATTGAATCGGGCTAGGAGTTTGCTCCGCCGAGAGGGCTTAGACAACCTGAAGGAGGCGATGAAAATTGCCCGTGGCATTCCCGACAGCAGCGATTTTTATCCGGGGGCGCAAGATTTAGTCAAAGATGTTTCCCAGACCCTGCTCGATCTGGCAGACACGGCGCTGGCGAATCAGGATCTACAGTTGGCTTTGGTCGCCGCCCAAGAAATCCCAGCCGAGACGCCGCTGTGGAATGCGGCCCAGGATTACATTGAACTGGCCAACGTTGAAGCAAGCACCTGGACAGATAATGTTGCTGATTTAGAAGTTGCGATCGCCCGCGTCCGGGCAATGCCGCCCGATCGACCGCTGTATGCCAAAGCCCAAACCCTGATCCAGCGCTGGCAGGCAGATATTCAAACCGTGCAACTATTAGCCCTGGCCCACCGCTACGCTGAGGCGGGTGGAACCCAAAATCTGCAAGTTGCAATTTCCCAAGCCCAGCAGGTGCCAGCCACCGCCAGCGATGTTCGGCGCAAATCGGCCCGAAAAGACCTGCAAGCTTGGACTGAGCAATTGCAAACCCTGCAAGATCAGCCGTTACTGGATCGAGCCGAACAACTGGCCGCCACCGGCAGCCTCAGCGATTTGCGAAATGCGATTGGGCAAGCCCTCCAAATTCTGCCGGGACGACCGCTGTATGTGGAAGCGCAAACCCGGATTCAACTCTGGAACCAAATGCTCCAGGTGGCGACGCTTCCCCAGCCTACCCCGACTCCGATCGAAGAAACACTGCCGGAGCAACAATGGGTAGAACGAGCCAACACTTTCGCGCAGCAAGGAACGCCGCAAGCTTTGACAACAGCGATCCAAATTATTAACCAAGTCCCCCTCCAGTCCGCTCAGCGGGCAGACGCAGACCAGTTAATCAGCCAGTGGGGAGAGCAGATGCTAGCCCTGGCCAGAACTCAGGCAGAAACTAGTTTGCCAGCCGCGATCGCCATTGCCAAGCAGATTCCCAGCTTCAGCAGTGCCTACAGTGAGGCTCAATCTTTAATTCAAGCCTGGCGAGCAAGAACAGGCAGCCAGACGGGAACTTAAGTTGTCAATATCAATCTGTGCAGCAAGTTCTAACTTATGGTCGTGGCTCATATGACTAGTCAATGTCAGTCTTAAGCTAGGTCTGACGACCCAAAACCTAAAATTTGATCAGTCTAAGCGGTGGGGGCGATTCAAGTTTCGGTAATTTCACGGTTGGGTCAGATCACTGTCAAGCCTTAGTCTATGAATTACTATGCTCAAACATCCAGAAATTGAGTATTAGATCAGCTCCCTGTTTGGCCATATCAATTACCTACTGTTGCCATGATTAACCAGGAACCTAGCTTGGTCAAAGTGATTCCAAATCATCTCTACCAGCGGCTTAAGCTTTATCAGCAGCAGCAAGGTCATGCCAGTGTTATAGAAGCCTTAACGGATGTCCTGCAAACTTATTTTGACAGTTTGGCAGCAAAGTCCACCCAGTCCGAGTCAGCGTCGGGTCAGATTCAAGATTTAGAAAAGCGGCTAATGAGCCTGACGCGTGAAGTGCTAATTTTGCGGCAAGAGTTGCCGAATAACTACGATCGCCTGCGGGAGCAGGTAGCGACAGTCCGATTGAGCCATTCTGGGCTAATCCAAGACCTGCGCGATCGCTTAGAGGCGATCGAAGCCTTGATAGCTCGGCAAACCAGACCGCCCCACTTCTCAGAACGGGATACGCAAAGTCTGGCGGATCAAGAGCGGGTTTGTGACTACTCGTTTGTCGAGCGCGACGATCGGGCAACTGTCCGCGAGACTGATTTAGAAACGGGCGACTTGCGAGCTTGATTTGCAACAATGCTGCTTGGAAATTGCTGCTGGAGCGGCGGCAAAATTGGGCAGGCAGCTTTTTCGTCCAGGCGATCGCGCTTTTGCCAGTTAAAACTGCCCCAGCTAAAGGGAGCTTGCTGGGCCGAAGCCAACCAGAGCAGCCGCTTGGCGCGGGTCATTGCCACGTAGAGTAAGCGAAATTCTTCGGCAATCTTGAGGTCTTGCGCCCGCTGCCAAGCGGTTGCAATGTCTGGGATCTCAGTCAGACTGTTTGGTCTGGCCTGGGCCTGATGATCAGCTAGATGCTGTTGATGCAGCCCAGCCCGAATTTGGGCCCTGGCCACCTCGGCTAGCGTAAAATTGCCTAAAAACTGGGCCTGCGGTGGTACCCGCAGTTGACCGGGAATCATGTTCTGATTTAAGAACGGAATAAACACATAGTCCCAGTCCAGCCCTTTCGCCTTGTGCATGGTAATGATCGTCAGTTGGCCAGGACGAACGTAGCGATCTTGGCTGGCTTCCACATCGACCGCTTCAAATTGCTCAGAGCCAACCAACTCTTGCAGCACAGGCAACATTGCCCCCAGACTGGGCTGCTCGAAGGTCTGTTGCCCTAATCGAGCCGCCAGCTTGTCAGTCGTGGCCAACTCGGCCCGGTCATAGTTGAGGGTGAGAGCCAGAAAGGTCATTAGCTCGTAGTGGGGCAGTTCAATTCGCGATCGCAATAACTGAGTACAAAGCTGACGCGCTAGCCGGATTGGCTCTGGCTGAGTTGGCTCTAGCGGGTCGGGGTAAAGAAACTGCTCTGGCTGGCTGACCAGCAGATTTAAATCTTGAGCTGGAATCAACTGGCGATCGCTGAGCACGGTCAGGGCCGCTTTCAGGTAATCGGGGGAATGGGGACGCTCTAGAAACTGCAACAGCTTTAGCATCTCTTGCGGGACATGGCTGCGGCGATCGCCACTGCCCACGTCATAGACCTGAAATGGGCACTGGCTCAAATCGAGCGTCAAGCCGTACCGCTGTGGTTCCGCCAGTACCTCAGCCATAAACCGCCCCTGTTTATTTTCTCTGACTAAAATAGCAGCGGTGGCGGCAGGGTTAGCGCTGAATAAGTCCCCTAAGCGCTGCCCGATTAAAGCCACCGTCTCAAACACATCGCGGGGCGCCCAAATTTCTAGCCCTTGCCCAACCGGCAGCGGATTGGCATCGGCCTGGGGGTCGGTGCTGGCGACGGGCTGAATGGTCTGGGGGCGAAACGGCTGCTCCGAGCCAGCTAATCCTGCCTGATTGAGCCAGTCCAAGCTAAAATTGGCGGCCGCCATAATTACAGGCGCGCTTCGCCCGGCTTGCACCATTTCAAACAGTCGCCCTTGGGCTTGGCACTGCTGGCAAAACTGCCGAAAGAAAAACGGGTCAGCCGGCGTAAAGGTGGAGTTAATCGCCTGGTTGGAGTCGCCCACTCGCACCAAGTTGACCTGCTCTGGCTGCTCAGGATCGGTGGCCAGAATCGTCAGCAGTTGAGTTTGCAGCGGGGTAGAGTCTTGGGCTTCGTCTTCAAACACCGCCAAGATTTGGCTTTGCCACCAGTGGCGGGCACTCTGATCGCTCAGCACTCGCAGCGCCGCCAAAATCATTTCGTCGTAATCAATAAAATTGCGATCGCTGAGCAATTTTTGGTAGCGCTCATACAGCCCCGCTGCGGCTTCCAAAATTGGCAGTTCTTCCCGCCCTGCCATCCGCCACAGGTGCTCAGGCAACAGCCCGGAACTCTTGGCCTCCCGAACCGCCGTTTGGGCTAAGCTGGGCAAAATTTCGGTTCTGAGCACAGACTGGCGGCGCAGGTGCTCGGTCTGTTCGCCATCAAAGTGTTGACCGGCCAAGAGCTGCTGATAGAGGTGAGGATAATCGGCAATCCAGCGCTCAACGCAGGTGCGAATCAGACGGTGGTTCTGGTAAGGCGAAATCAAGATTGATTGGTCTAAATTTAGTCCCGATAACTGGCTATTGCGGGCAATGTTCAAGGCCAAACCGTGCAGGGTGTGAACCGCAAAGCCGATTTGGGGCAAGCCCAAGTCCTTCAGGTGCTGGCGAATTTGCCCTTTGATATTGGCCGCCGCCGATCGCGTGAATGTCACCACCAGCAGTTGCCGCGTTCGGCTCTGCTGTCCCGTAGGGAATCGCTGATGTTTGGACTGGGCTGTATTTTGATGCCGGGCAACGGCGATCGCCGCCGCCACCGCCATTCCATGCGACTTGCCTGCCCCTGGCACGGCTGATACCGCCAACGGGCCAGACTGCCAATCTGCCAGTTCTCTCTGCCCTGGTCGCAAAGTTGCCCTTAGAGCTTCTAGGCTGGACTCGATTGGCGAACAGGTCATGGCAGATTTAGAGTGATTTGACTTTAGCTATTTTAGGCGGGTGAATTCTGGCGCTGCTGCAAGATTAACTCAGCGATCGCCAAATCAGCCGGAGTGGTAATTTTCAAGTTAGTCTCTTCGCCAGCCACAATCTGCACCGGCAGATTAAACCGCTCAAACAGGGCCGCATCATCCGTCACCTCCCAGCCTTGGCGGCGACCTTCGGCATGGCAGGCTTTCAGTTTTTCGACCCCAAAGCCTTGGGGGGTTTGGGCGGCCCAAAGCTGGCTGCGATCGGGCGTGGCACTGACCATGCCGGTCGAATCGACAATTTTAATTGTGTCTTTGACCGGCACGGCGGCAATTAAGCCTGGAACCTTGTGCAGTGCTGTCGCACAGCGATCAAATAAGTCTGCCGTGGCCAGGCACCTGGCCCCATCGTGGATCAGCACCCGCTCTGCTTGCGTGCGAAGCGCCTGTAAGCCATTGAATACAGACTCTTGGCGAGTTGTACCGCCCTTGATTAACTCGACGGGTTTGCTGATTGCAAGCTGGGTAACTAGCGATCGCCAGTCGGCAAAGTCTTCTGGCTGACCAATGATCCCAATCCAGCTAATCTGATCGGCCGCTTGGATTGCCAACAGCGTCCAAGCTAGCAAGGGTAATCCTTGGACGGTCAGCAGCAGCTTATTGCGATCGCTGCCCATTCGTCGCCCAACGCCTGCTGCCGGAATCAGTAAATGCATGGTGGTATTCTGCTCGGCCTACTCATTCATATTCTTATAAGTGGCGACCGCAGAGGGAGAAATCTGATTTAAGTAGCGGAAAATCCAATACTTAAACACTGTGTCGAGCATGACCGGGAAAGTGGCGATGAACATATCAATAAAATCTTCATTCTGGGGCAAGCCAAAGTGCTCTAGGACATTCTCCATCAGCACCGTCCAGCCGTGGGGAGAGTGAAACCCGACAAACACATCCGTAAACAGAATGATCATAAAGGCCTTGGCGCTGTCACTCAGCCCATAGACGACCTCATCCATAAACCCCTTCAGGATGGCGATTTGTCGTTGCCCCGTCAGCAGCAAGATCGTAAATGCCGCCAATGCCAAAATATCCGAGAGGATATTTTTGAGCGGCTCAGTCAGCTCCCACTGATATTCTTCTGAGAGTTCTAGCGCTTTGCCTCGCAACTGCGTTTCAATTTGCTCCGTCGAGAGGGCCGGCGCTTGCATCACCAGATTTTGGAACCTCAGGCGCTCTTCAAACTGGTTGAGTTGTCGGAAGATTTTTTCTTCAATGTCGGTGTTAATCACCTGCTCAAGCTGTCCGCCCAGCCGAAAGTGTTCAATCAATGGGCTAATCACAAAGGTCTTAGAAATTTGCTGAGTCAGCAGTGGCACCACAATCAGCAGCAGTAAGAAGCGAATGGCGGTGCGGGTGCGAGCTTTGGAGGCCCGAAAGTCTTTGACAATTTCTTCTTCCGTATCTTCGGCTGGGTCAAGTTCTTTGCGGAACCGATCGGCGGTTCTTAAAATTGAGCGCGGAATAAAGCTGCTGCTGTCGAGTTTGGAGTCAGGATTGCTCAAGTCGTCGTTGATGTATTCGCTCCTGTAAAAAGAATTGGCGTTGATTTCATCTGCCGATCGCCCATTCGCTGCTGCATTCCGAGCTAGACCCGCCGATGTGTTGACAATATTCGGTTGGTAGCGGGCGATCGTCGCATCAACCAGCTTAATTTTTTCCAGCAAGCTGGCTACCGGTACCCGCGTGATTAACTCGGCGGCGTTTTCGTCGGTCTCAAGCGTGTAGGGCAACTCATCTTGGCTGATTCTGCGGGTTGTGCTCTTGACCCCAGGCTGCGCCACATCCAGCAAGCGATTACTGGCTCTAAATTCCGTCAGCCGCATCCGGCAGGTCTTGAGGTGCTTCTTCAGCTCGGTCTGGAAGTAGGCCATCACCGTGTCGCTGTGCCCATAGCCGGCCGCAATTTTATTGCCAGCAAAGTGCTCATCTTCAATTTTTTTGATTCTGAGGGCAGCTTGGTAGGCTTGCTCCAAGGCCCGATCGGGGGTTGTTAAGTACCACTGCTCTGCGGAAGCGATGTATTGCCTGAGTCGATTGAAAGCCGATGGTTTCATGGCGCCAAGGAAAATAGCATGCGACTAAATAAAGCGGATAGCTCTGCATCGTCATCCTGCCGGGGGAGACACTTGATGCCCCCAAGCCTACAACCATGACAGTGGATCGCTATCAACAACGCTGAAAGAGAAGTGGATGATGTTGAGTTTTACCACACTGCCTGAAAACGCTCAAGGAGATCAAGCCTGCCTGCGCTAGAGTAGTTGGCAATAGGTAGTATCGTAACAAATCCATCTCTGGGTGATTTGTAGTGTCTCTGTCTTTTTGGATCAGTGGTGAAGTCCTGACTGGCAAAACCACCCGCCTGATCGAGCAATTTCAAATCTGGGCAAACAGCGGCACTGGTTTTCCGATCGCAGCCATCCCCAAACCTGGGATGCCAGTCCCTACTGCTAGAGCGCTGGCTACCCGCCGGGCCCAGGCCATGCTTGTGTTTGCTGATAGCGGCGATAATCGACTCCAGCTCACCGATCGCCTCTTGGTGGCCAGCAACAGCCAGTACCCAATTCACACCACGACGCCGCTCAGCTTCTTTGAGGACGAAGTTAGCTTATTCTGGCCGCTGCTGGTGCAGTCTTTAGGGCTGACCGCCACCTTTCCACTGCGGCTGCGCCCCGAAAATGAACAGCAGTTGGCCAGTCGGCTGTGGCAGTCTGCCCTTGATGCCGGGCAGTTGCGGTTGCCCGGAGTGTCGCGATCGCGCTTAGTCCGCCAGTGTTTAGATGTGCTGCAAATCGCTGCTTTTAGCGGCACTCCAGTCGAACAGATTGCCCCCCGGCTAGAAGCAGGCTTAGTGGCGCCAGAGTTAGAGTCAGCCGACTGGGAGTGTTTAAGCCAACTCCTGCTGGACTGGCGGCAGTGGTGCTGGCAGCGCGGATTGCTGACCTACGGCATTTTAACCGAGCTGTACTGGCGCTATTTGCTGCCGCTGCCAGAATATCAGCACCATCTGCAACGCCGCTACCGGGGCGTGCTGGCCGACGATGTGGACAACTATCCGGCGATCGCCAAAGACCTGTTTGACCTCCTGCTTGACCAAGGGGCAGTCGGGCTGTTCACCTACAATCCGAACGGGTCAATTCGGTTGGGGTTGGGAGCCGATCCGGTATACCTGCTGGAGTTGAGTCGGCGCTGCCAGTCCGAAACCATCACCGAGCAACCCACCTCTGCTCTGGGCGATTTGACGGTAGATGAACTGCTGCAAACCCCAGGGTTAAGCTTGCCAGACAGTTTGCCTTCCCTGCAAACCGTTTCTCGATCGCAGTTGCTGCGTCAAGTGGCTAACACCATTAGCAAAGCTGTCCAAGCGGGCGAAATTCAACCGCAAGAGATTGCCGTGATTGGGCCAGGCTTTGATGCGATCGCCCGCTATACCTTGATTGAAATTCTCAGTCGCCAAAATATTCCGGTCACAACCCTGAATGACCAACGCCCGCTGATTAGTTCTGCCTTAGTGCGGGGATTACTAACGCTCCTGACCCTGGCTTACCCCGGCTGCGGACGACTCATGGAACCTGATCAAGTGGCAGAAATGCTGGTCGTGCTGAGCGGCCGCTCAGCCTGCGGCTTGGCCGGCCCAGCCGGAATTGCCCCCACCGCCGGTCAAGACGGTCAACCGCTCCGCTCCTCAGCCTTTGCTCCCCGAATTGACCCGGTTCGGGCCGGACTCTTAGCGGATTACTGCTTTCAACCCCACCCCCAGCAGCCGCGACTGTTGCCAGCCGACAGCTTTGCCCGCTGGGATCGGCTGGGTCACGAGGCCAGCCAAGCCTACGGTGAACTCTGGCAGTGGCTAGAGCAGCAGCGAACCAGCTTTGCCCAACCGGGGCAGCCCTACCTGACCCTTAGCCCTGTGTTTGTCCTGGATCGGGCGATTCAGCAATTTTTGTGGCCAAATCATATCGCCAGCGACCAGATCGTCGCCCTGCGAGAACTGATGGAAACGGCTCAACATTACTGGGCCGTTAGCGATCGCCTCCAGCAAACCAATCCTCAGCCGCTCACGATCGGAGAAACCGTCGGGCAGTTTATTGAATTGCTGCGAGCCGGCACGATTACCGCCAACCCGTTCCCGATTCGTCCTGGTCGAACGGAGCCAGCCGTGACTTTGGCATCTGCGTTTCAGTATCGCAGCGCCCGTCCCAGCCATCGCTGGCAATTTTGGCTGGATGTCGGCGGGCGGCTTTGGCAGGGGGGTGGAGCGGTAATCCTATGGGGCGCGCCGCTATTTCTAAAGCAGTCTGATGGACAACCCCAAACCTTGCAGACCCAAACCCAAGCTGATGATGACCAACTGCGGCGCTTACTGTTAGATTTATGCCACCGCACCCGCGATCGGATTTACCTCTGTCACAGCGATTTATCAGTCACCGGCCAAGAACAGATGGGCCCACTCTTACCCTGGGTAGAAGCCACCTATTCTGCTGATATAGCCTCCTGATTTCTTGACTTATGACAACCAGCTTTAAAGGGCGATCGCGCTCCCAAGTCGAGACAGGCAACTACGGCAGAATTGTGGCGATTTGCTATCGCAACACTTTGTGAAATATTGAAACCAGAGCATTTGAAGTGGCCAATGATAGTTTGACTGCTGCCAAGCAATTGCTGAAGCGTCATCCTAGCGCGCAGATCTTTGGCATTCGGATTGAGGATAATGCTGCGCATCGCTTCGGTTTTCGCCCTCTTGCTGCACCATGATCAGGGGATGCAAGTAGTCTGAGATCGCAGCAATCCCACCCCCGACGAGTCCAATCCCCATCACTATCCACTGGTAGACTCATCCCCACCAAGAAGCCCCGGATCAGCTTCATGTATCCCGATCTCAAGGCTGGATTGTGCTGGATATAAGGCTGTGCAAGTCTCCAGAGAATAATTCATTGATTCCATTGACGGCGATCGCCAGCAGCCAAAAAAAGTCAAATCGGTCTTTCATCAAGGCAAGGCTAGCGGAATCACCATCGCTTTGAGGGCAGTTGGGTGGAAGTTTGCAGCATTCCCACCCAACGGTCTGTGCCTGACTACGCCGAAATGATCACAAAGCCGAGAACGGCGAGAAAGACAATTAGAGCGTAGAACTGGACTCGTCCACTCTCAAAGTATTTCAGCCCTTCACCGCTGATCATCGTCACGAAGCCAGTCAGGTTGACGACGCCATCGACGACGTTGTAGTCTACCTCTAGAACTTGGCGAGCCAAGCGGCGACAGCCTTGGACGAAAACCGTGTTGTAGAGGTCGTCAATGTACCACTTGTGCAGCGAAAACTCATAGAGCGGCTTGATTTTAGCCGCGATCGCGCCTGGATCAAGCTTGCGTTGGAGGTACATTAGCGAAGCCAGGGTGATGCCAATTAGGGCAATCCCGATTGAGCTACCGCCCATGACTAGGAACTCTGTCCAGTCGAACTCGTGGGCAACCTCAGCTACTTCAGCGATCGCGTCGCCTGCGGGATGAATAAACGCTTCAAAGTAATTATTAAAGGGCGTACCAACCAGGCCAATCAGCAGTGAGGGCACCGCCAAGATCAGTAGCGGTAAGGTCATCGTCAGCGGCGACTCGTGGGGCGAGTCGCTGTGGTGATGATCCTGGTCTAGCTCTTTTGGATCCATCGCACCGGGGCCAAAGGCCATGGCCAGTTCTGGCTCACCAGCGGCGGCTTTTAGCTGCTGGCGGACATCCGTTTGGTGGCCCCGAAAGCTGCCTTCAAAGGTGGAAAAATACATCCGAAACATGTAGAAAGCAGTAATCCCCGCCGTTAGCCAACCCACCATCCACATGGCCGGATTGCTGGCAAAGACAGAGCCTAAAATTTCATCCTTCGACCAGAAGCCAGCAAAGGGCGGAATCCCCGAAATCGCCAAGCAGCCAACCAAAAAAGTGAGGGAAGTCAGCGGCATATACTTCCGCAAGCCGCCCATCAAGCGCATGTCTTGGGCCAGCACCGGATCGTGTCCGACTACTCCTTCCATGCCGTGAATGACGGAGCCTGAACCCAAGAACAACATCGCTTTGAAATAAGCGTGGGTCATCAGGTGAAATAAGCCAGCGGAATAGGCACCTACGCCCATTGCCATCACCATGTAGCCCAACTGAGAAATGGTGGAATAGGCCAAGCCTTTTTTGATGTCGTTTTGAGTAATCGCGATCGAAGCGCCCAAAAAAGCCGTAAATGCGCCTGTCCAAGCAATCACATTCATCACCTCTGGCATGCCCGAAAAGACCGGGAACATGCGGGCAATTAGGAATACTCCGGCTGCCACCATCGTGGCGGCATGAATCAGAGCCGAGATGGGGGTCGGGCCTTCCATCGCGTCCGGTAGCCAAACATGGAGCGGAAACTGGGCCGACTTGGCGACGGGGCCCAAAAAGACCAAAATGGCCAGCAGAATCGCCACGCCGCTGCTCAAGGCCCCAGAACTGACCAACTGCTGGAGCCGATCGCCAATCGTTTGAAAGTCAAAGCTGCCCGTGGCCCAAAACAAGCCCAAAATTCCTAGAAGTAAACCAAAGTCACCGACCCGGTTAGTAACAAACGCTTTTTGGGCAGCATCAGCGGCTGATTTGCGGTCGAACCAAAACCCAACCAGCAGGTAGGAGCACATCCCGACCAGTTCCCAAAACACATAAATCTGCACTAGGTTGATGCTGACCACCAGCCCCAGCATGGAGGAGCTGAACAGGCTCAAATAGGCATAAAACCGGACATAGCCAGGATCATGGGCCATGTAGCCATCGGTGTAGATCATTACCAGCAGCGCTACCGTGGTCACGATCGTCAGCATCAAGGCTGACAGGTGGTCAATCGTGAACCCCATCGTCAAGTGAAATGTCCCCGCCGAGGCCCACTCAAAGGTTTGCAGGTAAGGAGCATGCCCATGATACTGGCTCCACAGGATTGCCAGGGAGTAAGCCATCGCGGCTGCCAAGCCAGCAATCACAAAAATCGCGTTTGCCCGTCGCAATTGATTCGTAACTTGGTTAAAAGAAATCAGACCTAACCCAATCACCATCGCTGTGGCCAATGGTAAAACCGGAATCAGCCAGGCATATTGATAAAGCGGTTCCATGATTTGAGCATCCATTGAGTGTGCGATAGTCTCCGTCGAGTTGTCCATAAGGACAATGCGGCCATCGGCTTTGACCGCTAACATTGTGCCACAGGTCTGAGAAGAATCCCCAGCGGATAATTTGCGATCGCTCTACCACTTCAATCTTGGTAGACCGATAAGTAAACCGTGCCCTGCTTGTAGCGGGGTAAAATTTTGTCTCTTAAATCAATGTTGTGGCAGCGAACACAGCCAAAGGTCGCGTAAAGCCGCTGACGGGGTTGCCAAGCGCCGGGCCAACCACACCCTGAGCCGCCGCCATGCAGCATAATCCCAGCCCGACCATGCTTAATTTCCTGGCTTTCTAACTCGATCATGTCGTAGCTAATCCAGCCAAAGCTTCTCAGGGTGCGATCGAACTCTGGGTTCATGCCCACCTTAACGATGTCGTTGTAAATTGCGCCCAGCTTGTATAAGCCGGGGGGCGTGTCAGCGCTGTTGAAGCGCCAGTCATCGCCGCCGGTGCCCTTACAGAGGGCGGGAATCTCAAACAGCAGTTGACCGCCAAAGGCATAGCCCTTAATTGTCTCGGTGGCATCGTTAGCGACCAGGTGCGTATCGGGGGGGCCAAAGCCAAATTCTTGGGGGCGGCGCTTGGGGCCATAGAGGGCGCACATGATCATTTCCTCCAGAGTGTGGGGTGATGAGTTGCTTATTTTGGCTGGCGATCGTGCAGGTCTTCAATCGCTTTGGTGTTGGTTTGGATTTGCAGGCTAAGCTGATTCAGTACCGTTAACAGCTCTTTTTTCTCAGACTGGGCCGTCAAAACCTGGGGGGTGCAAACCTGGCTGTAGAAATGCATAAATGCTCCTCCCAAAGCAGCAGTCATTGTCCCCAGCAGGGCAAGGGAGGCATAACTGAGCGAGATCCGCTCTTTGTTTGGGGTCAGGGTAATTTTTGAGCGATCGGGCGGTTGAGTCATGGCTACAAGGTGTTAACAGCAGCTTCAAGCCGTTCCAGGGAAGCCTGTATATCCGTCGTCAATGTGTTATCAAGGTAGAACGCTTCAATCCTGATTTCTTGATGCCAGTAGGGAATCCTGAACCTGAGTCGATAGGGTGATTCAGTCTCAATCTCAGGGATCACAATCAGCTTGTAACGCTGCAAGGGGATGGCGTGATGTTGCAGTTCAGCTAAGCCAGCCAGTTGGGATGTGCTGCTGGGGGAGCAAAGTAACTCAACACTCAGCCAGCACCCTAAGAACCAACTCGGTTTGGCTAATGGGTTACGGCAACCAATCATCAGCACCCGATGCGGGGTGAGTTTGACCAGCGGGGGAATCGGAACATAGCGGCCATTGCCAATCTGGACAGCCACCAGGTCAGCACTGACCTGTAGTTCCCGCGTCCATTCCCCCGGTATAGACAACGGGCCAACTAGTTTGACTGAGCCGTCTAGCATAGTGGGCGTAAACCATCATCTACCTGGTCAAGATAATCATCGGGGCTGAGGTCATGGTCAAGCAGGCAATCGAGCAAATCATCTGGGTGCATATTGCCGAATATCACCTGCTGCAAGAGGGTTTGGCGCTGAACGTAGCGCTTCCATTCCTGCTCTGGTGTCCAGTCCCGTTCACCCCGCAGGGCCGCTTGATCCTGCGGGGTGGACAGCGCTAGCCAAATCCGTTCCTCAACCAACATAGGTGCCTGGCACTAAAGAACACATATTTCTGACATCGGCATTTTTGACCGCCGTCCGAATCGCCGAAAAAGCAGTATTGACGTTGCTGCCAGAAGCGGTACTTTTGCCAAAGGGGACAGAAACGCTGGTTCCGCCGTAAGACTTATACTCAAGTCCACTGATTTCAGAAACTTTGCGAGTGCCAATGTCTGAACGATCGAGCACGATTAAGGCTCTGGGCGCGTTTAAGAGGGGAATGTCTAGCAGATCATCGGGGCTGTCTCCTGACTCAACCTCAAACGTAAACGTATTCACAAACGGTTTCACCGTCGCCCATCTGCTTTGATTGACATTTTCTAAGAGAAACTTGGTATCAGCGATCGGCATGTCAAACAGACGCACTTTTACCCGGCGCAGGGCGGGCCGGTTGCCCCGGCGGCCTTCATAGGTGACTTTGCGAGTCCCCCGTAAATAGGCGATTGTTTTGGTGGCCGCCTCATTATCGGTGCCCCGCAAAATTCCCAAATACCGCGATCCTCTGCGTGCCATAATTTTTCTCTCTAAACTAGTGTTAATCCCTACTGTAAAAGGATTTCAGCCTGATCGAAAAGCTTCAACGCTTAGAGGGTTAGAGGAGAGCGAATTTAATCTAAGGGCACCAAGACATTGGGATAACGATAGGGGGAACCGCAAAGAATAATCGGCAATTGCAAACCCCAAATGTGAGCCGTCGCATGGCTGAATCTAACGTAGGCTCTAGACCGTCGCACGGGTTTAGACCGGGACTTGCCCAAGATTGTCTGATTGCCTGGGCTAGTAGGATAGGCACCGCTAGCCGGGGTATGCACAACCAATAAATCAGGGTCATAGGTGCGGTTGGCCACATCCAGCGACTTTTGGATCACTTGGCGGCCCTCTGCCTCATTCAGGGCGTAAATTTGGAAGTTCAGCCCGTTTGGAGGATCTTTATAGGTGACGAGAATTTTGCCCCGACTCCAGCGATAGCGCCCACTCGTGCCAAATTCAGACCGGATGCGAGTGCCAATTTGCCGCAAGTCTGCCTCGGTGATCGTCTGGGGAGACTCGTTGAGCCGAAAGCTAATCTGAGCGCGTACCGGCTGCTTATTGGCAGGCACAGAATCAGCATCTTGGCGAAAATAGAGATGAACTTGGGGGCGATAGATCACTCGCTCATCAAAGTCAGATATAGGAGTGCCATAGAGGGGGGCCTGCAAGTCGCTGGCTTTCCGACACAAGACATAAAACAACAGCATTCGGTTCATGACCATGATCGCGGAATCGTCATCCTTGATCAGGCTGGCATGGCGCAATGAGCCACGGGCCCCAGCGATTTCATCATCAGCTCCAATGTCTGAAAATTCATCTCTGACAAAGCGATTGTGAATCCGTAACACAGTGCTTTGTAAATGCTCCCATTCGCTAAACCCTTCTGGTAATGGCATTTAGGAACCTCCTTGCTCTGGGCCTGCTTCCGGTTTATCTAAGTCAGTCGGGGCGATCGGGGGCGCTGCGCTAGCGGTTGAAGCAAGCTCTGCAATGTCGATTTGTTCAGTGTTAGAGATCTGGGGTTGAGCCAGACCTTCTTCAAGCGATTTGTCTAGCTCTTTCTTCAACTCATCCAGGTTGTTAAAGGTTTCGCCTGTCTCTCTGACCTCTGAGGTGACTTCCTCTAGGTTGCTGGCGATTTCCTCCCCCTTGTTTAAAGCGGTAAAAAACTTGTTCTGGAAGTTAGGCGACGGGTTCATCCAGGCATAGGCCTTCTCGGTCACGACTCCCCATTTTTTCAAAGCGTTACCGATCCAGGCCACCCAGCCAAACCCAACTTCCAGGGCATTAATGACGCTGCTCATCATGCTTTGCAGCGAGTAGAGGATGTTAGCCGCCGCTTGATAAATCCGGTTGGCCTTTTTCCAGGTTGTCGTGATGCCCTGGTAATTGTCTCTGCCAATGATCGAGATGATCGTGTTCTCGATCGTGTCGTTGACCATCTCCGAGAGGGCGATCTCGCGCCCTTCTTCATCCTTGGGCAGCCAGCCGAGTGTAGCGATCGCATTGTCTACAGCACTGACCAGGGTGTCCTTAATCGAGTTGCTAAGCATGGCGGCATTGTGAATCGTTGTGATCAGGGTGAGGATGTTGAGGATTCGGTCTAGCTTAAGCTGCTCATTGGCCCGTTTCAGAAACCGATTAACACCCCTTAAACCCGTCATGATGGCGTTGCCCTGGCTGGTCGAGGTCATGGTCACATCCACGGCATTCGTGGCCGTGCCTGTGGTTGTCTCAACCACATTTCTAACCGGGTCTAGGGTCGATTGCGTTACCTGTCTAGGCAGGGTGTGCAACCCTTGCCGAATCCAGGCGGCACCGCCAAAGGCAGCGAGTAGACCCATCGCCCCAACAACAGGCACGGCGTTAAAGGTGGCCCCATCATCTTGGGTTTGGGCTTGACCAGCTTCTTCTACGACCTGCTTGGGATTCACGGCTGCCCGGCCCTCATCGTCAAAAACTGACTGCCAGTTGAGAATTTTGGCGATCGTTGTGAGGAGGGGGGCTTGAAAACCGAGCACTGCCCAACCGGCGCTGGTGGCAAATTGGGAGGCAATACCGCCTTGCCCTTTCTTGACTAGCAGGTTTCTGGTTTGAATTTCGCCCTGCCGATCGCCCGTTTTAACGGCTAGCGGCAACTCAATCGAGTCATAAAGATTCGGATCTTCGTTGTCTGTGTCTTCTTTCTGTTTGAGAATCTCTAAAATTTCGTCTAGCTTGGCATTGACAGCAGCAAGATCGGTGGTTTGGAATTTGCAAACCGTATTTTGTTTTTTGTCGAGTTGATCGACTCGGTTGGTCAGTTCCGTGACCTTAGTCGTGAGGTCAGTTATCGACGTACTCTCTGTGCTGGGTGTCTCTAACTCCTCTTGAGTTGGGGGAGTGGTACTGGGCGTATTGGTTGCGCCTGTGCCTGATCCTGATCCTGAGCCTGTGTCTGGAGTAGAAGGGATATTTGGACTCTCAGGCGTCGGGGTTTCACCAGGGGTAGGCGTTTTTACAGGCGATCCGGTCGGCGTTGTGCCAGGGGGATTATCCGGCTGGGGCGTTGGGGCAGCCGTGCCAGGGGGGGGAATGGGGGTTGGCTGTGGCCCGGCAAACGGGGCAATCCCTGGCTGATCGTCTGGATCTGGATCGGTGGTCGGAAACGGGGTGAGATCTGGACTGTTGAGCGGGGTAACCGAAACGCTGGTTATTTTGCGATTGGTGGAATACCGAAACGGATCGGGGCTGGGAGAAACCCTAACGTCTTTCAGTGTCCAACCGACTTGGTTATTGCCATTCCGAATCTGAACCCCAAACATCGCGTAGCTATGCACCAAAAAATTTGATTCAGGGTTGAGAGTGACTGAATCAACCGCCGCATCAGCCCAGACGGTGAGCCGATAGGAAAAGTCTTTTTTGATTGGGGACTCTGGGTTATCTGGATTGCCAACGGTATAGTTGCCCTTTTGGACGATCCTGATTTCAACCTTGCCAGTCGTACCGGGCCGCACGGGGTCAAACTTAAATCCCTGCGGTTTGGGAGGGGTATTAACGGGTGAACCCGGCAAGGCCGTTCCATCGGAAAGCTTACCGTTGGGGGTTAAAACAACAGCAGGAATGATGATCGCCGGAATCACCCACAGCGGGTTAATCAACGGGGCAACGGCTGGAGCAGATGCAGGAATCCCAGGAACGCTAGGGGTTTGGGGGGTGGTAACGGGCTGAGTTGGGATACTGGGTGTTTTGGGTGGCTGAGAAACCACGCCAGGGGGTTTAGCGGGTTGATTGCCGGGGTGCGTCCACTGGGGATTAGGCTGTAAAGGTGTCCCTCCGGTACTGGTAGGCACCCCATTCGGAGGTGTTGGCGAGGTATAACCAGGCGCACTATTATAGGGAACTGTCGGCGGAGCGGCCGGGGCCGGGGCGGGTTTGGGGGGTTGGAGATTGGGGGCGGGTTTGGGCGCATTCGTTGTTGGTTCAGCGAACGGCTTCGGGGCATTATCTGCGATCGGTGCTTTGACCGTGGCCCGTGGCCCGGTAAACGGGTTACTGGTGTAACCCGGCGGTGGCTTCATCCAAGGCAGAGACATTGCAAATTAGCGAGGGAAGAGACAAGAGATGACAGAGATCAATCCCTGGTCTGAGGTGATTCAGAATTGAGGCGGTAATGCCTTAAGAGTTACTGGTATAGGCACTCGGAATCGCATCTGTAGAGAGTTCTTTCACTCCGTTAAACCAGGGTTTTCTGCCGCGCCAAGTTGGTTCTAGGGGGATGTAGGCAGCAATCCCAAACCGCTCAGGATCGACGGGTTCGTTTTCGAGTAGGGCGGGCCGGGCATCTACAGCCCGCAAGACATTGGAGCGGTCAACTTGGACTTTAGTGCCTGCGTTAAGCTCGGCCAGGATTGAGGATGCCCAGACCAGTAACTCTTCAACGGTGTTAATCGCATCGGGTAATTGTGACTTCACAAATGCAGTCATAACGAGTCTCCTAGAGGTTAAACACTTGCTCCGATTGTGGACAAGTACAGTTGGACAGCCGCGTAGAGGTCGCTGTGTTCTTGGGCGCTCAGTCCAGCCCCAATAAACGCCATCGCAATTTGTCTACCCGAAAACCATTGAGGCGCTACGGTAGTATTCCGGGTGGCCCCAATTAAAAAGCTATTGGGTTCCAAAGCTAGGGCATTATTCGAGGTTTGCGTGTCATTTAAAACGCCATTTCGATAGGCTGAGATAGAGCCTTCGGTTAAACGAGACACAGAAATCAGCCCTAGAGAGTCTGGGATTGCCGTGGCTGCTTCTGGGCGATTGTTACTATTGACGCCATAGGATATTCCAGTGACGCGGCGCGCACGAATTTCACTAATATTCGTGCCACTATTGCCGATATCTGCCCAAGTGCCAGAGGCGTTATTGGTGCGGGAATAAATCCCAAAGCCAGCGTTGAACCGGGTGAAATTATTAGTGCCTGCGGTCGGGATAAAGTTGGTATTGAGATAAGACGTGGTGGTATTGCCGGTGTAGCCTCGATCAATCGCAAAGGTAGGATTATTGACCGGGGTGCAGTTAAAGGAATTAGCTTTCCAGTTGAGCAGGCTATCGGCAGCATTGGGAGCGGCAAAAACGTAAAAGCAATCAAATTTTTGCCAGATCAGTTTAGTTGTTAGGGTTTCAATGAGCTGATTAATCGCCAGGTTGCGGGCAGCTAAATACGTGCCCGTAAACCGGGCAAATAAGGCAGAGGTTGCAGCGTTAAGCGAGTTCCACCAATAGACCTTGATTCGGAGGGATTGAGCGCTTGGGTTCCAGGGCCGAAAGCCAATTTTTTGCTGAGTCAGGATACCGAATCGCTTAAATTCCAGCACTTGCGGCTCAAGGCTGGCTCTGACAATCTGAGTTAAGGCCCGCTCACCGTTCAGACTAAAGGCGGCCACACCGACTCGCTCGGTTTGGTCTGGGTCTTCAAACTCAAGCTTTAAATATTCGGTGTCGATCGGACTGTCGCTAATTGTCCAGACATCATTCACCAATAATTTTTCGCTCAACAGTTCCCAAGGCATGGATAGAAAAGGATGGTTTTAGAACTGAATTAAGTTCATTAACCTACGTTTTCTGAGCTTTGACAATGGGATATTTTGCGGAAAATATCCCATTAGTTAAAATTGGCGTAAGATAAGACTGTCAAGCATTCCAAACGATTCAATCTGAATTTTATGGCTGGATATGAGTAATTAATCCTGTCAGTTAGGAAAAAGATGTGAAGTTAAATCGACGCGGCAAGGCCAGCATTTTTACTGATAGCGAGTGGCAGCGGTTACTGAAGGCGACTCGCTCAGAGTCGCAACGGCTGATCTGGGAAATTGCCTACTGGACAGGTGAACGGATGGGGGCAATCCGGCAGCTGCGGGTTGAGTCTGTTTACCGCGATCCAATCGCCAGAATCCCCCATGAGTATATCTTTTACGCTAAGGAAACCCGCAAGGGGCAGATTGACGATCGACAAGTCCCGATCCATCCCAGCTTGGCCCGGGCATTAAAGGCCTACTCGCCACCGGTGGCTGGCTATCTGTTTCCGGGCCGAGATGCAATGGATTGCCTAGACCATCGGACGATTGATAGCAATCTACGTAGCACATTAGTTAGGGCAGGGCTGGATAAGCGCGGGTTTACCACTCATAGCTTTAGACGGACGTTTTTAACCCGGCTGGCCAACAACGCGATCAGCCCATGGGTGCTGCAAAAAATTAGCGGCCATCGCGATCGCTCATCCCTAGATGAATACATTGAAGTGACAGATAAGCAGGTACTCGCTGCTGTAAATACTCTGTAGCCCTCCGGTTTCAGCCAGGTTTTGAGGGTTTGGCTGGTGAGCTGCCGCAGCTGCGGGCTGCTCCTAAACCTGAGCCATCTGCCCGGCCCAGGTAGCGCGATCGCTTTTTACCCGTCTCTGGGTCACGCCAGCGGTATTGCAGATAAACTTGACCGTTGACTTTCTTGTGTTCAAGCCATGCATCGCCGGGTATGCCTGCGGGTAGGGATTTTTTCTTGTCCCCCTGGGCGCTGCGATCGGGATGAGAGTTGGTGGGCAAACTCAATTGTTTGCCCACCAACATCAAGCCACTCTTGATCCAATACTTGCTATCGATTTGCAGCATGTCAATGCCGATCTGAGTGACAATGCCCCGATAGGGTTTGCCAGGAACGATGTCAAACTCGACCCAATCCCCCTCTTCAATGTTGCATTTGCCAATCATGACTCGGTAAGGGTTTCAGGGGTGTTGAAGACCAGGGGGCACAGAAGGGCGATCGCCGGATCAAAGGGGCGATCATGGATGCAGTTGGTGGGCAAATTTAAGGGGTTGCCCACCAACTCACAGTCATGGATGCTGTAGTAGCGGCCAGCTATTTGGAGAGTAGCACCGCCAACCCATTCAACAATGCCTTGAATCGGTTCACTATCGCGCCATCTCACCTCTACCGCGTCGCCTAACTGAATGTCAGTTTGATTCATGGTTAGGGCTGGTGTCGTGGATGGGTTGTGGTGCAAAACTGCGGGGTAAATGCTCTACTTTTGTGCCCATCAGTTGGGCTAAGGATTCCCATTCATCAAGCGTCAGCCTACATTGTGTTCTACCAGTCATCCAATTTTTGACGGTTTGAACATGAACGCCTAAGTGATCAGCGATTTGCTGTTGTGTAATTCCTCGAACTGCCATAAGGGGAACTAGGGGTGATTGAGTCTTTCTGACCATTATAAGTATAATTGATTGTACTTTAGGTACAATTTGTTGTACGTTTGATAGGCATACGAATGACGGGCACACCGCTAGGTGTACCCGCCAAAGAGCTGCTCTTTAATTTGCCCCCATTATCCCATGCCGCCTATGACCTCCTATCGCATTCCATCAGGGACTCAGCCAACACAATGCAAGGATTGCAGAAGTTGGATCTTCTGGGTCAAAACTCAAAACGATCGGTGGATGCCCGTTCACTCTGACGGGTCGCCTCACTGGTCAATCTGTCCCAGCGCCGATCGCTTTCGTAAATCACACACTAAGAGGAAATCAGCATGAATGAAAATGAACTGAATCAGCTAGAGCAGGCCCAGGCGCTTGATTTGACGGCCGAGATCAAACAGTTTGTAAAATCAAAATTTATCCGAGAAAGTGACGGTGACTATCATGCCGTCGTCACCAAACTTGAAATTTTCAATGCTCTGATTGAGGCCGTCAATGTGGTCTGTGGTGATGATGAAGACTACGCAATGACAGTAGACTTTCTGATGAGCGATGGCGATGGCGAGATTTCCTCTTATGTGATTGCGATTCGGGCAGAGCATACCTGTCCCTTGCCGATTTATATGGCGTTGCATCATCTGCTAGCCATCATGAGCGAATACCGCTCAAGCACTTCTCAAGACCAGGGGGCAAACGGATGATGAACCGGAATGATGCCTTACTGCTGGTGACGTTGGGAGTTGCTCTAGGGCGGCTGGCTGAAAAAACCGACCAACCCAGCGCCGGGGTGATGAAAGCTTGCATTGATGAAGCCAATTCTCTGATGAAATTAGCTACACCAGAGCAGACACACTGCTTTTTAGCGCAAATCATCGGGCAAATTCAGGCCGCGATGGAGGACGCTGAACCATGAGCCGATCATCGCAAGCGGAAACTGCCAAACATAAGGATGCGGTGATTTTGTTGGCGATCGCCTTCAATCAAGTCTGCAAAGAAAATGCGCGCTTACTGGATGTTCCGTTAGTTCAAGTCCAAGCCTCATTGTTGCGGAGGGCAAATGAGTTTGCCAGCATTGCTTCATCACAAGAGAAAGTCGAGCTTTTACAAAGCCTTTGGCAACTGATGGATAGTGTTTTACCGCCTGATGAGCTTGCCTGATCCAGCAAGCGAAAACCCACCAGTAAACTGATGGGTTCGCGGACAGGATCGCTACCTATCCGTAGGGGTGCCTTGGAGAAGAAGTTGGCGCGAGCCTTTACTAATTCGTAGGCATTTTACCCCTTTTACCGGCAGCTTTGACAGTGAAGTAAGTAGTCCTTATGGGTGATTCGCAAGCTGATATCCCGGTCGCGACGTAAACCAACCCACTCAAATTAAATGACGTTAATTGCTGGATTAGATGTTTCTAAGGCTGATGTTGTTGTCTGCTTAATTGATACAGCATTGCCCTTACCCGAACCTGGAAAACTTTATATTGAGAGCGACTTTCCGCGGCTAAAGACGGATGTGCAGGGCTTGAAAACTCTGCTGGCAATGAAGCCGGATGCTTGCGTTCTGGAACCGACCGGAACCAACTACAGCCGATTTTGGTGTCACAAGCTGAAAGAAGCGGGAATCCGTCTGCTGCTGGTGTCTCACTCCAAGGTGAGACGCTACCGTGAAACCATCCTGTCTGAGAATAAAGACGATGAAGGGGATGCGCTAGCGCTGGCCTACTATGGAGCACAGTTTGAAGGGCAAATTGGGGCCTTTTTGCGAAATCGTGACCCCATTGCGGAACGGCTGCGGGAACTCTGCCATCGGTTAGACCACTTGAACCGAATGCAGTCCCCCCAAGTGAACCGAATCAGGCAGGATTTAGCTTGGCAGTGTCCAGAGTTGGCAAGCAAAGGACTAAACGCGGTCGTCTTCTGGGGCTGGCTGGCCGGAGAGCGAAAGAGCGCTCTGTATGACAAGGTGGCAGCCGAAACAATTGGCTCAGGAATCACTGACTATACAAGGGAAATGGCATCGCTGTTAATTCAACTCTGGCCCCATGAAGAGAAGCTAACGCGGGAAATGCTAGACCTGCTTTCAGACGCTCGATTCTTGCCCTACCGGAAGGTGTTTGCACGGTTTGGATTTGGGCAGAAGCTAGAGGCAATCTTGCTCAGTCACATTTATCCCTTGAGCAACTTCTTAGGGGAGGATGGGCTACCGATGGTCGTCAGAACTCGCAGTAAGAAGAACCCTGACAAGCAGACGGATAAACATCTTTCAGAACGGCGGTTCTTAAAGGTGCTCGGTTGCAGTCCAACCCGTGAATGGTCAGGTAAAAAACAGTCAGGGATGAAGCAATCGCGGTTGGCTGGCTCAGGTCAGGTGAGAACTGCGCTCTGGCAATGGGTTTTTACTCGAATAGAGACAAAGCAAGCCACCCCTAAGAATTTGCCCTCTACGGGCTGGGAGATAGACGGCGTGAGGGTAGAGGGGACGCTGAAAGAGTATTTTGAGTATTTGAAAGGTGCAAAAACCAACATTAAGTTAGCGCGGTCAAGACTCTGCGCTAAGACGGTGAAAGCGCTGTTTCGGGAACTGGTAGAGGCAGGGGTGAAATAAACCCTAGCTTTGCGCTGCGATAAAATCATCGCAGTCAAGGTAAAACATCTACAGTGAATTAGTTGACCTATTTAACTAAGAACTGGGCAAAGTCAAGCAAATTTGACGATTTTAAAGATCGGCTGAGCCAAACCGGGCTGGCTTATACTCTAAAGAATAACGATTAAATTTTTTAGCAGAAATGGCCACACAATCTGTTTCCACAGGCAAGTCAGTGTTGCGCTATGAGGTGATTGGCTCCCGCCGATTCAGCAACTATTGGTGGGCGACCGTCGTGACCATCGGTGGAATTGGCTTTTTTCTGGCCGGACTGTCCAGCTATTTGGGCGCTAACCTGTTGCCCTTTGGCGACTCAGTAAGCCTCGTGTTTATTCCACAGGGAATTGCGATCGGGTTTTATGGCGTGGCGGCGCTGCTGTTGGCCACCTACCTTTGGCTGGTGATTGCTTGGGATGTGGGGGCAGGCTTTAACGAGTTCGACAAAGAAGCGGGCATGGTAAAGGTGTTTCGCTGGGGCTTTCCGGGCAAAAATCGCCGGATTGATATTTCTTGCCGAGTCGCCGATGTCCAATCCGTCCGAATTGTGTTGCGAGAAGGCTTTAACCCCAAGCGGGCGGTTTATCTCAAAATTAAAGGACGAGGCGATATTCCCCTGACGCGAGTGGGGCAACCGCTGCCGCTGGCAGAACTCGAAAATCAAGGGGCGGCGATCGCCAGCTTCTTGGGCGTCCCAATTGAAGGGCTTTGAAACTTTTAGATTAGAACTGAATCTATGCTGCTCCGACCTGATCAGCGCGTTAAGCTTGACGCGACAGACGATGCGCTGTTTTACGACTATCCCCGCTTTGTCACCCATGTCGATCCGGGCTTTATTCAGCGGCTAACCCAACTGTACGCTCAGCGACTCCAGTCCCAAGCTCGGATTTTGGATCTGATGAGTAGCTGGGTGTCGCATCTGCCCGCCGAGCTGGAATTTGCCCATGTTGAAGGTCACGGGCTAAATGGCGAAGAGTTAGCTAAAAACTCTCGCTTAGACCATTATTTTGTTCAGAATCTGAACTTAGACCCGAAGCTGCCGCTGCCAGACCAATCGTTTGATGCGGTGCTGAATACGGTTTCCGTGCAATATCTCCAGTACCCGGAGGCGATTTTTAACGAAATTCACCGCGTCCTCCAGCCAGGTGGGCTGGCAATTGTCAGCTTTTCTAACCGGATGTTTTACCAAAAGGCAATTCAGGCTTGGCGAGATAGCTCCGAGGGCGATCGCCTTCAACTGGTCAAGGGCTATTTCCAGTCGGTGCCAGGTTTTAGTCAACCAGAAGTCATGACCGCTAATTCCGGGTGGTGGCCGCTCAGCAGCGATCCCTTTTACGCTGTGATCAGCTCCAGGTTAGCCGGATAGTCTCGATATGATTGTTGGCTCAAATTATTTTCAACCAAAAAGCAGGGTCTAGGCAGACCCTGCTTTTTGGTTGCAGACTGTGGTAATTACACCGCTGCCTTAGCCTGAGTTTCTTTGGCCGTCAGGCGCTCGTAGGTGGCCCGCATTTTCAGTCCAGTCAGGACTTGGAATAGCCCAGACCCATTGTCTGAACCAGGAGAATCGCGGTGCTTGAGCAACAGATGAGTCATCTCACCAGAGTATTTGGTCGAAGTATTGCTGAGATGGCTTTCAATGTAAATCACTTCATCCAGGCGATCGAACCGCCCGTCTACCTCTAGGACTGAAACGCTGTGCCCATAGTATTCATCCGGCCCGTAGAACATCTTGATGCCAGGGTAAGAGCAGGTCAGCTTGCGCCCGCAGGGAATCCAGTTAATCGTTGAGCCTTCGTCAAACAGAAAGACCGGCTCGAAGCCTTCAATGCCGTCTCGTTGCAAGAGGCGCACCCGCAGGATATTGCCAATTTTCTCTTCTTTGACCAACTGGGTTGGCAAAATTTGAATCACAACGTCTGCGTGTTGTTTTTGGGGGTCGATGTAGGCATCAAAGTCGGGGCGACGAGCATTGATCGAGGCCAAGACATCGTCGTAGGAGTGACCCCGCTCTGCCATATCGCGCTGAATCTTCCAGGCAATTTTGACTTCATCGCTAATGTCGAGGTAAACGCTGAAGTCAATTAAACCTCGCACGCGCTCATCATGGAGGGGATGCAGTCCCTCAATCACCAACACATGATTCGGTTCAACCCGTTCTGGCGGGTCAAGTTCCCCGGTTTCGTGATTGTAAATTGGCTTGTCGATCGCCCGCCCATGCTTGAGCGCCTTCACCTGTTCATACATCAGGTCAAAGTTGTTGGCTCTCGGATCAAGGGCGGTAATGCCGGTTTCTTTGCGCTGCTTGCGATCCAGCGAGTGATAGTCATCCAGACAAATCACCGTCATGAACTCTTCACCGAACAGGTCTGCCAGTCGGCGCAAAAAGGTAGATTTACCACACCCGGAATCTCCGGCGACGCCGATTACAACCACACGGTCTGGCTTACTGCTCATATCCAAGCTTCCCTTTAGTTTCACTTATGTCTACAGCAACAATCTCAGACGTGAATTTTGAGTTCAGGGGTCTGATGGCGGGGTAGCTGATCCCTCTATTGATATTACAGGGGGATTGTCCCCTATGGATAATCCTATCCGTAATCATGCTCAGTCGGCTGCTCAGACATCGGGTCAGACATAGATGGCGATCGTCTCCATTTAGTTGATCTAGATCGGCTGGGTGGGGCTAGACTAACTGGGGCGAAAAATGCCAAACACAGAAGTGTAGCCGTGCAGAAAGGTTTCTGAACCCACTGGGCCAATTTCACCGTGGCAAAAGAAGCCGCTGAGGGGCACATGGTGAAAATAGCGGTTAAATAACTCTGAGTCAAAGTTATCTTCACCGTACAGACCGACGCCTCGCCCTAAGCAAGAAAACAGGAGCGCCCCGGTGGGTGATGCTGTCTGGGGAGGCAAAGATTTGCGGTAGCGCTTCAGCAGCATTTCCAGGTCTTCGGCGGAGGTATCGGCATCTCGGAGATGAAACTGAATTCGTTGGCCTGGGCGCACCCGATCGCCAATCGCGATCGCCCCAATTCTGGGGTCAACCCCAATCAGATTCCGAATCAGAAAATCGCCTTGCTCGACGCTCTGTTTAAATTCATCCCGGACAATCCCGACAAACAGGGAATCTTGGGCTAACAGCCGGTCATCTTCACTCAGGTCTTGAATTAGTTCTTGCAGTGCTTCCAGGGGCGTTTGCAGCTCAGGATTTTGGCTGTAGCTAGCCGCAGGATTACTGACCACCTGCTGCTCCAGCTTCAGCAGCACGTTTTTATCGGACTCAGCAATCCGATAGGGCTGACCAATCGGGCGACAGCCTTGAGCGACAATTGTTTCAACCGTAATATTGCCGCTGAGGGCTACCCCAACTGTGCCCTCACGGTAGAGTTGGCCGTCGCAAAACAGACCACAGCCGCTAAAGCTGCTGCCGCTGGTTAGACCACCTAATTTGACCGACCCCGGATAGGCGTAGTCTAGTCCTTGCAGCAAATCCTTAATCTTAGAAGAAAAAGAATCTGCCAACAGAATAAATTGGGGATGATCGGCCGGAGCAACGCCAATCAGGTCAATCCAGTCATCTGGGGAGCTATCTAGGTCAGGCAGGTCTTCTGCTTCCAGGTCAAAGGTTTGAATGTCTACCCCTGGCAAATGACCCAGCATCAAGGTTAAAGCCGGTTCTCCTTCCACTTCTTCTGGTCGACCGGCGGAGTCGAGCCCGATAATCCCACCGCCACCGCAGCCAATCAGATTTGGCACCGCCAACTGCTGCTGAAGCAGGGGCAACAGGCGGGGATACTCACTCGCAAAAGTCGAAGAAATAAACACCAGCCCCAAGTCAGCCGGTGCAGCTAGCGATCGCTGAGCCAGTTGCACGACTTCGTTCACCGCTGCTTCTAAAGAAAACTGGGTGGATATGGCGCTAGCCCACTTCATCATCTGATCGTACGTAAGCTCAAGGGCTGAAAGATATTCATCGTATCGCTCTAGTTTCTCACGCTAGGGACAATAGTTCTACAGCCACCCTGAATTCCTGAGTGGTTTTGATCTCTAGATCAGCTTGGTTTAGTTTGACTAGGAATGACGATCGCCCCCAGAGCCATACTGCCAAGCGTCGAGTCGGCGCTGCCAAGCATACTGAGATTGGGGTGGTAATCGCTCTGCCCATGGCTTGAGCAGGGGAGCGAGAGTGTTGCCTCCAGCATAAATTCCCAGATTAACGTAGTGATAGAGCCAGTCAATTAAAGGCGGCAAACCAACTTGAGCGACAATTTTGCTGACGAGGATGGGATGGCGCAACCCGACTAAAGCCAAAGTCTGACTAAGCGGCGCAAACTGCACCACATCCTGCAAAAACGGACGCAGCACCGGGTCGCCCAATTGCTCCATTCTGGCGAACACTGCCACTAAGAGCTGATTGATTTGGTCAGGCGGCAGTTTTTGCTCAACTCCCACACTCATCGCTCGCTGGAACAGCCAAGTCACAGAAAGATTGGGTTGATAGGGTTGCAGCAGATTGAGAGCTGAGACTGAGAGCGTATCTGCCTGGAGCGCCTGATCAATTCCTTGATCTAGCCGGTGCAGATGGCGCACCATCGCCCCAAAGCCACCAAAACTGAGCGGAGATTGGCTGCTGCTGCTGTCCCCAATTGGTAAAATTCGACTCCAGGGCGTCTGAAGGGGGCTGTTGCGATAGCAGGGAAACACCCCAAACAAGGCCCGGAGAATCTGCAATTGTGATAGTTCTACACTCTGATAGGCTGGCAGCAAGTCTAGATAGTCAGCGAACAGTGTGGTTAGGCTGGGGCGACTCGGATCAGCGTCAGCGTAGGTAAACAGGTAAGTCGTCCGCCCCTCCCTAGCTGGAAAGGCTTCCCAAAAGTATTGGCATTGCCGCTGCAAGGGCGTAAAAGAAACTAGCAAATCTCCACTAGAGTTGTCAGGCATGCCCTGCGCGCAGGTGCCCACAACCAGGCAAATCCCGTCCGGGCGCTGCCCTTGGCGAGTTTGGCTCACAATCGGCGAAAAGTGACCCATCGCGTCTAGCAGCAATCTTCCCGTCCAGGTTTGCGCTCCAGCCTGGACGGCAATTCCATTTGGGTGAACCACCGCTTGCTTAAACGGCGTTTGCTCTGACAGCACCCCGCCTGCCGCCAAGAACTTCTGCTTTAGCGTTTCTAACAAGAACACCGGGTCAACCCCAATGTTGAGTACATCTTTGACCCAGAGGTCAGCCCCGCCGCCAAAGCTAATTCGCGCCGGATTGTACTCGGTGGCGATCGCCTGATTTAATTCTGCGACCGTCAGCAAGCCCAAGTCTAAAAACACGTCTAGCTCTGAACGGGAGATATTCCATTCCTGCGATCGCCCCCGCAGCACCCCACGCTCCAGCAGCAGCACGCGCCAGCCCCGCTGCGCCAAGGCTGCCCCAATCAGCACCCCCAGCGTACCGCCGCAAATGATCACGTCCCAATCAATCTGATCAAGGCAGCGATCGCTGTGATTAATCACCTCGGATATTGGGCGGGTGCCCTGCTGAATCGACTGCCAGAGGCGATCAGCCTGAGCCAAACTCGCTAACGGGTCGCCCGGCACGTTTGCTAAGACAGAGGCAACCTTAGCCGTTGGATCGCTATTAATCATCGCTGATCTCTAATTGGTAGTAGCATGAGTTACGCAGCTAGATTCCCCTTGATCAGCAGGATCAGCAAAGTCTATGCTGCCGATCGTGAAAAATTTAAGTTTTCAGCAAACCTTTGATCTCGGCAAAAGCCCAGTCTAACCAAGGGAGAAGCGCTTCAATATCTGCGGTTTCCACCGTTGCTCCGCCCCAAATCCTGATGCCGGGCGGTGCATCGCGATAGTGAGCAATATCGTAGGCCACCTGCTCCCCTTCTAAGATCGCCACCATTTTTTTGATCCCTTGGGCTTGCTGATCGGGTGGCAGAGCGTTGAACCAGGCATCGACAATTTTCAGGCAGATTGAGGTGTTTGAGCGGGTGGCAGGGTCAACCGCCAAAAAATCAACCCAGGGGGTGGTGTCAACCCAAGTTGCGATCGCCTGCAAATTGGCTTGCGATCGGGCAATTAAAGCTGGCAAGCCCCCCAATCCTGCTGCCCATTTCAGCCCATCCAAAGCATCTTCGACGCACAGCATTGAGGGGGTATTGATCGTGTCTCCCGCAAAAATCGACTGTTCTAGCTGGCCGCCCTTGGTCAGCCGGAAAATTTTCGGCAGCGGCCAAGCGGGCGTATAGCTCTCCAGTCGCTCGACGGCGCGGGGACTTAAGACCAGCATCCCGTGGGCCGCTTCACCGCCCATCACCTTTTGCCAAGACCAGGTGACGACATCTAATTTTGACCACGGGATCTCCATCGCAAACACCGCAGAGGTAGCGTCGGCAATCACTAACCCTTGCCGCTGGTCGGGAATCCAATCGCCGTTCGGCACTTTCACTCCAGAGGTGGTGCCGTTCCAGGTCAAGACAAGATCGCGATCGCAGTCGATTTGGCTTAAATCTGGCAACACCCCATAGTCAGCCTTGGTAATCCGACAATCGCTCAGCTTCAGTTGCTTTTGGGCATCTGTGACCCAATTGGAGCCAAAGCTTTCCCAAGCCGCCATCTCGACCCCACGCGCCCCCAGCAGCGACCACATTGCCATCTCGACCGCTCCGGTGTCAGAGGCTGGCACAATCCCGCAGACGTAGGACTCAGGCATGCCCAAAATAGACCGAGTCCGCGTAATTACTTCTTTGAGTCGCTCTCTGCCCGCGCGCGAGCGATGGGAGCGCCCAACCAGCGCATTGGCTAAAGCCTCAACGCTCCAACCAGGTCGTTTGGCACAGGGGCCAGAAGAGAAATTAGGGTTTTGAGGGCGATTTGTCGGTTTTTCCATATCAAGGCTCAATGGGGTTCCAGTTGATCAGCGCAACATTAATTAAATTTTGCGATTGGGACTGAGGGCAAGGGGCAAAGCAACGACAAAGGTGGTTTGCCCATGCTGACTGCTGACAGAAATCTCTCCTTTAAGCTGCTCGACCATTTTTTTGACCAGAGCTAGGCCTAAACCGGTTCCTCCCTGTTTCCAGGGGTCAGCATTGGGAACGCGGTAGAACTTGTCAAAGATGCGCGGCAGTTCGGCGGCTGGAATTTCGGAGGGATTGCTGACCAAAAACTGAATCCGGGGGATTGGGCGATCGGCAGTTTCTACCCTTAAGCTGACTTCTCCTTGGGCCGGGGTGTATTTACAGGCGTTATTCAGCAACTCGACCAGCACCCGCTCTAGAGCGTAGCGATTCGACTCGAAGACTGGCAATCCCTCCAGAGAGGCGATCGTCAGGGTTTGCTTGCGCTGCTGCATTCGAGTGTGGAAGGGGTCGAGAACCGTCGGCAGCCACAGCCCCGGCGTAATTTGCTCCAGTTGAATTGGGTTGGTGCCCGCTTCCAGGCGCTGCAAGTCTAGAAGGTCGTTGATCAGCTCTGTTTCTCGAGCGCATTCGTTGCCCAGAATTTTGATGTAGCGCTCTTGCCGCTCGTCTAAGGGAAACTGCTTCATCATGTGAATCGCCATTTTCATATTGGCCATCGGCGTTCGCAATTCATGGGAAACCGTGCTCAAAAAGTCGTCTTTTAGATCATTAAGCTGCTCTAACTCCCGCATTTTCTGCTGCAATTGGGCGGTGCGCTCCTGCACCTGCTGCTCTAGGTCGGCATTTAACTCCTGAACTCGCTGGTAGAGCTGAGCTTGGTGAATGGCGATTGCTGACTGATCGGCAATTGTTTTGACCAAACTGAACTCATCGCCCGACCAGGTGTCGCGATCGGCAAATAGCGAACCGTCGGAGATTGTGTCTGGGGCAGAGTGATACAAACTGATGCTGCCTAGATAATTGCCCAAATACAGCATTGGCGTGATCACCAAGGTGGTCATTTGGTACTGCTGCATCAGCGATTGCAGGGTCAGATCAAGATCAGGGTGGGTATTGACGGCAAACACCTGATTGCCATAAGCCAACTGCTGCCTGTAATAAGCAAGCAGTTGGTGGTTAATTTCATTCAGGGGCGCTGGCAGTTGAGCTTGAGGTTGGTGGGCGCTGATCGTGCCAGGGATGTCCTGCTGGACAATTAGGCAATGATCAAACCCCAGCGCTTGCAGCAGCAGGTCGGCCGTAATTTGCAGCACTTCAGACGCGACTAAAGTGCCGCGCATCGCCTGCACGATCCGGTTAATCACCGCCTCCCGCTGGGCCTGATGGCGCAGTTGCTCCTCGGCTCGCTTGCGCTCGGTAATATCGCTGACATAGCTGCGAATCAGCTCACTTTCAAAGATGTAGTGAACGGATTGCTCAAAAATTTTGTCGTCAATTTCGACTTCTCTGGCAAAAAATTTCTCTTGGGCCTGCCTGAGTCCACTCACCATCCCCAATAAGCCAGCCAGTATTGGGTGGTCAGTGCCAATTTTTTGGATATTTGGAAACTCCATCACCGCGGCTGGATTGAGATAGGTGACGGTACCAGCCAAGTCAATTTCTAAAATCGGGTTGGGGGTCAGCTCTGGGTAGGAGGCTAAGCGAACGAGCGCCGCCTCGCTGAAGTTGGCGTAGTCTTGCTCACCCAGCGGCACCAGAGTTTGAAACGGATTGCTCTGCTTGGAGAGAATGCCAGACAGGTCAGGCGTATCGGAAAAGCGATAAAATTCTTCGTCTGACAGGTTGGAAACGGCATAGTAGCGAGCTTTCACGTCGCCGCCAAACACAATTACATCCGAGTGCTTGAGGTCGTGGGAGTATTGGCGTTGCCCATTGATAATCAAACCATTCGTACTCCGTTTGCCCTGCAAGTCGCCGTCAATAATCCGAAATAGATAGGCAGAAGACTCTGGCGCCGTAACCCGCAGCAGAATCGCATGTTGACGAGACACCAGCTTGGAGTGCAAAACAATCGAGTTGGTCGCATCGCGCCCGATCGAGTAGGTGGCCGCCTCTAACAGCACCGGCCGCCGTCCCTCTGTGTCATCCACAACGAGCAGATGGCGAACTTGTTGGCGTTCACTCTCAATGTCACCAAACATAAAAAGCTAGAATCACTCCAGGTTTTCTGATTACTTAACTTTAGCTTATGTTTAATTCTGACCTGCGCCGAAGACTGGGTTGGCCGGCAGTGGCGGCAGCGGAGTTGAGCGAACACAGCCAGGCGGAAGATTCACTTTGGCTGCGAGTTTTTGTCCAGGCATTGGTAACTGTGGGGATTATTGCCACCGATGTGGCGGCTGGGACTTGGAACAGCCTGTGGGCGATTCCCCTCAGCATTGTCGGCGCGAGTTGGAGCTGGTTTAGCCGTCGTCGGCGCAATATTCCGGTTAAGTTTGGGATTGCGATCGGCATGGTGCTGGGCTTGGCGATGTTTTTAGGGCGGTTAGCCTCCCAAGCCGACGACTCGCGGGTGATGCTGACGGAGCTATTGATTCAGCTTCAGGTGCTGCACAGCTTCGACCTGCCCCGCCGCAAAGACTTGGGCTATTCCAGCGTGATTGGGATCATTCTGCTGGGGGTGGCGGCTACCCTCAGCCAAACGACAATTTTTGGTGTGTTTCTGCTGGCGTTTTTGGCGATCGCCCTGCCGGTTTTAGTTCTGGATTACCGTTCTCGCTTGGGGCTGATTGCTCTCCGCTTCAAGAGTTTAGGTCTATCTGCAAAGCAACTGGGACTGGTGCTGCTAGGCGTGGTTGGGCTGGGGCTGCTGATTTTTGCGATCACGCCCCGCTTGCCCGGCTATCAACTCCGAAACCTACCCGTCAGCGCTCCGGTGGAATTTAAGGGCGAGTTTGATGGGCAAAATGTGATTAACCCCGGCTATGTCCGGTCTGGAGCCGGCCAGGTGAAGGGAAACGGGCAGTCGGAGAATGCGGTCTTTGACCCCAATTTTTATTACGGGTTTAACAGCGAAATTAACCAAAACCTGCGCGGGGCAATGCAACCAAAGTTAATCATGCGGGTGCGATCGCAGGCGGCCGGCTTCTGGCGCGTGTTGGCGTTTGACCAGTACACCGGACGGGGCTGGCGACTCTCTCGTAACCAAAAAACCGAAGTGCTCAAACGCGCCTCCTGGTCGTACCAATTCAATGTGCCGTCGTTGACTCAGGTGGCCGCTTCTAAAGAAGTGATTCAGACCTACACGATTGTGGCGGAATTCTCGAATTTGATTCCAGCCTTGGATGAACCGAAGCAACTGTTCTTTCCGACCCAAGAAGTTGCCCTCGACCCGGAAGGCGGACTGCGATCGCCGGTGCCGCTGACCGATGGACTGACCTACTCGGTGATTTCAGATGTGCCCTACCGCGATCGCAGCCAGTTGGGTAAAGCTAGCACTCAGTATTCCAAAATCACTCGCAGCCTTTACCTCCAGCTCCCGGCTCAAATTCGCGATCGGATTCGCCAGCAAACAGAAGCACTGTTGGCGAAAGCCGGACGGCCGCTGACTAACCCTTACGAAAAAGCCCTGTACCTGGGGCAAGCCCTCAAGCAGCAGTACACCCTGCAACCGGAGTTGCCCCCGTTAGCTGCCGACGCAGATTTAGTCGAAAGCTTTTTGTTTGAATTTAAGGGCGGCTATGCCGATCACTTTGCCTCTGCCCTAACGGTGATGCTGCGCAGTATTGGGATTCCAGCTCGGCTGGCAACTGGCCTGGGCACGGGGGAATTTAATCCGTTTACCGGGCTGTACGAGGTCAAAAATACTGATGCCCATGCCCTGACCGAGGTTTTCTTTCCGGGCAATGGCTGGTATGCCTTTGACCCGATTCCCGGTCACCCGCTAATTCCCCCCTCGGTCGAAATAGACCAGACCTTTAGCGTTTTAAGGCAGTTTTGGGATTGGGTGGCGGGCTGGTTGCCCTCGCCCGTGACTGGGGCACTGGCAGGGGTGTTTGCGAGCTTGGAAACGGCGATCGCTAAATTTTTAGGGCTATTTTCTGGCGGGCTAGCCGGCGTGCTAACTGCGGTAGTATTAGCGGCCGGTTTGGCTGGGCTAATTTGGCTGGGCTGGGTCAGTTGGCAGGCGTGGCGCTATCAGCGCTGGCTGCACCGCTTGGCACCGATGGAGCGAATTTACCGCCAAATGCTGGATTGGCTAGCCACTCGTGGCCTGCACAAGCGCCCGGCTCAAACGCCGCTAGAGTACGCCCGCTACATTCGCAAAACCACCCCGGCAACCTGGACTGAGGTGGTGACAGAAATTTCTCAAACCTACGTCAACTGGCGCTACGGCGGACAACAACCCAATCTGCCCCAGCTCCAAGCCCAACTCCGCACCCTGCAAAGTGTTCAACTTCAGCAGCCTTGGATAAAACTGCGCTCTCGCTTCCAGCGCCGCCCTCAGAAAAGATTTTGAGCTGTCTGCAATACCAAACCGGTGGCGACAGTGCAGCAGCTTAAAGTGTTTCTGGGTCTACGCCCAGCTCTCGTAGTTTCGCAGCTAATGCCTCAGCTCGCCGCTGCTCCTGCTGGGACTGTTCGGCACTCCACAACAATAGATTGCCCGCTTGATTCCACCAGCGTAGCCAATGGGTGGTCTGGCTCAAGCGTTCGCCATACCAGATGCCCAGAAATAGATTCAGTTCCGGTAGCCAGGGCTGCTGAATATTCTCCACAGGAGCATCAGGCAAAATAAAATTGTCTGGCAGTTTTTCCCAGGTAACAAGCGGGGGTTGAGTTGAGCCAGAAACTCATAGAACCATCAGGTTGGTCAGACATGAATACGATTATAGTAGCCCTTCTGACTTGGTGAAGCTGATCCATTAATGTTACGGTGATCGCCCAGACCTTTCAATACCACCTGGCATTTTCGCAGCAGTTTCTTTTGCGACTCTCTCTTTTCGTTCGCTGTAGCGATCGCACAAATAATCCACCTGATCACGCAATAGTAGGGTGAACTTGTAGAGTTCTTCCATCACATCCACCACGCGATCGCGGTAGGGGGAATCTTTCATGGTGCCATCTTCATTGAACTCCTGATAGGCTCTAGCAACCGAAGACTGGTTGGGAATGGTGAACATCCGCATCCAGCGCCCCAAAATGCGGAGCGTGTTCACCGCATTGAAGGATTGGGAACCACCACTGACTTGCATCACTGCCAAGGTTCTCCCCTGTGTCGGTCGAACGGCTCCGATGCTCAAGGGAATCCAGTCAATTTGGTTCTTCATGATGCCGGAAATTTGACCGTGCATCTCTGGGCTAGACCAGACTTGCCCTTCCGACCACAGGCTCAACTCCCGTAACTCTTGCACCTTGGGATGAGTATCAGGGACGCTGCCATAAATTGGAAGGTCTCGCGGGTCAAAAAACATCACTTCTGCACCAAATTCTTGAATAATTCGCGCGGCTTCTTCTGCCAGCAAACGGCTGTAGGAACGCTCCCGTAGGGAACCGTACAAGAACAAAATTCTGGGCGGGTGAGCAAGGTTGGTCATAATTTTAGAGTCAGTTCAAGGGGATGAATGAACTGCATCAGGACGACGGGTGGGGATTGCTAAGACTCTGTGCAACACTTCAAATCGCTCTGGCACTAGGCGGTAGTAAATCCAGGTGCCACGCCGCTCCTTATGGAGCAATCCTGCTTCATACATCACTTTCAGATGGTGACTTAAGGTAGGTTGCGATAATCCCAACGGTTCTGTCAATTCACAAGCGCAAACTTCACCCGTTGACTGGGCAGCAATCAGGCTCAAGATCTGCAACCGGGCAGGTTCGCCCAATACGCGAAAGATGGCTGCCAACTGTTCGGCTTCCTGATGATTGAGCTGCCCGGAAAGTAAAGGCACACAACAGCTTGAAACGGGTTTAGATATCTTCATGGTTTATATATTGACATTCATCGATATGGTTTGGCAATATATTTATATACATCAATATTGATGATAATTAATATAAGGAGGTTCATCATGTCACGAGTTCAATTAGCGCTGAATGTGAGCAATATCGAGCAAGCGGTTGAGTTTTACGGCAAGCTATTTGGTACTGAACCGGCTAAGCGCAAACCTGGTTATGCCAACTTTGCTGTGGCAGAACCGGCATTGAAACTGGTGTTGATTGAAAATGCTGAGAAGGCAGGAACCCTTAATCATCTGGGGGTTGAAGTTGAAACAGCAGCAGAGGTGAAAGTCGCCAGCGATCGCCTCCGACAAACAGGTTTAGTTCCCCATCAAGAAGACAAAGTGGATTGCTGCTATGCATTGCAAGACAAAGCCTGGGTGGTTGATCCTGATGGCGCACCTTGGGAGATTTACACGGTTCTGGAACATATTGAGAAACCCACCCCTGAAGTTCGCAATCCGGCAAGTGCCTGCGCGAAATGTAGCTAGATAGTGAGTGGGACGAGGCTGCCTGGCAACACCTAAGTTCAGGTGGAGGGGGTTGCTTCGTCCCGTATCGCTTCGTTCGCAAGGGATTGTAAAAAGCTAACTTGAGCGTCTCGTAAGTCTAAATCTGGTTTTGCTGTAAGCAGCGGTTGCATTGCTTCATCAAAAGTTAGCCCTGTTTGAATCAGATAAGCTGCGAGCATGGTTCCGGTACGTCGTCTGCCATTGGTGCAGTGAATAGCAACCCCATGACCAAGACGATTTTGCTCATCAATAAACGTCTGTAACTCCTGAATTTGCTCTGGATTGGGTGATGTACCGCCTTTGGTAGGTAGCCATCGATGCGGTATTCCCACCTGCTCATACAAGTCCAAGTTAGAGGGATCATCCATTACGGAAACGATCGCCCCCACTCCCGCTACTTTCAGATCCAAGATTTCATCTGCGGTAGGTTTTCGGACTCCTGCCAGTTTGTCAGGAATCACCCACCATAAGTTTTCAGAGATTGGTTGTTCCATAATTCCTCTGTTTTAGGCTGCTGCAAAGGCTTGCAGAAATTGAGTTTGGGAGGCAGGAAGTTCAACCTGTGAACTAGCATTTAGGATCGTTTGCATCGCATCAGGATAAGACCAGCCCGTACTGATTAAGTAGGTAGCTAACAGGGTTCCAGTGCGATGTTTACCCGTACTGCAATGAACAGCAACCGCATGACCAAGTTGATTTTGAGATTCAATAAAACTACAAAATTCTTCAAGTTGAACTTGATTTGGCACAGAATCAATGGCGATAGGCAACCAAATAAATGGAATATTGGCTTGCTGATAAAGACTGAGATTTGCATCCTGATGAAATACAGACACGATCGCCCCAACTCCCGCCTCTTGTAACTGAATTAATTCCTCAGCAGTTGGCATCCGTACCCCTGCCAATTGCTGAGGAATCACCCACCATAGATTTTCTGTAATTGGTTGTGAGACTGGTTGTTCCATAATCTTCACTCAATGTGATGTGTCAAGGGACTCGATCAAGTGAATCACCCGTTCTCGAATTTGATCCCGTACTTCAGAAAGGATGTCCGGTGGGTGATCTGAAGCAGCCAACGGCCAGTTTTCAAATCTCTCTGCTGCGATCCAGTCGAGAGGTAACTCTACTGCATCTCCACAGAGCGAAATCACAATGTCAAAATCTTGGGGGTTGAAATCGCTCAAAACCTTGGAGGTTTGACGGCTGATGTTCACTCCTGCCTCATTCATGGTCGAGATCGCCATTGGATTAACCTGGCTAGCTGCTAAACCTGCACTCGTCACCTGAATGCTGCCAACTCCCAAATGTTTGGCGAACCCTTCAGCAATTTGCGAGTAGACTGCGTTAGTTTTGCAAATAAACATGACTCGCTTCATAAGCAGCGGTAGCTCATTGCAGTGAACTAGCGATCAGGAATCACGCAGCGCGGATCGGGCAGGGTTGCCTTCTCCGGCTCTCTGGGAAACCAAACGGCAGTACGCTTACAAAACTCGACTAGCATCAGCATCACAGGGACTTCGATCAGCACTCCGACAACGGTTGCTAACGCCGCACCAGAATTTAGACCAAACAACACAACCGCTGTGGCGATCGCCACTTCAAAATGATTACTGGCTCCAATCAATGCCGCTGGTGCCGCATCTTCGTAAGCCAATTTCATGCGTTGAGCCGCCACATAGGAAATCAAGAAGATGAAATTGGTCTGTAAAAACAGTGGGACTGCAATCAGCAGAATGTGTAGTGGATTGCTGACAATCAGTTCACCCTTGAAGGCAAAGAGCAAGATGAGCGTGATCAGCAGCGCCGCGATCGCCACTGGACTCAGATACTTCAAAAACCTTTTTTCAAACCAGGCGCGTCCCTTGTGCTTAAAAATCCAGTAGCGGGAATAGATGCCTGCGATTAAGGGCAGACCAACATAAATTAATACCGAGAGGGCGATCGTCTGCCAGGGAACCGTTAAATCGTTAGCAGCCAACAGCCAGCGACCGAGAGGCGCGTAGAGAAATAACATGGCCAGGGAATTCACCGCCACCATCACCAGCGTGTGCCCTTGATTGCCGTAGCAGAGGTAGCCCCACAACAAGACCATTGCCGTACAAGGAGCAATGCCCAGCAGAATTGCACCCGCAATGTAGGAATTTGCCAGCGGCACTTCGACCCCGCGAATAATTTCTGTGCCCGTAATCAAAGGACGAAACAGCCATCCCAAAAAGAACTGAGCAAAGGCGACCATCGTAAAGGGCTTGATCAGCCAGTTCACGACCAGCGTTAGAACCACAGGTTTCGGTGTGCGGACTGCCTGTGCCGCCTGGGAAAAGTCAATTTTCACCATGATCGGGTACATCATGAAGAACAAACAGATGGCGATTGGAACCGAAACCTGGTAGATGCTCATGGCATCAAGCGCGACTGCAACGCCTGGAAATACTCGCCCTAGTAAAATTCCGGCTCCAATACACAGAAAAACCCAGAGTGTCAGATACCGCTCAAAGAAACTGAGCGAACCGCCTGCTTGCACAGCTTTGGAGTTGATTGAAGGATGTTTAGCAGCCATGAGAACCCATGAAGATAAATGGGAATAGATGAAAGAAGCGCGTTAGTCCCCGTCGCCCGCTTTCCAAGCGATCGCCTCACTGGGTTGCGGGTCAGGCAGTTTGCGAGAGATGACCCACGCGGCAAGGACGAACACAGAAGAAGTCCAGAGGCAACCGACCAACCCAAATAGCTGAAAAATGACTCCCGATAACACGGTGCCAATCAGCCGGCCGCCAGAATTTGCCATGTAGTAAAAGCCCACATTCAGAGCAACTTTGTCATCATCCGTGAACGCCAGCACCAGGTAGGAATGCACTGCCGAGTTAAAGGCAAACACAATCCCAAAGATCATCAACCCGACAACGATCGTCAGATTGGGCGAAGCATTCAGTTGCAATGCCAGGGCGATACTGGCAGGAACAGCCGTCAGCACTCCTGTCCAAAATTGAATTGTTTTGGATTTGGGCGGTTCACCGTTCCCAAACCGTCTGAGCAGAGTGGGCGCGAGGAACTGAATCATGCCGTAGCCAATCACCCAGCAAGCTAGAAATCCGCCCGCTTGATAGAACGACCAGCCCAACCCACTGCGGAGGAAAACGGGCAAGCCGACCACAAACCAGACATCTCTGGAGCCAAACAGAAAGAACCGGGCGGCGGAGAGGATGTTGATCTCGCGACTCTTGGAGAATAACTGAGTGAACTTGACCTTCGCCTTGATCTTGCCCATCCCTGAAGGCAGCAACACGCTGGTAAACAGGATCAAAATTAGCCCAACTGCCATCATCCAGAGCGAAGTCACAAACCCAAACGTGCCCAACAGCAACGCGCCTAAGAAAAAGCCCACCCCCTTCAGCGCATTTTTAGAGCCAGTCAGCACTGCAACCCACTTAAAGAGGGAGGATTGCGCCGCCTGGGGCACCACCAACCGAATCGCACTCTTAGAACTCATTTTGGTTAAGTCTTTGGCAATCCCCGCAAATGCCTGGGATATCATCACGTACAGCACCGCCAACCACTGGGCCCAATCCCGATTCAGAAACGACAGCATAATCAGGGCGAACACCTGAAGCCCAATTCCGCTGTAGAGGGTGACTTTTAGCCCTAACTGCGACCCGATCCAGCCTCCCAAAAAGTTGGTAACAATCCCAAATACTTCGTAGAACAGAAACAGAAAGGCAATCTGAATTGGGGTATAGCCAATTTCGTTGAAGTAGAGCAATACCAGCATTCGCAAAGCCCCGTCTGTGAGGGTAAAGCCCCAGTAGGCCAGGGTGACAAGGGCATAGTTTTTCAGATTGGCGTTCGCAGCAGAAGTAGGAGTCATGGTAGTTCCTCAATTCAGGCTGGATGCGACTTTTCTGGCCAGTTCCACCATTCGGTTGGCATAGCCCCACTCGTTGTCATACCAGGCGTAGATTTTGACCTGGGTTTGATTCACCACCATTGTTGACAGGGCATCGACGATCGCAGATCGCGGATCGTTGAGATAGTCGATCGATACCAGCGGACGCTCCTCGTAGCCCAGAATTCCCTTCAGGGGCGCTTGCTCGGATGCTTGTTTCAGCAGTTGATTCACTTCTGCGATCGTGGTTGAACGGACAACTTCAAACACGCAATCTGTCAGAGAGGCATTCAGCAGCGGCACCCGCACGGCTAAGCCGTTCAGTTTGCCGTTGAGTTCGGGGTAAATCAGACCGATCGCCGTTGCCGAACCTGTACTGGTCGGAATTAAAGATAGAGCAGAAGCCCGGGCCCGTCGAAGATCCTTGTGCGGCGCATCGACTAAGGTTTGAGTGTTGGTATTGTCATGAATTGTGGTGATCACGCCATGCTGGATACCAATGCCCTCATGGATCACTTTCACCACCGGGGCCAGGCAGTTGGTGGTGCAGGAAGCAGCCGTCAGGAGGTGGTGTTGTCTGGGATCGTACAAGTGATCATTTACGCCCATCACCACATTCAACGCTTCCTGCTTGACCGGAGCCGCCACAATTACTTTGCGAACGCCCCGCTTGAAGTAGGGAGCCAGCGTTTCTGGAGTCCGAAACTTGCCGGAGCATTCCAGGACAATATCCACACCCAACTCATCCCAGGCAACATCTCCCGGCTTGGCCTGTTCCGAAAAAGTAAGCGGCTGGCCGTCAATGTAAATGCGATCGCCCCCAGCTGTCACGTCCGGCTGCCAACGCCCGTGTACCGAATCAAACTTCAGCAGGTGAGCCGCCGCTTCTGCTCCACCCTTCACCTCATTAATATGAATAAACTCCAGGTCTGACCAGCCCCAAGCGGCTCTCAGGTCTAATCGCCCAATCCGTCCAAATCCATTGATCCCAACTCGTATAGCCATGATTCCTCCAATTCAAAATAAACTGATGTCATCAAAAAATATTGATTTGTTGTCTCGAACGACACTAAGCAGTCCCGTCCCTATTCCCGACTTTGCTTAATTAATCCTCTTCACTACAGGGGCGAGCGGGCAGGATTGGGCTATGGCGACGAAATTCTGACAAATACTGCTCCAAGACTACAAACTGAGACAAGTTCAAGCTGTAATACATCCAGCGTCCTTCTTGCCGCGATCGCAGCAAGTTGGCATCCTTCAAAGCCTTGAGGTGGAATGATAGCTTGGACTGGGCAACGTCTAAAGTCTCGCAGAGGTCGCAAACGCAGAGTTCGTTTGACCGTAGAAGCTCCACAACTTTGACTCGTAGTGGCTCCGAAAGGGCATGAAAGCCAGCGACAATCAGCTCAGGCGATAGCGAGGTAGTTTTCACGATTTAGCAGTTCCGTCTATCAATTTTGATTGATGCAAACCATCCTAGAGCATTCTCCTGCATCTGGCACGGTGACGCAGAAGCCTCGGACTGTTTCTGCGTCACCAGCCAGCACCTTGCTACGGCTTACTAGCCTGAAACGTAGTCTGCCGCCGTAGCAATTCAGTCACCGTAATATCTGGTTCTGGAATCCCCTGAAAGGCAGTGCCAACTTTTCCCCTTGTAAACTGAATTCCTGCCAGACGGTAAGCATCGTCTGGTAAGGGTAAGTAACCAACGGTCTCAATTAAGCTCGGTGCATTCTTCAAATAAAACTCAACGAAAGCACGCAGTTCTGGCTTATCCTGGGCCGCTTTAGTGCTGAAAGACAGAACTTCGGCACCTTGAGTCAGAACTTCGGCACCCTCTTAAAAGCAACCCCTGGCAGGGGAGAAAATCGACAGGAAATGGGGGGTTAAATCCAGGCGCTCTCGGATGAACT
>JAHHGS010000075.1 GCA_019359715.1 Aphanocapsa sp. GSE-SYN-MK-11-07L | reverse complement strand
GTCACTTCTATCTTGACTTGACCTCCCTCAACACTGATTAATCGTGCTGCCATAGTTTTCCCGCCTAAATTGTTTCCCTAGGATTAGCACCTTTTACTTCCTAAATCAAGTTGAGGTCGCACCCATCGGTACTAAACTTTTAATTCCAAATCAGGGGGTAAATTGTTCGTGAACATTTTTAGTCGTATTGCTAATCGGGTAGGCAGTATCGTTGACATTAAAAGAGACGTTGAAGAGGCAAAACGTCTTGCAGGCCTTCGCAAGTATCGTAGTGCAATTAACATTCTCGACAATTTAATTGAAAGAGACCATACATCAGAGTGGTCAATTGGGTATTCAGTTCAACAGCTTTTTGTTGACAATCCACGTGATATATATCTTCTCTCACAAGACTGGAAACTAACTGTTGAGCGGGCTGATACATTAATAAAAACAGCTAGAGAGCAGATGTCTTTTGCCTCGTCTGACCCTTTACAGGTTGAAAGCATAGAAAAAGCATTATCACTTTATTCTCAAGCTAATAAACTTATAGACGAAATAGCATTAGATGGTGAAATTAAAAAGTGCAATTTGGAATATCATAAACGCAATAGGTTTAAGTATTTATTAGGAGTAGCAAAGCAGTATATAGGGAAAGGAGAATTTCAAAGGGCATTGGTGGATTTGACTGAAGCCCAAAAACTCTATGATACTAATTTTTTAACCACAGAAATCAACAATTGCAAGAGCAATGTTCAATTAGAAATTCAGTTCAAAGCTCAGTTAGTGAATATTAGAAAAGCAGCTCAAGAGGGAAGTTTTTCCGAAGCAATATTGCTTCTTGAAACTGCATTGACTAAATTTTCTAACTCTGACGGGTTAGCGCTTAAAGCTAAACTCGATCGTATTGTTAAAGGCAGATTCTATTTCCTGGAAGGATTAAAAGCTGAGAATTCAAACCATTACTCATTAGCTGAATCTTTTTATTTGAACGCTATCAAGGAATTGCCGGAATTAACGGAAAGTAAAATTAGATTAGCAGTGATATTAATCAAGACCTTTGATTATTCAAAAGCTATTTTTGAATTACGAGACTTACAAACTGAGAGAGCCAATTATTTACGTGGCTTTGCTTATGCTAAGCAAGGCAAATTCAAAGAAACGCATAAAGCGTGGCAAGCTTGTAAAAACTCTAAATTCCAAGAACAGATATTATCGCTTAAAACATTGATTCAACAACATCAAGCCCAAGCCATACTCAAAATTGAAAACTATGTTAATGAGGGAAAGCTATCAGAAGCTGAGTTAGAGAGTCAAAGCTTTTTGCAAAATTATGGTATTCATGAGATTGTACAAAACAATCTAGAAAAATATATTCAACCATGCTTAGCTCAAACGCAATGGAAAACACACGATTGGCAAAGTATTCATTCAAAATTTGAACAAGACTGGCGAAATAAGCTTGATATTGAATCTCTGCATAATTGGGCGGTAGCGACTTATTACTATGCGCTGGAAAATTCCAAGTTATTACCAGATTTGATTTTGGTTTGGTCAACAGCTTTAGCCAATTTTGATGCAGATCCAGCCATAAAAGACCTACTCTGGCTCAGAAATTCATTCGTCAGCTTTGAAGAGTTGAGGATAACTCTTATTCAGCTTATAGAGGATTTATTGAATGTGGTAAAAGACAAGGATTTGAATCACTATCTTTTGCTTAGAGATATGTATCGAAAAGAAATGATATTTCTAAAGTTGATTTCTGATTCTTCCGCAATTGGTCTCAAAGCCAATCAACTTACTATATCTCCTAGCTGCTTTGAGTATTACAAACAAATTTTTCCACGATACTCTTTCCCTCAGAAGGATTGGGCAACTCTCTATACTACTTGGGGTGATGCAGTTGCTGCGTGTTTAGATAGTGACGTGGTAAGAGCGATTCAAATCAAGCCATCTAGTGCAGCCATTTCAGATCTTGAAAAACTTGCTCAAAATATTGTTCTCTACTATGAGAGTTGCTATCACCTAAAGAATCTGGACTGGAAAAAATCATTTGCACCTCTTCAACAGATCAAGTCAGAACTACAGAAGCAAAAAGACTGGCAAGAAGAAATTAATAAACTGTGTATCGAGCAACGTCAAAATATTAATGAACTACAAGATCATTTAAAGTTTGCTCAGTTTTGGTATGAATTGGTAAGCAGTCAAGCTGCGAAAAGCTACTTGACAGAATTTAAAGCTGAAGAGATTAGAGAGCGACTTGCTGCTGATAAAATTTCATTTGAAAAAGCCTTGAAAGAACTCAGTAAGCTTAGGATCATCGATCAAAAAAATCCAATTCTGATTGAATTAATCGATCGAGTTGAAATAAGTATAGAATTTCAAGAGATCCAACGACTATTTAAGCAAAATCGAATCGAAGATGTAATAACAAAAGCCAAACGATCTCGTCATGAAAGTATTCGTACATCTGTTTTAGATATTATTTCAGAGATTCTGGTAGATGGAATAAGAAGAAAGTCTCTTTCTGGGCACGATATATATCAATTGGGTAAGTGGGCTTATGCAATAAGCCCTAATGATCCAGATTTACAGAGTTTGTACATTAACCTAGGACTTGTTTAGCATTAACCATGAGCAACAATATATCTAAGTTAAACCCATACGACATCCTTGCTGTCTCTAGGTCTGCATCAAATGCTGAGATTACTAAAGCCGTTGCAAAAGCCATGAAGCTAAGGCAGTACCCTGCCAATATTATCGCTCAAGCTCAAAAAAATCTTCTAAACCCCCAAAAGCGCCTTGTGAGTGACTACCTTTGCCCTATATTGCCAGTCGCTGAACGATTCAAACATCAAGATCTCTCAATACTAGATTCTTCTGTACCTCAGCTTGAGTTATTACCCTTTGTAAGTGAGCCTGATATAGATATATCGTCTGCTAGTGATGTCTCCAGTTTAGATAGGATCATCGGCCAAACTCTTTTTCCTGAGATATGAGTCTAATAAAATCAATGTCTTGTCAAAAAGGAAATCTTATGTTTCATCTCAGTGAAAGTCAACGCCAGGATACTGTAAATGCTTTAGGTCAGCTTTTAAATCAAAAAGTAGCTGCACAGCAAACATTGCAAGAATATCAAGCGCAATCTAATGAATTTAACGAAAAACTATATCTAGAAATTTTAGATGTATTAGATGCAATTGAACCTTTGATTACATATATGTCCGACAATGCAGAATTGAATCCCAAATTTATTAAAAGATTACCGAAATCATTCTCAAACATTCAGCAAAAATTACTGAGTATATTGGAGCGCAGAAATATTAGTGCAATTGAGTCAGATGCAAGTGAACTAGATTTCAACGTGACTCGTGTTGTAGGTCACGAAGTTCATGATGAGCTAAATGAAATGACTGTTGTTAAAATTGTTCGTCAAGGATTTTGTTGGGATAAAAAGGTTTTACGTCCTACAGAAGTGATTATTTCTAAAAAGCCCTAAAACCTTTGTAGCGCCACTGTAAGAATGTCTTATTACAATTTGACAATTGCCTATTCGCTATGGCTATAATCGAAGGCATCCTCGGAGAGAGGAGTTCAAACCATCCAGGGAGTCTGTGATGACAAAAAAATATCAGTTTGGGATCTACATTGGTCGATTCCAGCCCTTCCATTTTGGGCATTTGCAAACGGTCAAGCTTGCCTTAGACCAAGTCGAAAGTTTAATTATTATCTTGGGCAGTCACCGGGCCGCTCCTGACACCCGCAACCCGTGGAGTTCCCAAGAGCGAATAAAGATGATTAGCGCTGCCTTGCAGACTGAGGATTTGCAGCGGATTCATTTTTTACCGATTCGAGACTGGCTGTACAGCGATAATTTGTGGCTGCGGGCGGTTCAGCAGCAGGTGTTTGAAATTACCGATCGCAGTCCATCGGTTGCCGTACTCGGACACCGCAAGGATGCTTCTTCGTACTATTTAGACTTGTTTCCGCAGTGGGACTACATTGAAACGGGTAATTACCAAGACTTAAATTCGACTGCGATTCGCCAGGCTTATTTTGATCCAGACAATCAAGCCTACTTGACCCAGATTCCAGCTAGAGTAGCTGAGATCTTAGAGGCGTTTAAGCTCAGCAATCGCTACCCAATTCTCTGCGAAGAACAGCAGTTTATCCAGGCCTATCAACGGGCTTGGTCACAAGCGCCTTACCCACCGATTTTTGTTACCACGGACGCAGTGGTGGTGCAATCTGGACATGTCCTGATGGTGCGGCGCAAAGCCAAGCCGGGCAAAGGGTTAATGGCTTTGCCGGGTGGGTTTTTGAGCCAAGCCGAAACCCTGGTTGACGGCATGTTGCGGGAACTCAAAGAAGAAACTCGCCTGAAAGTGCCGCTGCCAGTCCTGCGCGGCTCAATTATCGAGAGTCATGTCTTTGACAATCCGGGCCGATCGCTGCGCGGACGGACAATTACCCACGCCTATTTCATTCAGCTTAAACCAGGCGAACTGCCGCTAGTCAAAGGCAGTGACGATGCTGATAAAGCCTGGTGGATGTCTTTAGCCGATCTTTATGCTCACGAAGACCGGATCTTTGAAGATCACTTTCAGATCATTCAGCACTTTGTCAGTAAGGTTTGACTCCAGCGATTAGAATTCAGCGATCGGATTTAAGCTTTTAAGCCAGAATGCTTGAGCTGTCTAGATTTGGCAGCAGCTAATTCTGCAATTTTGCTGAGACTGGATCGAGCGATCGCCTGTCCTGGTCACAGTTTTTTCTTTCCTATTTATGTTTAGAGATTGATTGCGATGAACTACAACTTGATTTTGGATGTTGATTCCTACAAAGCTAGCCATTGGTTGCAGTATCCGCCCCAAACAACGGGCATGTATTCCTATCTGGAAAGCCGCGGCGGCAAGTCTCCAGCCACCGTCTTTTTTGGGCTGCAATATATTCTCAAGCAGTATTTGAGTCAACCCGTTACGCCCTGGATGGTGGAAGAAGCTGAGACATTTTTTTCGGCTCACGGCGTGCCTTTTAATGCCGCTGGTTGGCACTATATTGCCCATGACCTGAAGGGGCGTCTACCGCTGCGAATATGTGCCGTACCGGAAGGAACCGTTGTACCGGTGCAGAATGTGCTGATGACAATGGAGTCAACCGATCCGCAAACCTTTTGGATTATCTCTTGGCTCGAAACGCTGCTGCTGCGCGTCTGGTATCCAACCACGGTGGCCACCCAAAGCTGGCAGATCAAGCAGCAGATTTATAACTATCTGGAAAAAACCTCAGACGATCCAGCCGGGGAAATTGGCTTCAAGCTGCACGATTTTGGGGCGCGGGGAGTTTCGAGCTGCGAGTCGGCAGGACTGGGTGGCATGGCCCACTTGGTCAACTTTTGCGGTTCCGATACCGTGCAGGGAGTTCTGTATGCCAATCACTATTACAACCACCCAATGGCTGCCTACTCGATTCCAGCCGCCGAACATTCGACAATTACGGCTTGGCAGCGCCAGGGCGAAGAACAAGCCTACCGCAACATGCTGCACCAATTTGCTAAGCCGGGTAGCCTAGTCGCAGTCGTTTCTGATTCCTACGACCTCTGGTCAGCGATCGATCATCTCTGGGGCGATCGCCTCCGCCAGGCGGTAATTGATTCTGGAGCAACAGTTGTGATCCGGCCTGACTCTGGTAATCCGGTCGAAATTGTCGGCAAAGTCCTCCAACGGCTGGACTATCACTTTGGCAGCACGGTTAATACGAAAGGCTACAAGGTGCTCCAGCATGTGCGAGTAATTCAAGGTGACGGGGTGAACGAGCACAGCATCGGGGAAATTCTGCAAGCAATCGCCGCCCTTGGTTTCAGTGCCACTAATGTCGCTTTTGGGATGGGCGGTGCGCTGCTGCAAAAGCTCAACCGCGACACTCAAAAGTTTGCGATTAAGTGCAGCGAAGTCACGGTGGCAGGTGAGGCGATCGCGGTTTACAAAGACCCAATTACCGATCCGGGCAAAAAAAGCAAAGCTGGAAGACTGGCGCTGATCAAAACGCCAACTGGCTATCAAACCGTACCCGCCACGACCGAGAGCTTGCAGCACAACCAATTGGGAACGGTTTATGAAAACGGTGTGATCCAGCAAGAAACAACGTTTGAGCAAGTTAGACAACGAGCCTGGAGTTAATCAGCGATCGCCATGCCACAGAGGTTCAGTGTTTTTAGCTTGCTCGGCGGGAATCCCCACATCATACGCTTCGTTGATGTGGGATGAAAGCCAGGTTTGTTGAGGTGGGATGGTTGACCCCTTCGGCCCGGCTCAGGGGCCAGATTCCGAAGAACAGGACGTTCGGCGAGCGCTCAGTCGAGCCGAAGACCATCACCGCCGAAACAAACAATCTTTGATATCATTGACTCACATCTTGAACAAGACTAGTGGCAACTTTCTGTCCCGACACAAACGTACAGCTTGCTGGTGAACAGTGCGGCGGATAGGAAATGCAAAAGACAAACATTTTAATCAACAGTTGGCGGGAGGACTATCTCGTGAACTTAAAACAAATTGCCTGTGGATGGGATTTGATCGGGGCTTTGTAGGACAAACTACGGCTAGACACTACCAGTTGAAGCAGGAACTTCCCAAGATGCCGGGGTACAGGGGGCTGTATTCGTGAGGCGGGAAGCCCGCGCCGTACCTGAAAGGTCGGCGGCGGGAGGATGTCACACCTGCTAATGCTGAACTACTAGGTGACGTACTAAAAACCCACCTGTTATAGCAGCATAAAGTACTGTGCTGAGGCTAGAGATCACCCAAAAGACGGGATTCCAAGCACTTTGGCTCACGTCTATTCCGGTGGGGCTAAGCACCAACTGTGCAGCGGATACAAAAATCTCTCCCCCAAGCAACCCAATACCGCTTAGAGGCACCCACCAACCCGCCCAGGAAATCTTGCGTCGCAATATAATCCACTGGGCTGTCCCTAGAATTATCCCTGCAATACCTGAAAACAGATACTTCGGCAACATCGAAGTGGGGGGCATTATCATGCCTACGGCACCCTCTGTAGAGGGCATAAGGGTCACTGACCACAAACTATTGATGAGGATTAGAGCGATCGCACTTCCAAAGCTGGTTGCTAAGACCCACCCTCGAAGGGACGGCAGCAAAGGTCGCAGTACCCACCACTGAACCGCTCCACCTATAGCGCTGCTCACCAGTCGCAGCACCGCTAAACCAAACAATATTAGGGAAATTCCCTCAGTCCCTCCCCCAACGTCCAGAGTTGGAAGGATCCAATCTGCAAAACCATCTCCCCAAATTTGCAAGAGTTGAGTTATGACACAGGCAATAATCCACCGTCCGATCAGGGTTGTCCAAACTGGCCGTTCAGTCATGCTTGTCCTACCTCATCAAGTTATGTTTCTAATTAGAAGTTGTACCACTTTCAATTTCCTTAGCTAGGAAGGGGTTGAAAAATAAACCTTAAGCTGAACATTGAAGGCGTAAGGATGCGAGCAATCTCAAATTCCCACCACTAACCTCTGTTCCATCCGCACCAATGCAAGCCGGGCAATTGTTAGACGTGACACTGGGTAGCTCGTTTGGCAAGTTCACGGTAGGTATCAGCTTTATGATCAGAAATTACTTCAATGGGTGAAGGATAATAACCGACTGAAAATTGAGTACCTACCGCCAAGTGACCTCTACCCATTTTCTCTGGAATTCTTTCAAACTCCGCCTCTATCCGCTGACTTTCGCAACCCCGCTTACATCTAACTCTCTCTAGGGTTTTGAATAGCTCTTGAGGACATTTACTTAAACAGGATTGTTTGATTTTCTTTGGACTTGATAATTCATTGTCACGTTCAACTATTTGTCTCTGGACGCTAAAGCCGAAACGTCCATTGCTAAATTTCACCCAGAGACGATCTACCGTCAATAAGTCAGTACAGGGGATCTTTTGAATTTCCTTCGCTCTTAGAAGCGAAAGATAACTATCATCTGAAGATAATGCTTTTGCTAAAGCTTTTTGGGTTTCCTTGTCAGCATCTTCCCACCGTTTAGCTTGCAGCAGAGATCTTAAAGGACGGTAGTTGACATTTTTTGCGGAGGGTAAAGACTCAATAATAGCTTCATTAGAGGGCTTACTAAACAGCCAGGTTGGGTTTTCCAACAAGTATGGGTTATCTGAAGTAAGCCACAGAAAAATGAGCATAGTGATCATGATTAAACTGATCGCTACCATTAATCGAAACTTTGAAGTTTGCAGTTTCCGCCGCAAGGACTCAATCATTGCGCTTGAGACTGACCAGACGCAAACTTTGGTCAAGCTCGACGCTAATCACTAAGCGATCGCCCTCTTGCAGCCCGATCCGCTTACGCAATGATGCCGGGAGAACTAAGCGTCCCCGCACATACAGCTTAGGATGTTGGGAAGGTTCACTAACCATAATCAAAAAAGTAGGCTGTCCACAAATTGTACATTGCTGTTCAGTGGACTAAAGCACTTGCATAGTGGAAACTTTGCGCTTCCGACGTTTTCAAAACAGTAACAGCGAAAGATTTGAGCCAGAGTATTCATGTCTAATAACATATCGTTCGCTCCTCACCCACAATTCTAGTCCGATTGAAGAAACGCTTAAAGTAAAAAATTGGGAGAGCTTGCCAGGGTTAGAGGACGACCATGCAGCGCGAGTCACTAGATGACTTCTAACATATCGTATCGCCTCTTACCCCTTCTCCTATACTCTTAACGAATTCTCAGGGAACAAGGCTGCAACCTTTTCCATAATCTTTTCGCGTGTGCAGGCGGTAGGTTCTCTCCATACCATCAAAATCAACGAAATTAAGTAGTCTTTTTTAGTAAAGGATAAGGAAAAAAGAGGGAATTTTTTCAAGCGTTTGATAGTTGCAGGCGAATCTGTGCGTTGTAGTAATGGATGAAATTCCAAATCGCGGCGATGTGATTCTCCAATTTCTTAGAAAATGACAGCGTCTTTCGCACTAATCGAGACACGCGTTGTCGCAAGGTATTGTTGAATCGTTCAATGTAGCTGGTCAACCCTGTTTCTTTTCCGAGTGCACAATGCCGTTTTCTCGGTAGGACAGCCTGGTAAGCCTCCCAGTCGTCGGTATAAATCATGGCGCATTGCCGATACACTGCTGGCATCGATTGCCACAAGGCCAAGGCTGAGTCGGCTGAACGATCGCCAATCTGGCACCCGACAATCTCCCGCGTCACAACATCGAGGGCGAGCCAAACCCACTGCTTGTTCCCTTTGTCATCGACAAATGACCACAATTCATCCATCTGCACCCTTAACCCTCCTTTGCGTTTGGGCACCACCTGCACTTGGCGCGGCACCTCCTCATAGCATCGATTCACATACTCTTGTAACCAGGAGGCTGAGAGTTTGAGCACCCGGGCGATACCGGCCAGGGGGATCTTCTCTAACAGCAAGCGGTCAATCATCGCTGTGCTGTTTGGTTCCCGGCGCTTCCACTGGGGGTTCTCGACAAATTGGCGTCCACAATCACGGCATTTATAGTTCTGTTTGCCGCGTCGCGTGGAGCCGTTTTTCATAATGTCCTCTGAACCACAGTTAGGGCAACGGAGGAAAGCAGGAATAGATGACATAAGAAAAGACAAAGAGCATCATTGCCTATTATCCTCTATCCTTTACCAAAAAATACTACCGGTTATTTAACTCTTGACCTAAAATAGATAGCTTTACAACGCTTCCCTCACCGATAACATAAGCGACCTAACGGTGAAGTTGTGCGGTGGTAGATAACCTTGAACTCTCATCGGCAACCTTTAAGTCGTCCGCACCAACGCAGTGTTAGCCCTCTCGGCACTCCTACACTTATTGCATTTAGGTTTTTTATTGGTTACCAAAAAAACACGACGGAAAGAAATGGAGTAGAGCAGATACAAGTAATCACAGCCACTAAATAGGGAAGCCACTGTAAATTTCGACTGAGTGTGCGTTGAAGAAGGTATAGAAGTCCGAGCAGGACTATTAAGAACACTAAAAAACCAACAACTGTTGCGATGTCTTCATTGTCATATTCTGGTCCCACACCAGAATTATTTCTGACTCGTAAAGATGTACGAATTAATGCAGAAACTATTCCTGACACGAAAACAGCAACGATCGACAAACCAGTCGTCAGGAGGTGTTTAAGAGTTAAGACAATGTATCTCCACATCAAACTTATTTCACTTACGCTGCTTGCACTGCTGCCCTGGCAATTATAACCTGAAGGATTAGGGCGTACTTTAAAACAGACCCTAATTCCAAAAATGGGGTTTATACCAGTATCTCAACCGCGATAATTTGGAGGGCTAACGGGCCTTGTTGCATGATTCAAAAGAAGGAAGAGGTTGGGTGAGATGGAGAGATCCTTAAGCTGGAACTGGATAACTCTCAGGCTTGGCAATCTGGATCATTCGGTTGAGGGCGGCACATTTGATGAAT
>JAHHGS010000074.1 GCA_019359715.1 Aphanocapsa sp. GSE-SYN-MK-11-07L | reverse complement strand
GACCAACTCTTCTGGTGGCTTTTCCATCAGAAGGGTACGTTCTGCTATCGGGGTAACTTGCTCTAGCTTCATACCGATACACTACTGATCCCAACTTTTTTGTCAACCCCTCGACCTGAATCTTTACCTCTAATCTGCATAGCCAAAAATCTCTGACAGCATTGCTATGTAGACTCAAGCTCCGTTTTTACAATCGATTCTTTACCAGTGCCAGAACAACGATATTCTCCCTTTAGAGATTGGCTTGCTCTCTGCCTACTGACGTTTGGCGTCGGGTTTACGATTTCGTTGCCCCTGCACAGAAATATGCAACAGTCTACGCTAGCGGGATTAGCCGCTGTCCCAAGTGCAGTCGCAGGGATCAGCCTGCTGAAGCGACAACGAGAACGATTGTTAAGTCGTAAGCTGAGGCAAGTTAAGACCTACCTGAGTCAAGCGCAGCAGCAAGAACAATTTATAAGAACAAATTTGCAATTATTAGACCAGACTTATCGGGCGACGGCTCAACAGCTTGAAGCAGTCAAGAAAGATCTAACTCAAACGATCGCCTGCTCCGATAATCAGAGCCGAACTGTGGAGCAACATCAGATTTCTCTGCGGCAAAAGTTGAGTCAGCAAAATAAGTTAACGACTGAATTGGAAACAGTTATTCTGCAAAAACAAAAGCAATTAGAGCAATTAGAAAGGAACACGATTAGCCAAAAAAATCTAATTGACGGACTGAAATTAGAAATTTTTCAACTCAACGCAGAACACAAAGCTGTCCAAAAATCTGCGATCGCTGACCAGGTTGAGTTAGGCAATCTGCGAGCACAAATGACTCAGGATTTGGCTACCCAATCTGAACTCAAAATTAATATTGAACGATTAAAATCAGCCTTGGATCGGCTAGAAACAGAAATTTCTGACCAAAAGGCTGCGGCAGAGAATCTGGAAGCTAATCTGTGGCAACGGCATCAACAGCAATTAAACCTGGCGAGTGCTGTAATTGATCTGGAGGAGGCGATCGCTGAAAAACAAGCTTTGCTGCACGAAAAGGAACTAACTTGCCAAAATCTGGAGCAGCAGATTGAGCAATTGCAAGCAGAGCACAATCATTTGTCGGGTCTGGTAGTCAGCATGAATCAGTCAATCGCTCATAAGCAAGCCTTGTTTTTAGAGATCGATCGCACCATTAGCGGGCATGAAGCCATTCAGGTGGAATGCGAAACTGAAATCAGTCGTCTTCAGCAGTCGATTGAGCAGCTCAGGCTGCAATCGGATCGGCAGCAATTTTCCCAGGCTCAACTTCAGTCCACCCAATCTGAACCCAACGATCAGGAACGAGCAGCCCTCAATTCCACGCAAACAGCATGGTATGACAGCTTCGAGCATAATCCTCATTTAATGGTGTTACTCCATATCGAAAAACACGGAGCGATTACGGAAGCCGAAGCAAGTAGCCTGTTAGGAAATCCGCGATCGGTGAGGCAGTTTGCCAATCGATTAAGTGAATACTCCCAGCAGTTACCGTTTGCGATTCGGGTTGAACTTTCAGCCAGTGGAAGTCGATATCTCAAACAGTCTAATCACTTGTAATCTGGCGATACAAACTGTTTAAAGCAAATTGTTTCAATCATCGTCCTAACTTTCCTGTTTCACCTTTTTGTTCTTCCACTGATTGGTCATGACGATTAGCCCGAAAGACATTGAGCATATTTTTGAGCGCCTGCGATCGGGCGTGGTGCCAGAGCGAGGGCTGGAAGCTTTTGCGGTTGGGATTGACCAATCGCGAACTGAAATTCAACGCCAGCTATCCTTGGCAGGCAACAATGAAGGCGGATTTAAATTTCTGCGGGGTGGCTATGGCTGTGGCAAAACGTTTATGTCGCGATTGGCGATTCTGGATGCTCAGACTAAAGGCTTTGTGACCAGTTTTGTCGTGGTTTCTGACAACGATCTTCATTTTCATCGCTTTGATGATGTTTATCGGAAGGTGGTGCAAGAATTAGGCACAAATCAGTGCGATCGCGGCGCGTTAGGCTTGATTCTCGATCGCTGGATTGCGCGGGTCGAAGATGCGATGGTGGATGGGGGTGCGAATCCAGAGGATGCCGACTTTGATGCCCAAGTGCAACATCGACTGGAAGAAGAGTTGGCGGCGCTGACGGGTGGGCAAGCTCCCGAAGATATGGCGCGGGTGCTGCGAACCGTGTTTGCCCTCAAGCAAAACAATCAAGTGGCGGAAGCGAGTGCGCTGTTGTCTTGGCTGTCGGGGAGTGAAAATGTCGCCGCCAGCATTAAACACTTGGCGGGGATTAAAGGCGATATTGGCAGCAAAGAAGCGATGGACTACCTGCACGGGATTGTGGCGATCATCAAGGCGGCTGGCTATCCCGGCTTAGTGATTGTGATTGATGAAGTGGAAACAATTCTGCGAATGCGAACCGACATTCGGGCTAAGTCGCTGAATGGGATTCGCCAAATCTGTGATGCCGCCGATCGCTATCCAGGGCTGCTGTGGATTTTTACCGGCACTCCAGAATTTTTTGATACCCAGCGCGGCGTGGCGGGCTTGTCGCCACTCCACGATCGGTTGCAATTAATCAAAACCGGAAAATTTGTCAATCCTCGTCAGCCGCAGCTCGTGCTCAAGCCCTTCGATGCCGAACGGTTACGGCAAGTGGCCCTCAAGTTACGGGATCTCTATCCGACCCGTGAGGGCGATCGGCTGCGTCGTAAAGTTAGCCCAGAATTTATTGATCTGCTGGTGGCCAATGTGACGGCTGGTTTTGGCGGTGATGTCGGCATTGTCCCCCGCCAGTTCCTGCGCCAACTGGTGAATATTCTCGATTTGGCGGCGGCGGAACCGGAATTTGAACCGATCGCCGATTGTGGGCACGACCTGACTGAATTGAATGCCGAAGAAACCCGGATCGCGCAGGGGCGACCTTACTCTGAGCCGGAAGCGACGGACAATCAACAATACGCAGTCACCTTCTAAGGGTGATTTTGATTCTGATGACTTCTACTTCTAGCTTTACCCGTTTTCCTGAACGTCTCCAGGCGGCAATTGTGGCCCGGCTGGGTTGGTCTAGTTTACGCCCGGTGCAAGAGCTGGCGGCCCAGGCGCTTCTGGATGGCTGCAACGCGATTATTCTGGCTCCAACAGCGGGGGGGAAAACGGAAGCGAGTATGTTTCCCCTGCTGGCCCAGTTGATGGAGCAGGAACCGATCGGGGTCGGGATGATTTACATTGCGCCGATCAAAGCCTTGCTGAATAATCAAGCCGATCGCATGGGCCTGTATTGCGAAATGGTCGGGCTGAGCCGATTTTTGTGGCATGGCGATGTGAAAGCGGCTCAGAAAAAGGCGTTTTTGCGGCAGCCGGCCACCGTGCTAATGACCACCCCAGAATCTTTAGAAGTGATGCTGATGTCGGCCAAGATTCCCCACGCGCAACTGTTTGCCGATTTGCGGGCGATTGTAATTGACGAAGTGCATGCCCTGGCCGGCAGCGATCGCGGCGCTCATTTGATGTCGGTGTTAGAGCGCGCCCTTGCCTGCACGCCCAATGATGTGCAGCGAATTGGGCTGAGTGCCACCGTCGGTAATCCTGAGCAGATGCTGGACTGGCTCCAGGGCACATCCCAGCGATCGGCTCAAATCATCAGTCCACCCCCCGCCCCGACTCGCAAAGAGATTCAAATCATCTACAAAGACTCGACCCTGGAGATTGCTCGGTCTGCAAGTGTGGTGGCTCAGCAGCAAAAGAGCCTGTTTTTTTGCCAGAGCCGGGCCCTAGCAGAAGTGATTGCCATCCAGATGCAAAATCAGGGCATTGATGTATTTATCCACCACAGCTCTGTGGCTTTAGAGGAGCGCACCCTGGCCGAAGAACGCTTTCAGCAGGGCCGCAATAACTGCATTGTCTGCACCTCCACCCTAGAGTTGGGGATTGATGTCGGGGATTTAGATCGGGTGTTTCAAGCCAATGCCCCCGATACGGTTTCAGCCTTTTTGCAGCGCCTGGGGCGAACCGGCCGGCGGGGTGGGGCTGCCAACACTACCTTCTTTGTCGATCATCCGGCCGCCTTGCTCCAGGCGATCGCCCTGGTAGAACTAGCCAGACAAGGCTGGGTGGAAGCTGTCACGCTCTCACAGCGCAATTGGCCGGTTTTATTGCAGCAGGTCTTGGCGCTGACGATGCAGTTTGGGGCGGTGAGTCCGGCCGACTGCTGGCGACAGCTTTCCTCGGTGGCAGATTTTGCTGGCATTGAACGGGCCGAGTTCGATCGCTTCCTCCGGCATCTGCTAGACACAGATTATCTGCATATAACAGAAGGGCTACTCGTGATTGGCACCGAAACCGAGAAAGTGTTTGGGCGCAAGAATTTTATGGCCCTTTATGCCGTGTTTTCTTCACCTCAGCAGTATGAGGTTTATACCCATACCGGCCAGGCGATCGGAAGCTTAGAAGAAAAATTTGTCGATGCCCTCACCCCAGACATCAGCTCTTTTCTGCTCAGCGGTCGGGCGTGGGTAACTCAGACTATCGATCGCGATCAGCACAGACTTGAAGTCAAACCGGCCCCCCACGGGCAAAGGCCGAAGTGGGGAGGGTTTCTGCCCCACTTCCTGAGCTGGGAGATCTGCCAGGAAATTGCCAAGCTGCTCCATTCCAGCCAGGAGATTGCTTATCTCGACCCGAATGCCCAGCAGAGCTTGGCCAACTGTCGGTCTGAACAGCGACAGACAATTGTTGAGCCGATCGCCTGGCCATCCGATCAGCAGGTAATCTGGTGGACCTACGCTGGCGGCAAGATTAACCGCACCCTCAAGTATGGCTTAGAGCACTATTGGGGTTGGCAGGTGAGTGCCAATAATTTTCAGGTGACGATTTCTGGAGAGCATTTAACGCCGGTCACATTGGCTGAGGCGATCGCCCAAGTCATCCAGCCAGAGTTTTGGAGCACAGCAGAAAGCCAGGATTTTTTGCTCCAGCACTTGCCAAACTATCGGTTTAGTAAGTTTCAGCAGGCTTTGCCCAAACAATATGCCCTAGAAGTGGTGCAAAGTCATCTATTGGATATTCCGGGACTACAGAAACTGACCTTGCTGGTTTAATTAAACCGACTGACTGAGTCAATGCTGAGGTGAGTATCCTATCCTAAATGCTAAGTTTTGGTTAGAAGTTTAATTATTTGGGTCAAGGAGTTGAATTAAACATTAAACTTAAAATCAGAAATCTGTTGAAGTTTCCTGTTTGAGTATATTAGTCGCTAAACTTCTTGCTTTTAATTTATTCCTTAGCCTCTTAAGTCTCTATTTTTTACTTTTCACTCTGTGTCAAACAGAGAACGGTTTGCGCGAAGCAACAACTCTAGCGGTCTACTCTAGAGCGCTTGCCCATTTTTGCCTGCGAACTTAAAACTAAAAGCCTAACCATTCAGGAGCAAAATATATGCCAAAGTACAGCGTTGGCGAGGTGTTGGATATTATCAAAAATCTAACCCCCGCAGAAAAGATTGACCTTAAGCGTCAGTTAGAAAATATTCTGCATGAAAGTGGACAAGTCAATGTTGCTGACGCTGCACCGAAGCAGTTGCAGTCTTTTGGCAACGTTAGTATTAGTGGCAGCAGCAACAATCTTGATGCCAGTCAGGTCGGCGAGAATGCCAATATTGCCAAAGGCGGGACTCAAGCCGTCAGCCAGGATGCTAATTTGCAGGAAGCTTTGAATCTGTTGGCACAGCTTCAGCAATTAATTGCTAACAGCAACGCCCTAAATCCAATTGAGAAAGCCACCTTTGAAGTTCCGGTTAAAACCGCTGCCGCAGAACTGAAAAAGCCCAACCCAGATCAAAGCATGATTGACCAAGCGATCGCCGCCCTCAAAAAAGGCTTTGCCGGCATTGAAGAGCTGGCTGAACCTGTCGCGCGGGTGGCACTTTTAGTCGCTAAAGCTTGGGCCGTGCTGTAGGGAATCTCTAGGCGCATCTTCTTGAAGTTGCGAAGCGCTATATGATCCAGGATGACTCGCTTGAATCACAGGTTCAGTCACAGAACGTTCGCGATATTGCGATTAAAGGGGATCAAAATAGCCTCACCTTTAATCAAACTCAAATTATTCAAGTTTCGATTGCTGAAGTCAAAACCCGTCAGCTAGTTACAACTTCTCCCTATAGAGGCTTAAAAAAGTTTGAGCCAGGAGATAAAGACCTATTTTTTGGTCGAGATCAGTTTCTAACTGGGTTAGTGAATGAACTAGAGCAATCTAACTTGATCCTGCTCTTGGGGGCATCTGGGAGCGGCAAATCCTCTCTGATTCGAGCTGGCTTAATTCCCTGGCTAACTCGTAAGTGGGGAAGCAAATTTACCCCCCTGATGTTTACCCCGGATCAAAATCCGTTTGAGTCGCTTTATGCTTGCTTGCTGGCTGACTATAAACAGTCAGAGGCTCAAATTGCCCGTGTCGCTAGCGTTGATACTTTACGGCAAACGGTGCAAACCCTGAAACAGCCTGAGTCATCCTGGTTGATTTTTATTGATCAGTTTGAGGAATTGTTCACAACGACGATCGCCGATCAGCGTGACTTATTTATCAGCAGCTTAGTCAAGTTAGTCGCAGACACCGCCAAGGCCAAGGATGCTCGCCTGAAAGTTGTCGCAACCATGCGGGCTGACTTTCTGGATCGGCTCAGCCCCTACCCAGGCTTGATCAAAGCCAGCGATCGCCATCGACCGATGCTGGCAGACATGCAGCCCGATCAACTGCGCCTGGCGATTGAACAACCCGCCGCCCATCAGGGCGTCGTGTTTGAGGAGGGGCTAGTGGAGGAAATCATTGAGGAGGTGGAGCAGCAGGCGGGTTGCTTGCCCCTGTTGCAGTACACGCTGGACTTGTTGTGGCAGACGGAGCTGCACCATGACAGCTTGCAAGACCGCAGCTTAAACATCAGCACCTACCGCCAGTTGGGCGGGGTGAGAGGAGCGCTCCAGCAGCATATTGAGCAGGTCTACCAGAATTTATCCGCGGGCGAGCAGTTGGCGGCCCAGAAAATTTTCCTCAAGCTGGTCGATATTGCTGGGGATGAAAGCCTGGGCACTGAATGGAAACCGATCCGCTGGCGAGCCTTTAAGAGCGAGTTCACCGACCCGCTAGAGCAGCGGGTGCTGGCTCAGTTGATTGATCAGAATTTGTTGATCAGCAGCGCTGAAGCTGACCAGCAAACAGCCAAGCAAACCGCCACGATCGAAGTTGCGCATGAAGTTCTGCTCTCGGCTTGGCCGACCTTGAAGGACTGGATTCGCGAAAATCGGCAGGCGATCGCCCTTCGCAACCGCCTCAACAGTGATGTGGCCCGCTGGCAGGCCAAAAAATCAGAGGAGGAACTGTGGTCTGGCTCCAAGTTAGCCCAAGTCCTGGAACTCAGCCGCGACCCCACCTTTAATCAGGTTTTAGGCGGATTTAGCCCTGCCAGCGGTGAATTTATCAAAGCCAGCCGGGGGCGACGGGCACGGCAACAGCGAGTCAAGTGGGCGATCGCAGCCGTCTTCCTAGCAGCGGGGATTGCTTTTATTGTCCAGCAGTATTGGTTAAGGGTGCAAAAGGAATACGCGAGGGCGATTTTCCTCAACGATCAACCAAGATTAATCCAAGCATTGCCCAGGTTCCTGCCGGATTTTTTGGCTGAAGCCGATCGAGCTGCCCAGGATAACAAACCTGAGGTCGCTTTAGCCTACTATCAAAGGGTTTTAGCGCTGAGCAATCAACTTTTAACCGCACCTGCTCCAGATCAGTCCCTCAAAGCGATCCAATCTCAAGCTGAGCAATCTTTAGCAAAGTTGATTCAAAAATATCGGATGGCTGAGTTGGAGCAGCTTCTTAGCCAAAAACAGCCGGGTGAAACCCGGTTTAATACAACTGAGTATGGCGATCCGCCAGAGCAGCGCTATACGCCTGGGGCGCTGCAGACAACCTATAAAATTCTGCTGACCCCATTTGGAGCAGGGGCAGACCTGAACCAGGATGGCCAACTCAACACTCGCTTAGAAGCCAATCAGTTACCGTGTGACACTCTACTGATTGTTGAAAAACTGTGGAAAGAAAAAATCAATCCAGACTGCAACTGGAGCAATAAATTCTCTGCAAATTGTATTGAGAACCGAGTTCAGAACCAGGTTGATCACCGAACGTTAACAGCATCAATATTTGATTATCCCAACGGAACCGAGCAAGCTGTAGAGCGCGCTGAAGCTTGTCGATCGATTGTTCAACATCGTTAGAATTATCTATTTATTATTTATTGAGATAGAAATATGAATACACTCAAATTTCGTCTGAGCTTGGGATTGGCGATCTCTGCTACAGGTTTGCCCATGCTAGTTTTATCTCCGGCTAGCAATGCCAGCATTCCTGATACGGCCATCATTAGTAAATTCAACAGAACCACTGATTTCCCCCTGATTCGTCGCGGGCATACTTCCCCGATACCGGCTAATCAGGATGACCGGCTGCGAAGTTGGCTGTACGAGTCGATCATTATTCCGGCTGGTGGGGCTTGGGCAAACCTCAAGTTTACCTACAAGAATGCCAATGTTCCTCCCTTGGTGAAGGTTGGGCCAGGCAGTAAGTCTGGCGAGTATTTATTTCCCTGCCGGACAACTGGCAATGCGACGATCGGCTGGAGTTTGATCAATGCCCGCAGCGGTGGCTGTTTAACAATGCGAGTCAAGGCAGACGGTACGGCTGTTGTTAATCGACTCCCCCTCCGGTATGCCCAAGCAACCGGCCTCGCTGATCCTGCCCATTCTCTGCTGATCGCTCAGGATTCTGTGCCCTCCAAGTACTATTGCGGAGCGATCGCCAATACAGGGGAATGGGGAATTTCGGCCGGTGCCGCTTCTCTGGAGCAAGCCTGCACTGAGGCCGAGCAGCAGTGTAGCGGATCAGCCGCCGGCAGCGAATGCACGATCGTCAGCCTGGGTGACTGGCAGCCCACGGAAACCGACTTAGTTGCCTCTATGGTTTGCACGAGCAGCGTTGCTGACCGGAGGGGAGAACCGATTAGCTTACTCAACTCCAAGTCAGGCAATCCCTCAACCATTGAGTCGCAGTTGGCATGGCTGGCAGAACGGAATCGCTTCCTTAACTCCAAGGCCTGTGTCCCTAGTATCTATGGCGCGGCCGATGCGATCGTCTCCCCCACCACCGCTGAACCGACGCTGATTCAAACCCGGAGTATTGGCGGGAGTCTAGCGATCGATGTCTTGGCGGGGTCGGTGCACATCACATCGGCCACCAGACCCGAAGGCTTGTTTCTGGTCAAAGGAACGGGGTATCGGCAGCGAGAAAATCGGCTGGCTAGCCTAGATTGCCCGGCGATTTATCAAACTGAGGCCATTCAGAGCTTTTTAGACCCTGCCCATTGGTCTGGGGAAGAAGCTTCAGAACTGAGGGGCTACCGGAGGGCATTTTGCCAGACTGGCCCCCAGGCAGCAGCGCCATCGCCGGGCGGGCCAAGTTTTATTTTTAATATTATGCCGACCTGGAATCCTCGCCCCTACCCCAGCCCTAGCACACCCTCTAGCCCTGCTCCCAGTCCTAATGACAGTAGCTCAGGATCGGTAGATTCGCTCTGACTTGATCTGACTTCAGAAGCCAGTCAGCCAAGCGGCAACTGTTAGTTTTCTCCTCGAAGACCTCGGCGAAGCCTGACTCAACTTCACAATCTTGGCTGATTTAGAGCAATGGTTAGCCGCTCATCCTTAGCGATCGCTGGCATCACGATATCTTTAACCTATATAGGGCGCTGGGTTGATAGAGCTAGGTTGAAGCAGGCGCAACCTTTGTGATTGCGGGCAAGGTTGAGGGCGTTGCGGAGTGAATAAGAGAGTTCGGAATAGTACAATGAAGCCGCTATGACTGAGGGAAATAGTGATGAATATTCAATTGGTTGAATCTATTAAGCAGTTGGTACTTTCGCTGTCAGAAGAAGAGCAGGGCTGGCTAAAAGCCCAGTTGATGCTAGAGCAGAGTCCTGCTGGAAAACGCATGGTTGATCTAAATTCGTTTAGCGGTGTTCTTCACCTTCAAGATGACCCAGTTGAGTTTCAACGACAAATTCGGGATGAATGGACAGCGTAGTCATGGGATATGTCCTTGATACAAATGTGGCGTTGTACCTTTTGGGCGGAAGACTGGTGAATCCTTTGCCAGTTGGGGAGTTTTACTTATCTGTGATTAGTGAGATAGAGATGCTCTCCTATCCAGCAATCTCAGAGCCTGAAAGATTGAAGGTGCAGCAGTTTTTATCTCAAGTTGTGGTGATTGGCATTGATGAAACTGTAAAAAATTATACGATCGCGCTGCGTAAAAAATATCGATTAAAGCTACCCGATGCAATAGTTTGTGCCTCAGCTTTATCAACGAATTCTGTGCTGTTGAGTAATGATGCACAGTGGGAGCATCTCAGTTTTGCGATGAGTAAATGTACTTAAGGCAAAAAAATCAAACCCATGGGACATTCAAGGAGTCATCGTTGGAGAGTGAAGCATGACCCCTGAAGAAGAACAAATCGTCAAAGCC
>JAHHGS010000073.1 GCA_019359715.1 Aphanocapsa sp. GSE-SYN-MK-11-07L | reverse complement strand
TGTTGTTTCAGAGTGGTTTTTCATGGAGGGTTTTGCGCTACAACAAGACCTCTTTTCGTTAGAAGTCTTATGTATCATAGCTTCTATCCCATTTTTACTATCTCCCTTTCACTTTTAATTACACCCCCCGTTTGAAGCCGCCGTCGAACGTTCGCAATGCACCGGAACAATTCAGTCTGGTCGGTTAGGTGCAAAAGTTATTGGTGTCCGAAGATTGCGAACGTTAGCCTGCTCTAAAACAGTTCATTTTGCGCCTTGCTGGGGTCAAGCCATTAGCCAAGTCATTTCTTGACCTGCCCGTAAGGGCACAAGTTCGGATTCTGTAAATGGAACTTCATCGGGAACACGCCAGGTTGTTTTGATCAGAGTAATGTGTCCAGTATTGCGTGGAAGTTGATAAAAATCTGATCCATAGAAGCTGGCGAAAGCTTCAAGTTTATCAAGGGCATCGGCACTCTCAAACGCTTCTGTATACAACTCCATAGCCTGTAGAGCTGAATAGCAACCCGCACAGCCGCAGGAACTTTCTTTGCTATTCCGAGGATGGGGGGCGCTATCGGTGCCTAAAAAAAACTTAGGATTACCAGAGGTTGCTGCTTGCAAAAGAGCCACTCGATGCTCCTCTCGTTTCAAAATTGGTAGGCAATAAAAATGGGGGCGAATGCCGCCTTGGAATAGGCTATTGCGGTTAAACAACAAATGTTGTGGCGTGATTGTTGCAGCGATGTTGTTTGCAGATAGGACATACTGCACCGCGTCTGAGGTGGTAATGTGTTCAAGTACTACGCGCAGGCTGGGAAATCGTTGCTTGAGAGGGATCAAATGTCGCTCGATAAACACCTTCTCGCGATCGAACATATCAACATTGTGATCGGTCACTTCCCCATGCAGGAGTAAAGGCAGGTCTACCTGCTGCATTGATTCAAAGACGCGATCGCACTTGCGAACATCCGTCACCCCAAAGTCTGAATTGGTCGTTGCCCCGGCTGGGTAGTACTTGACCGCTTTAACAAACTGAGATGCTTTCGCCGCAATAATTTCCTCGGGGCTTGTGTTGTCGGTGAGGTAGAGCGTCATCAGCGGCTCGAACTGTTGACCAACTGGAACTGCTGCAAGGATGCGATCACGATAGGCTGAAGCATCAACCACCGAGCGTACTGGATGCTTCAAATTTGGCATGATAATCGCGCGGGCAAACTGACGCACCGTATGCGGCAGAACTGCTTTTAGTGCCGCGCCGTCGCGTAGATGGAGATGCCAGTCGTCAGGTCGAGTGATCGTGAGCTTTTGCATTCTTCAATTGTAAAGCCGCTAGTGCTTCAGAAAGACAACACATGCTAATCGGGTAACAGGGAGGTTTTCCCTCCCCGTCCCCACAACACCCCACGTGCGGCTCCTCCCTGCTCTCCGAAGTTCAGCCCTTCGCCCTGTCTCATCCATAGATCCTTGACAGCTTTTGCCTGATATTGCTATAACACTGACATGAGAAAAAACAGTGTCATAGGAAAGAATGGTGTTACAGATTACCGAGCAGCGCAGGATTTGCACCAGCAAGCACTGCGCCAAGGGATTTTGGACGATGCCAGTAATTTACTTTTACGCGAGGGATTACAAGCACTGTCCATGCGGCGGATTGCTCAGATGGTTGGATGCTCAACAACTGTCCTTTACACAATGTTTGGAAGTAAGCAAGGACTGGTCAATGAGTTGTACCTGAAAGGCTTTGCAATGCTGTGTCAGGCATTGGAAGGCGTGCCTAAATCCGACAACTTGCTAGAGTATCTCATTGCTTTAGGACAAGCATACCGAGTTTTTGCTTTAGCAAATTCGACCTATTACGCTGTGATGTTCTGCCAAACCAGCCCAGAGTTTACGCCAACTAAAAGCTGTATTCAACAAAGTTGGTCAAGCTTTGTGCTTCTCGTCAGTACGGTACAAGCATGTATTGATGTAGAAATTTTTGCGGAGGATGACTCTCAAGAAGTCGCGAAGATGCTTTGGGCAGTCGTTCACGGTCATGTCGGATTAGAACTGACAGGACATTTCACAGATTCGGCAAGTGCCGCAGAACGATTTAACCGCACGATCCGCACCACCTTAGCTGGACTGACTCATCAACAGTTCCCTAATCAGAAACAACGCAAATGATGCAATCTTCCTGGTATGCCTGGCTGCTGGTTTTTATCGCCGCGATCGCGAATGCGACTGGTACGATTTTTCTCAAGCAATCTCGTCTCACAGCCTCTAACGCAGGATTTGCCACCGTGTTAATTTCTCCTTGGTTCCTGAGTGCGTTGCTGATTTATACCCTTGGGTTGCTGCTTTTTGCCCTCGCCTTGGGGACATTGCCTGTTTCTGCGAGTCAACCTGTGATGGCGGGTGTTAGTTTTGTCTCAGTCGCTCTGATCGCTAGTGTGCTATTTGATGAACGATTATCGTTCACTCAGCTAGTAGCCGTCAGTTTAATTGTTGCTGGAATTGCTGTGATGACCCGTTCATAACTGCCATGACTCAACCTAAATTTCCGCAAGATCGATATATCAAGATTGGACAAATCAATATCCGCTACTGGTGTGTAGGAGATAGCGGAAGTCCTATTGTTTTGCTACACGGAGCCGGAAGCTCAATTGAAGCTTGGAGCCGAAATATTCAGGCACTTGCTCAAGATTGCCAAGTTTATGCCTTTGATATGGTTGGCTCTGGTTTGTCCGATAAACCGATCGCCAACTATTCTTTGGAGTACCAAGCACAATTTCTGAAGCACTTTATTGATGCTCTCAAACTTCAACGCGCAGTGTTTGTTGGGCATTCAGTGGGTGCGAGTCTTGCACTCAAATTCGCACTAGGGTCGCCAGAACGGGTGGAGAAATTAGTTTTAGTCTCCAGTTTTGGACTAGGGCGAGAAATTAGTATTGCCAGCCGCTTATTAGCCTCATTCCCCTTTATTGTTCATTTATCTCAACCCAGCCCCCAGAATGTCCGGTTAATTCTGCGGCAGAATATCTATGACCTCAAATCAGTGCCAAGGGAGTGGATTGCAATGCGGTCTGAGGCTTTCAAATTACCTGGTCGTAAGCAAGCATTTGTTTCGTTTTTGAGAAGCAACATCGATTGGTTTGGTGTTCGGCAAAGCGTTTTTCGTCCGATTGTGAGCCAGCTTGCTAATGTCACTGTGCCAACCCTAATTATTTGGGGCAGACAAGATGCAATTTTGCCAGTAGCCCATGCTCATATTGCAGCGAAACAGATTCCTAACGCTCGTTTACATGTTTTCGAGCAATGTGGGCATTGGGCACAGTTTGAACACCCTAGAGAATTTAATCAGTTAGTTGTCAAGTTCTTAACAGCAGCTCAACAAATCGATGGAGTAGCGGTTTGAAGATTTCACGCTTCGGTTCAGTTTTATTTGCCGCCGCTCGTCTTGGTCGTTAGGTTGCTTGGTGTATCGGTGAAGACGGCGACTGGAAAATTGTCTGTAGGTTGTCCAGTACTTGCAGGTTGAAGGTGGTATGTAAGAGCGATGATTGGGAAGTTATCAGTAGATTCAGGATGGCAAGCTAAAATCATTCAGTATGTTAACGTTAGATTTCTGGATGAAGACGGCAATTCTTACACCACTTCAAGAAGAACTCACTTTTCTGGTCGCCGGATTGGAGAGGTTTGGGTTGCAAAAAAGAGAGATTCGCTCGGCTAACCTAGATGTTTTTGAATTTAGCGAAGCTGACTTGTTAGTTACTTGTGGAGGACATGGAAAGACGCAGTTTGGCATCCAATCCCAGTACTTGCTTTGCCAATTTCCGCAAATTCAAGGATTAGTATGCGTCGGAGCCGCTGGAGCTTTGTCTGACTTATTAGAAATTGGTGATGTTGTTGTTGCGACTGAAACGATTGAACATGACTACACCCTGAAATTTGTTAGTCGTCCATTGCCGCGGTTCAGGGGTGATCGTCAAGTCATCGAGATGCTAAAAAATTTACCTCAGACGAATTCGGCGTTTTCGATTCATTTTGGTGCTGTTGCAAGCGGTGATGAGGATATTGTTGATGCTGCAAGAGGACAAGAATTAATAAACTTGACTGATTGTATAGCGGTCGCGTGGGAAGGGGCAGGAGGTGCAAGAGCGTGTAAATTCAACAAGAAATATTACCTTGAGTTGCGTGGTGTAACTGATACGGCAAATCATCAAGCAGCTGCAGATTTTGAAGCAAATTTGGTGACAGCCATGCACAATCTATCTGAAGTCATTGTTCGATGGAGAGCAACGTTGTAACAAAGCGGCGCAGCACAACATAGCCTGCAACCCCCTACAGTATTTTATGATAATATGTAAGCGTTTACGTAAGCGCTTACATATCCATGGATTTCTACTTTCAAACTGGTAAATTAGCGCTAGGTAGTCGTTTGCGACGATTGAGCGAAAGGTTGACGGAAGATGGAACACAAATCTATGAGCTGTATGATATTGCATTAGATCCCAAGTGGTTTCCTGTCTTCTATGTTCTTTTGCAGAAGGAGAGCGCAGCCATTACTGAAATTGCTCAAATCATTGGGCATTCACATCCCTCTGTTAGCCAGATTGTGAAAGAAATGAGCAACAGAGGACTGGCAACGACTGAAAAAGATGATAAAGATGCGCGAGTGAGCATTATTCGGCTTTCTGCTGCTGGAAAACAACTGGCTCCCAGTCTCGAAAAGCTTTGTAGTGATGTAACACAGGCGGTTGAGGAACTTTTATTAGAAACACAGAACAATCTATGGAAAGCGATCGAGGAAGTTGAATTTCTACTCGCTAACAAAAGCTTTTTTGATCGGGTTCACGAGATGCGAAAGACCCGTGAACGTCAGTCTATTAAAATTATCGATTATTTACCGGAGTTCCACGAAGACTTCAAACGCTTGAACTACGAATGGATTGAAAAATATTTTGAGCTAGAAGAAGCTGACTACCAATCTCTTAATGATCCAGACAAAAAAATCCTGAAGCCTGGTGGACACATCTACATGGCATTAAACAATGGCGAAATTGTTGGGACTTGTGCCTTGATCAAAAGCGATGACAATACATATGAATTGGCTAAAATGGCAGTCGCAGAAAAATTAAGAGGCAAAGGGATTGGGTGGTTACTGGGGCAAGCAGTCATCGACAAAGCGCGTGAAGTCAGGGCAGAGGCGATCTTCTTAGAGAGCAATACAGTTTTGGAGCCAGCAATCAATCTCTATCAAAAGCTGGGGTTTCGCAAAGTAGTTGGGAAGCCTTCACCCTATAAACGCTCTAATATTCGGATGGAATTAAAACTGAATTAGTTTAAGTTAATCGCAAGCAGTGCATCATCAGCACGCAAACCAGTTTACGAGATCACGGCTGAAGTAGCAGATCAACACGACAATGAAAACATCACCCAGGAAGTAACGCACAAAGCCGTCATGGCGTAGATTGGCAACCTGCAACCGCGATCGCATCGCGGTTGCGACAGGCTCTACCTGAATCGTACACAGAAGATCCAAGGTTCAGTGCATCAGCTTGCAATCCAATCGCACATCACAGGCGTACCATCTTCAAAGCAAACATTAGTCATTCTAAATCCTGAACTTCCCCCTAGCTCACCTTCAGTCGTGAAGGTTAACCCAAGAACATGTATTCCTATCCCTGTCATAGAGGACTTTTTCATGAACAAGACCTTTGCCATTCTCCCGTTAATAGCGCTCACCAGTCTTTCTGTTGCCCTGAGCCTGCCCCTGAAAGCAAATGCACTCGAAGTCAGACTAGGCTTCCCCCACTACAGAGGATGGCATCCCCATAATGTCGGCCCTCGCTATGACAATTTTTATTCGGTGTATTATCGCAGACCGGAAGTTGGACGCTGGTATTTGGCAGGAACCTATCGGAACCCTTACAAAGCCCAGCAAGCTGTCTATGACTTGAGACAAGAGGGTTACATTGCCCGTGTCGAAAAGTCCAATAGGTTTTGGTAGTGTTCAAGGCCAAACGAAGGAGCGAAAGGGACGGAGGTTGCTTTCCCTCTCATGCTATTTTCCATAACTACTACGGATACACATAGACTCCCAACTGCTTGGGCACCCGCTGCCAACGGTTAGCCTTGGCCCCCTTGGCTAAGCGATCGCTAATATCCTTCTTCACCACAGCCAGTCTTGCTGGGGAGAGGTTGCCGTAGATAGCAGTGGCGATCGCCTCGGCCCGCATGGGTGTGCCCTGATTGTCCCTCAGCACCTTCTCCACCGAACCCATCAAAGAACCCGCGATCGCAGGCTTAGCGGTTGCCGCAGGTTGGGGCTTGCCCGATGCCCTGCCATTGCTTGCAGGCAAAAGTTTAGTCGGCAAGATGTAGTGTGAATCCTTGCCCTTAACTCGTTGCCACTTTTTGCTGTCTACGCCGCGCCACATAATCGTCCGCATTCGCCTGCGCTCTTGCTTGAGGTCGCTCAAATCCATTTCTCCATGCAGCAGTTCGATAATCTGATCCAAGGACACGGCTTGCCCAGCATGATCTGCCATCACCTGAGCGACAGCTTCTGTTTTAGATAATCCAGCAAAAGCAGGGAGCAAAGACAATACCGTGGCTCGTTCGGGTTTGCCATTCTGGGGTGCTGGTGAGGCTTTAGTCGCTTTGGCCTTGGGGATAGCAGTCTGGGTTGGCTTTCGGCGCTGGGATAGGGCTGGAGTGGTGGGCGGGGGACTGACTTGTTCAACAGCCGGTGCAGGTTCATCGTCAAGGTCTGCGCTTGGAGAACTGCTCAAAGCAGGCAGCGGTGTTGGAGTTGGGGATAATTCGGGGAGAGGGGCGATCGCTGAGCCTGCTGGGATTGCCTGATCAACCAACAGTGCATTGATGTGATTCAACTGCTCTCTGGCGTGACTCGCTTGCTGGGCTGTGGTGGTAGCGAGGGCAAGGTAGCGATCGCGCAGGGCAATCAGGGTATCGCGGAAAGGGATGAAGCTAGAATCCGTCGGCATTGGCAATGTATAGCATGACTTTAGAGCACAGCATACTACACTTCATTGCGGGCATAGGGACGTTGCTTTAGATTATTAGTGCTATGAGTACTGTTGACGAAGCTAAACTCTGAGGAAGCAACGATGACAGACAGTGATCCACACAGGACTGGGCAATGTCGATGCGGGCAGGTTCAGTTTGAAGTCCATTCAGAACCGCTGATGACGATGGCGTGTCACTGTACAGGATGTCAGCGAATGACGGCCAGCGCCTTTAGTTTGAGCGCACTGTATCCCAGCCATGCCTTCAAAGTAACAGTAGGTGAACCTGTCATCGGCGGACTCCAGGGTGCAACCCGTCATTATTTTTGTGGCCACTGCAAAAGTTGGCTGTTTACACGCCCAGAAGGGATGGAGGAATTCGTTAATGTCCGAGCCACGATGATGGAGGATGCTCAAGCATTTCGTCCCTTTATGGAAACCTACACGGACGAAATGCTGCCGTGGGCAAAGACTCCTGCCATCTGTAGCTTTAATAAATTTCCATTGCCAGAGAGTTTTCCAGAATTGCTCTCTGAGTTTGCAAAACGACATCTTTAGAACTGCGGCTTCAAAACCTTCTACTTGCTCTGAATTTATCGGTAGGTTAAGCCATTAGCCCTCAACAATTTTTGGGATGATTTGTTTCTTGGGATACAAGGCGCTCAGCACAAAGGCTGTCATCTGAACCATGCGCTGACCCAAAAAGCCAGCCGAAGACTTGAACATCACCCTCAACCCAGTGCCTACTGCTCCTAGCACAATTGCCCCTGCTTGACTGCTGCTCGCTGAGGTCATCTTTACCATTGTGCCGGGGAGGTGAGCCAGGGTGGACAAAACTGCTAGGTTGATGACTAGAAAGGCGATCGCCACATAGCCCACCACAAACGCCAGCCCAGATCCTTTCTGCATCCAGGGCAGTATGAATACCAACAGTGCCAACAGCCCACTCAAGCCAAAGGGTGTCAGCCACTTCGGAATAGTAATCCCTTGGTTGACCTGGAGCAGCAGACGAACGGCTAGGGCAAAGGTGGTTGTGATCGCGGCAAGTTTTAACTCTGGCATGGCTTTTGGGGGTTGAGCGGGGTTGGGATCAATTACCTGCGATCGCCAAAGGTTATTCAAGACAAGGGCGACTCTTCACCCTTCCAGGATCATTTCAGCTTTGAATGGGGAATTCTAGAGATTGAGGCTTGTAATCAAGTTATTTTTTAGGGGGATTTGTCATGAAGACAATGCTGATTGCTGTGCTCGTTTCGCTATCTATTCTGCCTGCTGCGATCGCCCATTCTGGACGCACCAATAGCGAAGGATGCCATACAAACTCAAAAACCGGGGACTATCACTGTCATTGATGCCCAGTGATAGGAATAACGCGATCGCCGTAAACGTCTGCTAATCAACGACTCCTTTTTTGAATCTCATGAATCGAATGAAAGCTTGTCGTGGAAGAACTTGGCTTATCTCAAGCCTTGCCTTTGCAGGGATATCCATTGTTAATGCAACGGCAGCGATCGCCCAGCCCCTCACCGGCACCATCCTCAGCGTTGGGGACGGTGATACCCTTCGCATCAAAACCCCAGACCAAAAAACAATTACAGCTCGACTTGCGTGTATTGATGCTGCCGAACTTGCCCAGAAACCCTATGGGGAAGCCGCCCGCGTTCGGCTCCAGCAGCTCCTCCCGGTGGGGCAAACCGTGAGCTTGGCGATCGCTGATACCGATCGCTACGGGCGCAGTGTAGCAAAGGTTTACGTGGGCAACCTGTCGATCAATCTGGCAATGGTGCATGAGGGTCAAGCGGTAGTTTATCGGCAGTACTTGAGTGCTTGCCCTGAACTACGAGAGCAATTGCTGAGGGCTGAAGCCTCTGCCAAAGCTCGCAGGCTGGGAATTTGGGCGCAGCCAAATCCGACGATGCCGTGGGATTTTCGACACTCAGGGCAAAAAAGCGGGGTTCCCAAAACCTCATCGCCACAATCTCAGCCCAACTCCTTGACCCGTCCAGCAGGGGATTATGATTGCAAGGATTTTAGAACTCAAGCTGAAGCCCAAAGGGTTCTAGATACCTACCCAGGCGACCCGTTTCGGTTGGATCGGGACGGGGATGGCATAGCTTGCGAGAGTTTGCCGTAAATGCTCCAGTTGAAGTTAGGTAATGGACATGATCTCCAACCAGGATTAGTTGCCTCTCCCATTTAAATCAATGGAAAAAGCGTCACAATCAGCCAGCTCAAGATGGGCGCACTCCCTAAAGCAAACGCCCAAGGAGATTCCAATTTGGCACACAGGAATGAGAATAAGCCAAACAGTAGGGGAAAGACAGGCAATAGGATTACCATAAAGCTCAACGATGGCACCAGCAGAATCGTCAAGATTAGACCAATGACAATGGCTGCACTTTGCCCAAACCACCATCCTAAACGAGTGAGTAATTTAACATTTTGCTGAACCATACCCGTTGCCAAAAACCAAGGCAAGCAGGCGATCGCAATTGGCAACCAGAGGGCGAGGCGTTGGGTATTCAAAATCCACGGTAGCCAGACCACTTGTGCCGCCCCACCCAAGCCAATCCACATCAAGGCAAAGCTTGCCAACCCTAATCCCAGCTCACTCAGCCTCGGTTTGGGCAGCTTGGCGATCATCGCCAACCAAGCGAGTCCGGCAATGAAAAACCAGAATCCAAGCGCTCCCCCGACCAATAGCCCCCCTAAATTTCCTACATCGCTGCTCAAGCTCATCCCTTTGAGGACGCTGGCGGCGGCGATGGGGGATAAGACCAAGCCAAACACTGCCCGCTGTGGCCGTGGCATGGGCGGCAGTGGGTTTGCTTTTTTTCTTAGATGAGGAATGATCGTACCGATCACAATCAGCCATCCGAGTAATTGCAGACCATACCAGCCCATTCGTCGATCTCGATAGGGGTTAGTTTCATGCTTACCAAAGGTTTCGTTCAGCCATTTGAGCGCAGATTGATGACTGGCATCATTGAACAAAATAGTGATGTGCTCAACCCCAGGAATGATCGACAGCGATCGCCCTTTTCCTTGAGCAACATTGGGATTGACTCCACCGGCCTGCTTGAGCAGGCGAGTCGCATTGTCCACAAATCGAGGTTCCCCTTCTCCCGCCTGTAAACTGAGATTTCGGGGGAGTTCGGGACTGACAGGAGCATCAGTTGGCGAGATCGCCACCACTGCATCAAAATCTCTTGGTTGTTGAATCCCAGCCTTCATGGCCACACCACTGCCCATTGAATGACCCAAAATGGCAAGGTGTTGCGGATTGATTTCTGGCTGCTGCTTTAGCGTCGAAAGGGCGGCTTCAACCCCCTTCTGGAGCAAGTTGTGGTTGAAGCGTTGAGCATTGCCGCCATGCCCAAGCTGATCCCATAACAAAACACCGTAGCCGTTATGGGCTAGGGTATACGCATATCCCAACATGAGCTGCTTGGAACCAGCAAACCCGTGAGCAATCAGAATACCGGGAGCGTGAGTGGACTGCTGCGAAACCATGAACTGCATTGGTGTGGCATTGGTCTCGAAGGGTGTAATTAAAAGTGAAAGGGAGATAGTAAAAATGGGATAGAAGCTATGATACATAAGACTTCTAACGAAAAGAGGTCTTGTTGTAGCGCAAAACCCTCCATGAAAAACCACTCTGAAACAACA
>JAHHGS010000072.1 GCA_019359715.1 Aphanocapsa sp. GSE-SYN-MK-11-07L | reverse complement strand
CTCTGCTTTTAAGGCTTCGTACTTGGCTTTAATATGTTCTACTTGCCCAGCAGAAATCATAGAAGTATCTACCAAGATGAGGATTACTCTTTCATTATACAAACCGATGACTTATTTATTTACATTGTCATAGGTATATGTCCCTGAGCGGTAGACTGGATACTGCTTTACTTCGATTTTGCCCGCCGCAGTGGGCTGAGGAAACCCGTCTGGCAAGGGAGCCGAAACAGCACTGTAAGCCATAAAACCAATGATAGGAATCGCTAAAAAGCCAACAATAACGAGGATAGTTTGTGGTTTCATCGTATTGAGCAGTCAGAGTGTTAATGGTTCATTCACAGGGACTGACAGTCGGTCAGTATCGTTCGAGGGTTCTAACGACCAGGTTCGATGTTCTGTCAGGCTAAGAATAGAGGAATGATAACGGTTTAGGGTAGGTCGATGCCCAACGCTCAAGAAGGTAGTATCGGAGGATTGGAGCTGCTCGTACAGTAGGGCTTCGTTATGAATGTCAAGGGCACTCGTCGCTTCGTCCAGAATAGCGTAAGGTGGCTGGTTCAGCAGCAGCCGTGCAAAGATCAGTCGCTGCTGTTCACCCAGAGATAACACCTCAGCCCAGTCTTGTTCGCTATCGAATCCACCGTGCTGCTCATGGAGATTGGGTAGGTTCACTTGGGCTAAAACTCGTTTGAGCTGATCTTCATCAACTTTCGTATCCAGCTTGGGGTATAAAAGTTGATCGCGTAGGGTGCCTAAAATCATGTAGGGTCGCTGGGGCAAGAACAGCATTTCCGTCAGGGGAGGCCGCAGCACTTTGCCGCTGCCTGTTCTCCACAGTCCGGCGATCGCCCTGAGCAAAGAACTTTTGCCACAGCCGCTTGGCCCTCTCACCAGTAGCCCTTCACCTGAAGCGAGTTGAACGGAAAGCTGTTCTACCAGGGTTCGTTTGCGATTGGGAGTTTGGAGGGTCATCCTCTCTAGGGCAAGGGCTGAGGCAATTTCAGTCTGAATGATCTCTGGATTGTTTGCGGCTTCTGCTTCCGTTGTGGACTGTTCCAGTGCTTCTGCAAAGGTGAACAATCGCTTTACCCCCGCGCCAAAAGTGGTCAGGGAATCAAATCGAGCGACAACCAGGTTGAGGGAAAAAAAGACGCGGATGAAGGCCCCCTGGGCTTCAGAAACTTTGCCCACCTCCAGCTCTCCTGCAAAGATGCTGGGGGCGACAACGATTGCCGGCAGAATGAAGGGAATAAATTCGTAGGCGTTACTCAAGATATTGAGGTTGAGTTGCCAAAAGATGAGGCGCTTGTAGTTCTCGAAAACTTCGCTAAATCGGCTTTTGAGTTGGTTAGACTCCCGTGTTTCACCCTGGTAAAAGGCGATCGCTTCCGCATTTTCGCGTACCCGTACCAGGCCAAATCGGAAATCAGCCTCTTTTTTAAGCTGATCAAAGTTCAGTTGCACCAGCCTTTTGCCAAAGATCCCGACCGTCATCAGGGTGCCAAACAAGGCATATAGAACCAAAAATAAAATCAGAGGCTTTGAGATACTCCACAGCACCCCGCCAAAAGCGGCGATCGCCAGCAAGGAATCGACGACAGCCAGGAGGAGGGTCAAAGACTCTTGGGTAAAGCTTTTGACATCTTCGGCAATCCGCTGATCTGGATTATCGATATCGGCGATCGAGTGGTTCAATTCATAGAAGGCTCTGTCTTTAAAGTAGCGATCCATGAGGTGATTCGTGAGCCAGTTACGCCATTGCAATCCCAAACGATCTCGCAGATACACGTACCCCGCAAACAGGGGTGCATAGAGCACCAAGGCCCCGGCAAAAAACACAATGGTTTGCCAAAATCGAGATTCATCCTGGGCGGAAAGGGCTGAGATGAGCACTCCCCGCTTGTTATTGAGGAGAACGCTCAGTCCGGTGTAGCCCAAGGACATCACGATCACGAGCAGGAGCTGCCCGAAAACCCGCCACCTTTGATCACCAACCCAAAAGGGCTTTGCAATTACCCAAAATTGCTTGAGGAGGTTGAGATTAAGTCGTTCCATTGCAGTTGCCCTAAAATCTAGCTTTCTGCGGAGGCAATGTAGCCTTGAAGGTTCTCTAGCTTGTACTGACGTAATAGGCTAACGGCATCTCGCATGAAGGCATCGGTGCCCGTCACAATGATCAGGTATTTTCCAGCATTGAGGCGGTTACGGTAGGCGATCGCATCGCCGCTGCTGGTTGTCCATCCGGTCAATCTACCTGTCAAAAATGCGCCCAAGGCAGCGGCGGCCGCAGCAAAGATACCGCCCAAGATGTGATTGCCAAGAACTCCAATCCAGCTAATGATCTGAATGCCCGTCAAGACATTAAACAAAAACCCGGCGGCAAATCCAAAGGGAATCACCCAATTTGAAAGCTGTTCGGTTTGCTTTTGAGCCTCATGCTCGGGGTTGATTAATCCAAATTCATCGGCACTTTTATAGCCTTTTCCTAGAATATCCAGATGTTCAATAGGTAAGTTTGCGTCTTTCAAGCCTAAATAAGCCGACTCCGCCTCGTTCCGGTTTGGCAGCACGGCCACCAGATAGTTTGTCGCTTGGTTTGACATTTTCAATTCCGATTGATTTTTCATAGTGGGACAGTTAACCTCATCCAGGAAGACGACTCTGGAGCAACAAGCCCAACCACTTTGGGGGATTATATTAACTAATGTAACGATAAATTAAGGCTTGTGCCGAAGCGACTGAAGGCTTCGATCGTTAGCCGCTTGCCCTCCGCCTTTTCTTCCTTGCCATAGGTATAAGGTGACAGTTGCCAGAGCCGTTCTTGAAAAGCGATCGCATCGACAGCTTCGTAAAATTCATCTTTGCAAATGACCAGATGTGGCTCGAACACCTTGCAAAGACCGACTTGAGCATCAAACTGTCTGCGCGTGATGTGGGTTAGCACCACTCCGTAGCCATAGGGGAAAGCTACCTTGCCTTGATGCGCCTGTTGATGCTCAACCAGCAGCCGGTCTTGCTCTAGCATTTTTGCAAGCTCAAGGGCATAGCCTCTGGCTTGTTCAAGGGGATTCTGGACGGTCTTTTCCCCTTCAGCAGTTAGAAGCGTGACGGTCTGAGGATTCACCTGGCAAAGCGTCTCAAGTTTCCAGTCCTTGACTTCTAAAACTATTAATCCCCATTGGGGATGCAGGAGGATGAAATCGGGATGAAGCCGCTTGCGACCCACGGGCACGTCATACCAAAGCAGATAATCGCTCTCCAGCTTGTCTTCAAGTCGCTGGGCCAGCCGTCGCTCACCAGAGGTCATGCGCTGGCTACAACTGCTGAAGGTCGGGATGAGAGTCGCCATTAAAGGTCAGCGTGCAATGATTTCATCATTATTCTCGAACATCCTAAAGTGTCAAAATTTCTCGCTTTCCTCAGAGTCTAATGATGGACAGGCTTAACCTGAGAATGAGCGATCGCTGTTGAGGGACAATCCGGTTTGCTAAAGGTATGATTCAAGGGTGAGCGCCCATGCCGCCTAACTTCCTCGCTTATGATTCGCAATCAGGAAAAGCGCTTTCTTATCCAACCTGCCGATGCAACTCGTCCGACAAGCGAATGGGCTGAAGCATTAGAGCACGTAATGCAGCAGGATCGTGAGGTCTTGCAGAAACTGCTTACCCAAGATTATTATGTTCGCCCGATCACGCCTGCCGAAATCCAAGAAGCAATGGCAATGGGCAGGTATCTCCCTGAAGATGCTCTGATGCTGGTGGGAGAAATTGCATCTGGCTGTCGAACTCGCCTTGCCTTTACACCGGACGAAATGCCTCCGATCGCTGAATTCAAAGCCCTACAGCAGCAAACTCGTCAGCAGCTTGGCATAACCGTCAATCCGCAGAAAGTGCTTGTCCAGAACTCAAATCTGGCGCGTCCTAAACCCAAAGGGTTCGGCAAAGCTGTGAACTCGTAGACCTAAGCTCACTGTGAAACTTTTTTGCTGGGAACGATTAATCACTCCAGATACTGATCAAGCGCGTCGCAGTACTCTTCATATTTTTTTGAGCCAACAAGTGTTTCTACCAGGTTTCCTTGAGTGAAAAACATGACAGCAGGAATGCTGCGAATGCCATAGCGTTTCGCCACGTCTTTAAAAGAATCAAGGTCTAATTTCATGACTGTGGCGCGATCGGCATATTCTTCTGCAAGTTGATCGATCAGGGGAGCAATCAGTTTGCAGGGGCCACACCACGTTGCAGTGCAATCTACAACAAACAATGGCTGTTCACTTAGAAGTGCATCAAACTCGGCTTCACTTTGAAGGTAAGCTGCGGTCATAAATCAATCTCATAAAACACTATTCTTGCACAGGGAATCCCACGTCGGGCACCACGCAGCATCCGGGGGATGGGTTCTTGGTCACTCCGAATTGTCAGAGGCGGTAGGAGTGCGGCGACCAGCATCATCAAAGGGTTGCCCTCTCGCCGCACCTTGAGCACGGTGTTCTGGATTTGAGTTAGCTGTAAGTTTAAAGTAAAGTTCCGAACTGTCACAGGCTTTTGCAAGGTCAAGTTATCAACCTCCGACAGCCAAGTCTGAAAGAATTGCTGCACCGTAAGGCTCAGAAACTAAATTAATAGGAGATCACCATTTGCCTGCCCAGGATTAGGGAACCTTGCCTCGCCTCCTGTTTTTAAACCAACATTACTGCGCTTTGTGCCAGTTAGTTCGGAACTTTAATTTAAAGTTTGCAGCTTTATTATAAAGTTCGGAAGTCTACTTTAAACGTACATCAGCGTACCCTTTGGGGGCTGAAAGGGAGTCTCCCTATCTTATGTAACATTTGGGTCTAAATTTACTGTTTAAGCGTTACATAAGAAAAGAGTCGAGATCGCTCGACTCTCCCGACGAACCTTTTGAGCATTGCATTCTCTAATGCATTAAATATGCCAATCTGAGCCAATTCACCGGGTTGAACGAAAAAAAGTAGGAAGTATTGGCTGGCCCTCCCCGATGAGAAGGGAATTGATACCCATAGCAATCCAACCGCAAATTACCTCCGTACCATCTTCAAATCAGACATTAATCATCCCTATATCTTGATACACCTGGCTTACTCTTCGTCTTGAAGGGTTGGCTCAGGATTACTACCCCTGTCATTGAGGACTGATTTCGTGAACAAGACCCTTACCATTCTCCCGTTAGTGGCGCTCACTAGTCTTTCTGTTGCCCTGAGCCTGCCCCTTAAAGCCAACGCTCACGAAGTCAGACTGGGCTTCCCCCATGTCAGAGTGTGGCGTTCCCATATTGTCGGCCCTCGCTATAACAATTTTTATTCGGTTTATTATCGTAGCCCTGAATTTAGACAATGGCATTTAGTAGGAACCTATCGGAATCCTTATGAAGCCAAGCAAGTCGTCCATCGCCTGAGACAAGAGGGCTACATTGCCCGTGTTGAAGCGTACAACAGGTTTTAACGGTCTTACTAGGGGGAAAGCAACCTCTTTCCTCCTAGTGCCATCCTCCCCAGCCCTCACGGAAAAACATAAACTCCCAATTACTTTGGTTCCCTTGGCTAAGTGACCGGCAATGTCTTTTTTACTTGTAATGGAATATAGCGAGTGCTCAAAATCACTAACCTACTGCGGCCATGCACACTAACGTTTAATGACTATCCTAGTACCATCAAATTAGCCCTAGAAAAACCGTTTAATTGCTCAATTTATTCCTTCATGCTTCCGTAATTGTTCTTCCCTAGTTCTTCCCGATTGTTCTTTATTATTGTCTGTTTCTAGGCTCATTAAATCAGTTTTCTATTGATTTAATGAGCCTAGAAACTCTGCAATCAGTTGTAATTGGCTCCTTCTACCCAGGAAGTTTGTGGCAATTCAATATATTTGCAAAACAGCCTTCAAAAGATTATTTATTTGATTGACATTGGGAATATGAAAAGCTAGGCTGTTTGCAAGAAATAAAACAATCAATTGATTGCTATTATTTCTTACAAAGTCTAAGTAATTCGACTTTGGTAATGTTGTTCATCTATCTTAAAGGTGTCTAAATTATGCTATATACAGCTCAACCTCCCCAACTCCCTCAGCCTCCCGCTTCGGTGAGTAATCCTGCCCGTTTTAGTGCTTCTTCATTTTCCGTTCAAGAGCTTGCTAAGCTAGCTTTAGCAATGAAATCTGGAAGGACTTCTGATGTTGATATTTCTCGGTTTGAGAATTCGGCATTTAAATCCTATCTTCGTGATACAAAAGTAGCACTTATGGTTTGCAAAGGATGTCATGGCGGCTAATTGAAACCGTCCCCTGTCTTTAGTGAACGAGTGTGAATAGTCATTTCCAGAAGTTTTGCCCAAGAGAACTTCTGGAAATGATCATCTTGGTCTGTCTAAAGCTTCATTTCAAAAATTAATATGGAATACGCAGTAGCACATCACTATAAGGTATGACTATTCCTTTACTTCTCCAGAAACAGCGAATGATGTATTCGCTTCAACCTCAATGCAATGACTTTCAAGTTCTTGTTGGTCAACCCGAAACGGGTCATGATTTAGTTAAACCATGCATCCTGCTAATGACTCGGTCAGCTGATCAAGAAATTGATGAACTATCATTGGAGTTAGCAGCACGAAATATAGCGATACTTCGTTTAGATAGCGACTGGTGCTTGGGACAAGAAGTCTGTTGGGATATCAATGGACAAACGCTTATCACTCATCAAGGAACTTTTTGGCCAATTTTATGCTGGTTTCGATATTTTACATCAGATTCAATTCAAGAAAGTGGTGAAGCAGGGATTGATAAATTTGTTCGTAGCCAATGGAGGGCATGGAGTAGGTCTGTTCTTGAATCAAGCAAATGTCGAAAAATTAATGCAACGGTAGGAACCCTTGAAATAGATAGAATATCTCAGCTTCTACAGGCGAAAGAAACAGGATTACCAATTCCAAAAACAGTTGCGACAACGCGATTAGATTTGGCAGTTTCAGCCCTTGGCAATCCCTCTAAATTATTAATTAAAAGCATTGGAGATCACTATGTAGAAATGCGACCAGGCAGTCTCCAGGGATTATTTCCTGTAGAACTAGACATCAATGACTTACCGTCAGAAAATGAGCTTGCTCCAATGATTGCTCAAGAGTTTATTACAGGCTGTAGAGAAATTAAAATCTTTGTTATTGGACTTAATTTTTTTGCTTTCTCTTTAATCAAGAAAAGTATTAATACAGAATGGTCAGATTTTAGCAATCTTCAAGCTGAGCCAATTTCGATGATTGAAGAATTGGCAACCCCCCTTTTATGTTTAATGCGGGATTGGAGTTTAGATATTGCTTGCTTTGACTTCATCGATACTGGAAGTGGATATGTTTTTCTGGAAGTCAATACAATGTGCGACTGGCTATGGATCGAGCAAAAAACAGGCGATTCAGCCGTATCAGTTGCAGTTCTGAATTTATTGGTTGACTTATTTACTCAAGAAAGTACCAAGTTTAGCTAAAGGCTAAAGAAGTATTTTCAAACGATTGACATTTATTGTATTTGATATTTGACAACTTATCCTTCAATAAAAACAAGGAGTTATATGCAAGCCAAAGTTTCTGAACTTTCAACCATGTATTGGCGGAAGGGAGAACTCATCTGGGATGATTACATGCGTCACTCAGAGTACCTCCTGACTCCAGAGAGTGAATATGTTCTTTATTGGTTTAGAGCCTGGAGAGAACTTGATTCAATTGCCGTGCACGGGAATAAATATTTAGGAATTACAGCCCAGCTTCTCAAAAATGGGCTTCTCATTGTCAAACAATCCAGTGAAGAGGCGCATGAAGAGAAAGTCAAATCTGCTTGGGAAATTTGGGGGAATGCAGCAAGTAGTTTTCACTTTGCTTCCAGAGTAAATAGTAATAATGTCTTTCTAAGTTTGGATGAGAACGTTATCAAAAAGAAAGAAAAAATTCTTGGTTCTCCGCAACCGCCTCCCTTTAAAGAGTACTTAGATTGTGACTTAATCCCCATTCTGGAGTGTGATGAACCTCTTCTGCAAAGCTGTACCCTTCTTCAAGCACTTGAAAATCGAAAATCGGTTCGACAATTTTCGGATGAATCACTTTCCCTTTCAAAGCTAGGGAAAATTTTAACCCTTTCGGGTGGCATCAAAAAAATAGAAAATGATCTTGCTGGCGGGGTTGCAATCTTTAAAAACAGCCCTTCAGCAGGGGCTTGTAGCCCTTTTGAAATCTATGTGTATGCCAATCGAGTTGATACTCTTTCGCCAGGACTGTATCACTACGCTCCACATCGGAATGGGCTTGAGTTTCTTGACTCATCATTTTCCTTTAATCTCCATAATTTGGGTGGACAGCCTTGGTTAGTTGAATGCGCTGCTCTAATTTTGTTCACCGCAATCATTGAACGTAGTCAATGGCACTATGAAACTTGTCGTGCCTATCGAGATCTATTGATTGGACTGGGTCATTTAAGCCAAACGTTACAACTTGTAGTCTCTGCAATCGGCTGTGCATCTGTTTTTGCAACAGCAGTCTGTGATGAGGAAATTGAACAACTCATTGGACTCAATGGGGGAGAAATTTTGTTGGGGACAACAGCGATTGGCAATCCCCTTAAGCAGTAGCGTCGCTGTTGCACTTTAGATCTATTGATTTTCTTATGTATCAACGTAAAGGATAAAATAAGTCTGAGGTGTTACATAAGATTCCATGCGATCGCCCCCCTCCCCCCTCACAGTGCTCAAGCGGGAGCTGCGATCGCTCTCCCTTCCAAACAAACGCGCCTTACTGCGTTGGTTGCAAAGCCAAATCACCAAAGAGGAAGAACAGAACGCTAACAGGGAAATGATATCAAGCCAGGTTGGGCGAGAGGTCATCCAAGAGCAACGCATCGGCAAGACCGTTTATCGTCAAGAACGAATCCGCTGCGGCAAGCCTGGCTGCAAATGCATGGCTGGGGAGTTGCACGGGCCGTACTGGTACAGCTATTGCCGAGAAGGTGGAAAGGTGCGATCGCAGTACATTGGCAAAACTTTAAAGACTGAGGGTGAGTTGCAGGGATCCTGTTGAACAAGCGGCCTTCAACCCCTCTGGTAGCGGCTCTGGGTTGGGGTTGACCGCTTTGCAGTAGCGGCGATAGCCACAGCGATCGCAGTGCTTGCCCGTGATCGGCTCCCAGTCCTGGTCATTTTGCAACTTCTTTGCGAGGTCGCTCACACTGTCCAGCACCCGCTCCTTGTGAGCCGGAGTAGCTAAATAAGTGATCAATTCGCCCGTCCGTAGAAACAACAGGCTCATCTGCTTCAGGCTTTGATGATAGCGCTGCTCTAACGCTAAAAAGTAAACCCCAATCTGCATATCGATCGTCTGGGCATCCGGCAAATGCATCTCTTTGGCTGATTTGTAATCGATCAGTTCGATGCCATCTTCAAAGTAATCTAAGCGATCGTAGCGTCCGCTGATCGTGAACTCCAAATTCTCAACTTGCAGATGCCCTTGAATCCTGCCCTCTAACGCCAATGGTTTTCTGACAGCTTGCCCTGCCAGGAATTGATGATAATAACCCTCCAGAATGTGCCGCCCTTCGGCAACCTGGCTAGGAGGTAGCGAGGCGCTGCACTCTTGCCAGCAGCGCTGCACCCACGCCAAAGGCAGCTCCGGCTGCTGATAGGGCCAGTCGCCATAGACTTTGGCTAGCGCTTGATGCAGTGCCGTGCCTAAGCTGGCTGCGCCAAAAAACCCCGGTTGTTTCAGTCCCCGCTCATAGCGGAAATAGTAGGACTGAGGACACCGCTGGTAGGTCTGAAGTCGAGAGGCAGAGAGGGGGTAGGACATACCTCAAAGTTTAATTTATCTGTGCTTTTAATACATCCGATTTACCTCGGCATCCGAACTATTCATACAAGTAAGGCGGATTTCATCAAAGAGAATACCAGTCAGATCGGACGGATGAGGATATCCCACTTGGGCAGGAGTGGATTGCGTTCTAATCTTCTCTCGATCGGTCGCATTGCTTTTTTGGTGAGTGTAATCCCTTTCTGATAAACCTTGAGATTCAACTTCACGATCGGACGCAGCCCTTTCCAGGTCATACTCCATGCCCAGAGCAGCATCGTGAGGGCATCGATTAGCTTGGCTCCATTCCAGTGCTTTTCGAGAATGCCCCAACAGCGCTCGATGGGATTGTACTTGCTGTGGTAGGGCGGATAGTCCAACAGGTGAATCGGCTTTCCAATCTCGTCTGCAAACGCCACCATCCGCTTGAGGAACTGAGTCCGAACGCCACTGCTTTCCGGACCATTATCGATTTTGAGTTGAATGCTCTGCGTCTGCTGTTGTTGCTCAGGGGGGAGGTCTGTCCACCATTCTTGGAGGGTATCGACAATAAAGTCACTGGTTTTATAGGAACGGCCAAAGACCAGGTACAGTTGTCCGCTATCCTCATCGACCATTCCGCAGGGAATATACTTTTCATCTGTACTAAAATCATGGTCACTGGCTCGGTGATCGCCGCGGGTTTGACCGCCGCGAGCGAACTCCCCAATGTTGACGGTCGCTTTGCAATCGAGGCTGAGCCGAATCATGCCGTCTGCTGGGCCGTTGTGGCTGTGGATGTTCTCGAAGATGGCATCCGTTTCGGGGATTTTTTTTTGGGTTTGGCTTTGACGACAGGGCGCAA
>JAHHGS010000071.1 GCA_019359715.1 Aphanocapsa sp. GSE-SYN-MK-11-07L | reverse complement strand
GTAAATAAGCGGTTCTGAACTGTTCTTCAACGGCGATAATTTTGTTTTGGGTTTTTTTATTGGAGATCAGGTCACGCAGGCCCGCCCAGATTTCATAGATTTCTTTGCCGATCGCTTCAATTTTATTGGCCTGTTTGGTTCCCTGTTTGTCAGCATTGGGCTTATAGGTCACGTAGAGACGGGCAAACTTGGGTTCGCGCAGTCCAGACCGCGCTAAGTGTTGAGCGCGGCTCACCTCTGCCATTAACAACTGATCAAGGTCGGGGTTGGTATTACTCTCAATCAAGCCCAGCAGTTGTTGCGTTCGGTCATTGCTGGTACTTTCTCCGCCGATATGGATATCCCAGACCAGGTAATAGGGAATGTTCAGTAGCCCTTCCATCAAGCCGTCATACAACCCAATCAGATTTTCGGCTAAATCGTAGATATGAACGCCGTAGACCTCGAAGCCCCAGACAAACGTTCTTGACCCTGAGCCGCGCTGCAAGACTAAGGCGGCGGACTTTTCGCCAAAAAAATCAAACTCACAGGTGGCTTGCAAGGGCAAATACGCTGTTGCGCTATCGTGGCCAGCTTGACCTGTAATCCTTAGATCAAGCGGATGGTTGGGTTTATACAGTTTGTCATTGGGGTGGAGCATGGGATTTCACCGGAGGGAGTAGGGTATCTCGATTCGGTTTGTGGGGCAGGTGCAGGACTGGAATCGGCAGAAAGCGCCCAAAATTTGCCCAGGCAGATTCTTCTCCTTTCCCGGCATAGAGCCAATAAGCCGCAATCACAGAGCCACCGGCTAACCCTGCTTTTATTTTGTCTTTGGTAATTTCCGTCATGACCGCCATGACTGTAACTCCCGCCAGCAGACCAGGAGTCAGATAGGAAGGGAAAAACCATAACAGCTTTTTCTGTCTCCCCAGCGCTCGATTGGGGACAATCGGTTGATTTTGAATGGGCATGGCGATAGGAGTGGGGAAGGTTGGCCAACAATCAGTTCAGAAAGATATTCAGCAGGGCATCCCCAACCAGCACTCCGGCGACGATCACCACCGCTTTATTGATGATGATGCGTCCGCCCTCGTCATCATCATTTTGATGACGACCAAATCTGATCGCGAGAAACACCACCGACAGAAGGCCAAAAATCCGAAAAATGCCACCAATCCAATCGGGGATTTTATCAAGGTCAGCAACGCCAAACCGATTGAACAACGTCTTTAGCCCGTTCTCCAAGGTGTCGAAGAAAAGCGCATGGGCTGGCGCGTGACTGGTCAGCAGTATCCAGCCCACCACCATCCCAGAGCCGAACAACAGCTTCAGGCGATAGGGCTGGGGTATCCGCTTCCAGTAGTGTTGTAATAGGGCAAACAAGATACCACTGACCCCACAAACCAATAAGATCAACCATTCGCCTAACAGCACTCGGTAGAGAGCAATCCCAGCAACCGCTCCCCAACTGAGGATCGTCACCAGCGGCGAATCGAAAAAACGGTCTAGGGGGTGTGTCCGAACTTTTTTGGGGATAAGCATGGGGTTGACCTATAGGATGATGTTCTTTCCAGATACGCAGTGAGTGAAAAAAGCGAACACACAAATTTTTTCGCTGCCAAAGTTGCTGCATCCAATGGGGTTGAGATTGGTTCTGCTCAGCATCCTCTGGCGTGGGTCGGGGTTCCTCTTGCGGTGAGGCAGGGTTCACCATTCCTTTGAGGGCCGCGATCGCTCTTCTGTGAGCCATCCGTATCGCATCGGCTGATTTACCCAAGCGATCGCCAATTTCGGCATACTTATACCCCGCGTTTCGCATCTCAATAATTTGCCGCTTTGAATCACTAATCTTGGCGATCGCCTGGTTTAAGTGCGCTAAGTCGTTGTGCAACTGCTCCTGCTCATAGGGGTCAGGGCACTCGTCTTCATGCACCAAGGGCGTAACGGCGGCGATCCGGGTAACTTTTTTGGACTGACTTCCTTCCTGGCGAAAGACGGCAATAATGGCACTGCGGACACAGGTGAAAGCCCAAGTGGCCAGGGCATGACCCGAACGTAAGTCAAAGTTGGCGATCGCCTTTTGAAACCCTTCCAAGGCGGCGGAGTAGGCATCGTCAGCGTTGAGGGTTGAGAAGCCCTTGACCTGCTTCCACAGCCAGCGGTCATAGCGTGAGAGCAATTCTGCAAAGGCGCGATCTGCTCTGCGTTTTTCCAAGGGCTGAGGCTGCGCCGGTGAGGGGCAAAATACCCGTTGGTAAATGTCAATCAAGCTTGAATCGGGCTGGCTGGATAGGCTGCTCGTGATGGCAATCATGGCATTCCCCCAAATGTTTGAAATGGATCAAGTCCAAGCGCAATGTGAAAATGGTGATTTCTTATAACCCCATCAAGGCAATGGGTGGGGGGTTAGCCGTAATAATCCAAGAGAAGGAGCTGCCCCTTGATGGCAGACCTAACGAACGACCGTCAGTAATGGATAATCCAAAACTGGCGATCGTGCCAAGCCGTGAGGCAAGCCTCCGAGCAGGATTGACTTCCTCGCTCCCGTTAGCTTTGACCCATCAACAACGTAGTGATTGGCTTTAGGCATTGGCAGAGTAGGCTTCTCAGCAATGCTTAGGGGGAGGGTTTTGCTAAGACCAACCTTCCGTGCCTTTGGCGGCAATGAATCGCTGGGCTGAGTCAAGCGCCACTGGCTCTCTTTGTCCCGATAGCGAAGTTCTCGCATTTCATTAGCGAGGGACAGACGGATGCACAAGCGTTCGATGCAATTGGGAGGGGACTTCGTACCAGAAAGCTGCTGGAAAGTTAAAGCAGGCGATCGCCCCTTTTCAACCAGCAATGCATCTTCACCCAGCGGCACGTTTGCTAAGTACCTCGGCTGGACAGGTGAGGCGGGCGATCGACCTGGCACGGGCATACGCTGAAGCGGCGATCGGGGGCGCGTTGCTGAATAATTCGCGGTTTTGTGTAGCATAAGAATACTCCTTGGAAAAAGGGGCTAGCCCATGCTGCACAAGAACTTCGCGGGGACTGGGCAGCCTGGGCATTCAATTTTGGGTAGCAAAGAATTGCTTTATAAACTCAGTCTAAACTTATAAGTTAGTAAGTTTAGACTGAGTTTTATTTGTTTGTGGTAATATACCTCAAAGTTTATTCTGATTTTCGGAAACTAAACAATTTCTCTAGATCTGCTGAACTTAGCATTTAAAATGAGTCATTTAGATCAATTTTGGTGCAACGTAAGCAGAAATATTCTGTTCTGAAGAAAGCACAGGTTTACTATATTTTCAGTTAGCCCTCCGTATTTGGATTGAACTAGGAAAATATTCTAAACAGTATACTACTAGTGAGTGACTTTGGATCTACTTATGTATTAATCTTGGTCTACAGAGTAACCTCAAGGAGGTTGGATTGGAACATTTTGCTGTGGGCACGAAGAATCCAAGGGTGGCAGGGTATGTGTCGCCTGAACTGTATAAGCTTGTTGAAAAGTACTTATCTGAGAGCAATATCTCTCAAAGCGATTTTGTGAGCAGAGCTGTGACTACTTTCCTAGTGGTTGGGATCTCTCCTCTGGCACTACCTGAGAGCATCCGAAAAAAACTTGAAAGTTTGGCAGTTGAATCATTTCGTTCGCCAGAAGACCAAGCGAGGTACTTGCTGCAAGAAGCTATTGAAAATGCTTGGAATCAAAGGAATGGTTGAAGCTTGACAGCCTTGCGAATAAGGAGTTTGATCGATCAAGTAATTAAAGGAGGTGATGCATAACGAATGCTTATTTAAAACGCAAAAACCCCACTGGGTCGAATCAGTAGGGGTATGAGCGTCCAAGCACTTCCAATATTTCAGGTGGCTTGATCTAAATTGCTTTTCACGGAGCAGTAGTTTGGGCCTCTTCGGAGCCTTGCGCCTATACTAGCATGACACCCGGCGCATAGGTCAAGGGGGGTATTGTCTCTTTTGACCTAACTGGCTCCCTATCGCACAGCAATAATCGATTGGGAACCCTCATGTGTATTAAGTTTTATCTCTCAAGACCTTTTGACCAACTTGCTCACGTTTACTGCTCCAGCGGGGAGGGGGCAACATGATTCTGACGTACAATCCCCAGCTTGCGGCTCAAATTGGTCTGGAGGAGGCGATTATCGTCAACCAGCTCCAATACTGGGAACAACGAGCGACAACCATCCTTGATGGTGTGAAGTGGGTCTACAAATCACTCACAGATTGGATGAATGAAACCGGACTAACCCTGCACAAAACTCGCCGGGCAATCAGCAACCTCGTCGAGATTGGACTGGTTGCAAAAGAACGGCATTGGTCGAAACAATGGCACCAGATTTGCTTCTATCGTCTCAACTACGAGAGGCTGAAAGCCCTAATTTCATCGAGATGTGGAAAATCAACATCTCAAGGCGAAGATTTTCCAAACCTTGAGATCTCGAAAACTGTATCCTCTTCTATTTGTACAGAGAATACATCCATAGATTTCTCGCAAACAGCTCAAAACTTCGAGCAAGAGCGAGAGAAATCAAACAAGTTGAAAGAAAGAAAAAAGAGCAGGAGTAGATCAAATAGGCAAAAAGAGCTTCAAGCCCCCACCCACAAATCACAATCACAAATTTCTTATCAACCACAAGCAAAAACTTCACACTCAGGTCAAAGTTCCGCGCCTGCGCCGAGAAGTGTTGAAAATGACTTGAAGCAAGAACAATGGCCGCAAGCAGAGGGCAAACCCGACCTTAACCCAGATTTCAAGCGATGGTTGATCAGTCGAGCCGAGCGGTTGGGCAAATCCGACCCCCTTTCCTGGGCACTCACCGTCATCAAAAACCCTGACCCTATCCTCGTGGCAGAATTTCATCAATATCAGCAGCCTCAACCGACTCAGATTCAAGATTCAGCTTGTCTCCATGAGGAAGCGGAAGCAGAAAACCCTATTCTTGCCGCTTTTAATCGCCTCAAGGCCAAGTGGAACTGCCCCTACCCCCCCTTGCAGAAGAAATTCAGAGCTGAGGTTTCCAGGGAAATTGAGGCTCATCCTGAGTGGGGGATTTGGATCAGCCCAGACTTAGAACTATTTTTGGCTGACCAAGCCCTGTCAGTGCAAACAGAATCATCCCGTTCCGAAATGTGGAACAGCTCAGAATCAGAGTGTCATGAACTAGAGGCAGATTGCTTGGCGGCCGTGAGTGAGCATAATCATCGGACTTGGCAAGAAAGTCGTGTCCTTAAAACACCGCTTGTCCACTCTCAAATCAGAGCTGAGCAAAGCGATTTCCTGCCGGAAGCCCCACCCGAAGACCTAATGGACTTGATTGTTGAGATTCAAACGAGATTCAAGTTGCTCTTGGGTTGGAGTGACGATCGCTTTCAGACATGGTTGCAGGAGGGCTTTGGTCACTCTCGCTTGGAAGTACTGACGGATGCCGAGCTGCACCAAGTCAAAGAACGACTCGAAAGGACTTCAAATCAGAGCAACCGGAATTTGCCCTTGAATCAAAGATCAGTCAACGAGGAAAAGCTTAACCTTGCAAACGACCTGTACAGTATGCCCTAAACCAAGGGATTTCAAATATTCCTTCCACTGTCTGTACCGGACTATTGCGTCAAGCTGTCCTTTTTGATGAAGCTGCGGCAATTGAAACCCTCAAATCCGCAGGGCAAAGGGTAACTCAGCAAATGGTGGCAGCACTAACAACCGTTCCGAGAGGGACAATTGCCAGGTACTGGTCTTTGTTCATTTCGCTAATAAGCGTTCTAATAGCAAATTGAACAAAAAGCTGGAGCCAGATAAAGCAGAATTGAGCCAAAATATTGCTTCGGTGCTAGAAGAGTTAGCCACTTACCCCCGTGAACAGCTATTACCAAGCCTTGATGAGGTATTTTTCCAGTGGTTAAAGCCTGATCAATGGATGGATGTTGGGGGATTCATTTCGGGGAAAGCTTAGGTAGCTATTCTGACAGGACTCAGCTTAACTTTGCCTGAAAAAAGTTTGTTTGAGATTGATTGCCCTCCGAACTCCCCAACGTCAAGGCACAAAGGCTGATTCGATGAAATGTAGCAATGTAGGTTTAAGCAAAAACCGCTCAAGTTAAAAAAAGGTACTAAAAAGTTAAAGCGTTTTGGTTCTACTTTTGGTCATAGGCTAGTATATAAACACAAAAGTTCATCCAAGATTATTGCTTGTGCATTCATCAGAAGCTATTGAGCGAATCGAATACGAGGTTTTGGCCAAAGTCGGTGAACCGCTTACCGAAGTACAGCGACTGCTGGTTGAATCAGCTTGGAATGGTACTGAATACAAAGAGGTTGCTGAGAAGTCTGGCATTTTTGAAAGTAAGTTGAAGTACCAAGCCTTCAAATTGTGGCCGTTTCTATCCAATATTTATGGAATAGATCAAAAACTATCCAAGAATAATTTAAGAAAAATTCTTCAAGAATACTGGAAAATCTATCAACTTGTCAGAAATGAGAATGCAGAAAAATCTTACCTTCAAACTCTTCCGCAAGTAACATTATATGGAACAATTCCAGATACCAAAAATTTTGTTGGAAGAAGAGACGAGCAAAGAAAGCTGCGAGATTTAATCTTAGGGAACCGTTGTGTTGTTGTGACAGGTCTGCGAGGGATTGGAAAAACTGCTTTAGTTGCCCAGCAAGTTAGGCAATTAATTGGCAACGCTACACAAACAATTATTTGGGAATTAATGAGTTCTGCTCCGCCGCTGGAAAGCTTTTTAGAAAGGTTACTGGTGTTTTTAGGTCATCAACCTAACTCCCTTGCAGCAACGATTGATCAAAAGATGGATTTTTTAGTTGAGATACTGAAAACTGAATCTTGCGTAATCGTGATGGACAGAGTAGATAATATTTTTGAAACTGATAATATAGAACGAGCAAAGTATCTCAAATTTTGTCAGCGTTTAATTGAACGATTGCCTAAAGGGTGTATCGTTTTAACTTCTAGGGAGTCTATTGCCGAGTTGCGTCAATTGGAGACTAGCGGATACTGTTGCTACTCTTGGAAGCTAGAGAGTTTAAGCTCTGAAGACACCAATTTGTTTTTCCATCAACACAATCTTTCTGGTGAGAGTGGCTGGGAAACTCTTGCAAAGTCTTGCAACTATAATCCATTAGCTCTGACTCAGATGGCTTTCAGGGTTCAAGAGTATACTTTTGGGAATGTTGCGGCATATTTAGAGCTACATCAATCTGCCAGTAGCGAAGTCTTAGTAGAGATTATTCGTGATCTAATTATGGGTAATCAGTTAATAGACCAACATAAGCAAGTGTTGATCTTGATGTCCAAAAACTTTCAGAAATACAATCTAGAATCGATGCCACTGAAAGAAGTTTTGGAACTATTACACTCAAACAAGCTTAGAGATTTTGAAATTATGGCTGCATTAGACACTTTGAAGTCGTTTTCTTTAGTACAAGTGATTTCAGAGCAAAATCAAAGTTACGTCACGATGTCTGCTGCGATCTCGAAATATATTTTACTAGCTCTTGAAGTAACTGTGTGATTTACTGCATTAATCCGAAATGCTCAAGTCGAGAAAATTCAGGCGCAAACGAGTACTGTGCCAATTGCGGTACACCATTGCTGATTGAGGAACGTTATCGGCTAATTCGTCCGCTCCAGCTTCATCCTCTTAATCAGCATGAGGTTTGGGAAGTTGAAGATTTGAAAGGCACAAACTTTTGTCCTCCAGGAGGACATCAGGTGCTTAAAATTCTGAAATTTCCAACTCTTCAGGCTGCAAAAAAGTTTGACCGCGAGATCCAAATCTTAAAAACTTTTGCACATCCTGGGATGCCTAGATGTGACTATTACGGCACTTTCACTTTTTTACTGCCTGGGGAGTTAATTCCCATGAAATGTATGGTCATTCAATTCATTCCAGGGATAACGCTAAGACAATGGCTCAAAACCCACGGGCAAATCAACTCATCTCAAGCCGTGGTCTGGTTAAAGCAAATTGTAGAAATCTTACGGGAGGTTAATCGAGAGCGATATTTCCACGGGGATATTAAACCTGACAATATTATGGTTCAACCGGATAACCAGTTAGTGTTGATTGATTGGGGGGGTGCCCAAGTTCTGGATGATGAGTATATGGCAAAACTCAGTAGTGGCATTTATCGAGAAATATATGGTGATTCGCCGCTCATTCTGGATGCAACGGTTTCAATCGGTTACACGGCTCCAGAACAAGCAGAGGGAAAACCACTGCCTCAGTCTGATTTTTATGCTTTAGGTCAAACCTTTTTGGAGCTGCTGACGGGTCAATCCCCAATCTACATCAACTCTGATCCTCAAACGGGTCGATTGCTCTGGCATGATTCTGCTGCCAAAACAGATCCCGCTTTAGTCGCCCTGATTGATCAAATGATCTCTCCTAACATTGTGGAGCGTCCGATCAATGCTGAGCTTTTATTGCAAATGCTTAACCACCTGCCCGGAAGAGAGCAGAAAATTGCTAAACCTCGCAACTTGTGGATCGGGGGAATTGCCCTAGCCTTGCTGACAAGTTTGGGGGTGTTTGGGGTGATCAGCCGAAATTTATCCAAGGTTGAAGCTGCTGACTATCTGAGCCAGGCGGATTTGAGCAAACAAGTTCAAGATCTCCCTAGTGCTCGCCGTCTTTATGAGCAATCTCTGAGACTCAATCCCAATCAATACCCTGTGCTGGTTAATCTGGCGATGGTGTGTGCCCAAATGGAAGACTTTGAGTGTGCCACACGAAAACTAGAACAGGCTATTCGTATAGAGTCCGAGCCTTGGCAGGCCTACTACAATCTAGGAGTGATCTACGAGTTACGAGATGATATGTCAGCCGCTCGTCAGTCTTATCAGCAAGCGATCGCCACGGGGAAGAATAAAGCAGCCGGTGCCCTTAACAATTTGGCTCGGTTAGAGATTTTAGAAGGGAATCCTCAAGCCGCCCTTGCCTTAATTGCAGATGGACTTCAGAAAACGAAAGATCGTCAATATCGCTGGGCGCTGCTTAAAAACCAGGGGTGGGCCTATCTTATCCAAGGGAACTATCCCCAAGCTCAAAAGTCTTTACTGGAGGCCGTTAAGCTCGATCCTGCTTGGGCTGATCCCTATTGTCTTCTGGTACAGGTTGCTCAAAAGCAGGGGCAATCTGGTCAAGAATACTGGAGCGATTGTCTCAGTGAAGCCTCTGAAGTGCCTGAAGTGCGAGCTTGGCGACAGCAGATTTTTAACCGTCTTCTTTCGCTGAAAAAATCATGACTATCAATCGCAACTTACTTCCTTCAAGTTTACTGGCTCTAATCCTGCTGGGAGACATCGCTTTAGCTTCGGTCGTTTTTGCCTCGACACCTCCTCAAAAACGACAGACTCTCAAACCTTGTACTCCCATCGCTCGTAAACTACAGACGGATGGGACTGCCCCACAATCCTTGTGTGCTGAAGATATGGTTGTGGTCGGCAAGGGCCAGCAAATTACTTTACTCTGCACCCAAAGATTCACGATGGTCGAGGTCGGCCAATCCGGTCGAGTTGAGGAATTATGTGGTGATGAAAATGTGATTCCTAGTCATCGCTCCTCCGAGGGAGTCAATTCTTTTAGAGCCAGGGGCAATCTAACCCCGTTGGCGATCGCTCCCTATGGTCAGGTTCACCTGCAAGAGCGACCGACGATTCGCTGGCAACGGATTCAGGGGGCAACGACCTATCAAGTTAGAGTGACTGGCGGTCATAACTGGAGTGTTACAACCGATCAGTTGACCTTGCCCTACCCCAAAGATCAGCCGTCATTGCGATTCGGAGAAACTTATCGGATTACGGTTACGGCCTTGAGGGGTAATTCTCCAGTAATGGCGATCGCAGTGCCCTACAACCTGCTTACCCAGGCAGAAGCCAAACAAATCAGCGGTTGGGTTAATCAACTTGAACAAGTCACCCCGTCCAAAGATGATCTGGCTATTTCCGAACTGCAATCTCTTTATCTAGCCTATGGACTTTGGGATGAAGCAATTCGGGTTTTACAGACTCGAATTGCCCAGAGAACAACAAATCCGGCAGTCTACCGTGCCTTGGGCGATCGTTTCTTAGAACTGGGTTTAGCTTCAGAAGCAAAAACAGCTTATAGCCAGGCTTTAAAACTTTCTACAGCCGTAAACAATCGTCAAGAGGAGGTTTTAGCGCAACAAGGTTTAACCCAAGTGAAACAACTTCAAAGCCAGCTTCCGAGCAGCACCCAAGGGGCCCAATAATAGGGATGACGATAGTTTTGTGATTGCAGCAACTTCAATTGAGCCTGTTGAAGTGATGCGGCTTTGGATTGCCCTTTTACTAGGGAACTGTAGAAGTCTTGCATCGCCAATGCTGTAGAGCGATCATCAACATTCCATAAACTGGCTAGGGTGCTGCGGGCCCCCGATTGAATTCCAACTCCAGCCATTCCCAGTTCTGCCCGGCGATCGCCGGTTGCAGTTTGACAGCCGGTGAGGACTAAGAGTTCGAGCGAAGATTCTAGGGCTGACTGGGCCGACGTGCGGAGTACCAACTGTAACTGCCTGACTGAAATGGGTTTATCCCAGGCATAGATTAAAGTCTTGTCTGGGTCGCTACTGTGCTGAAAGACAGAACTTCGGCACCTTGAGTCAGAACTTCGGCACCCTCTTAAAAGCAACCCCTGGCAGGGGAGAAAATCGACAGGAAATGGGGGGTTAAATCCAGGCGCTCTCGGATGAACTAA
>JAHHGS010000070.1 GCA_019359715.1 Aphanocapsa sp. GSE-SYN-MK-11-07L | reverse complement strand
TATTACCTGCCGAAGTTTCTCAAAAATGACCCGCCGAGGTTGCTGTCATTTGGGTGCCGAAGTTAGTGTCTTTAGGCCGCCGAAGTTAGTGTCTTTGGGCTGCCGAGGTTAGTGTCTTTAAGCAATGTTGCTAGCCGTCCTGAGTTTGCCAACCGCAAACGCAGTGGGGTGGTGGATGGCGTTCTATATGAGAACGAATTCTTCGCTTCCGACTTCACCCTGGCGGAAATCAAAACCCTGCGGGCGATCATGCCCCAAGGATTTCGCACCCAGGCATTTAACGGTGTGTTCCAGATTCCGACCTTTGAGGAGGTGATCAACCTGGTCAAGCAGGTTGAGGCGGAAACGGGCAAGAAGATTGGCATCTATCCCGAAACTAAGCACCCCACTTATCACGACCAGTTGGGTCTATCGCTGGAAGAACCTCTGCTTGCAACGCTGAAGCAGACCGAATTTGAAGACCCTAGCCGGATCTTCATCCAATCGTTTGAAGTCAGCAACCTGAAGGAACTGAACCAGAAAACCGACATTCCCTTGGTGCAACTGCTGGATGCTTACGATGTGGACTACAACACAGGTGCCCTGCTTTATCAGGATGCGAATGCCCGTCCCTACGACTTTACGGTCAATGGCGATACCCGTACCTATGCCGATTTGCAGACCCCCGCAGGATTGGCAGAAATTTCCACCTATGCCGATGGGATTGGGCCCTGGAAACGGATGATCGTTTCGGTGAAGAACGTAGACGCGAATGGGGATGGAACACCGGACGACCTAAATGGCGATGGCACCATCAACGATGCCGATCGCGTCACTCTAGCGCCCACTAGCTTGATTTCAGATGCTCATGAAGAAGGGTTGTTTGTTCATGCCTACACCTTCCGCAATGAAGAACGCTTCCTGACTTCCAATTACAACAGCAATCCGGAGCTGGAGTTCCGCCAGTTCATCCAGTTGGGTGTCGATGGCTATTTCACCGACTTCCCCGGCACGGGCGACCTGGTGCGCGACCAGATTACCGGAGAGGTTGTCCGATCGCCCCAAAACCCTGAGGTACTGAGCAAACCGGATTTTGATACCCTGAACGGTCAAGCGCCGATTGTGATCGGGCATCGGGGGGCTAGCGGTTCTCGTCCAGAGCATACGCTGGCTGCTTACAAAAAAGCGATCGCTGATGGAGCCGATTTCATTGAGCCAGATCTGGTCGTCACCAAAGATGGCGTGCTGATTGCCCGCCACGAGCCAATGCTAGCCGTGGCAGAGCTGAATGCCGATGGCACGATCAGCCGGGATGCCAATGGCAAACCTGTCATTAACACCACCAACACCAGCACCGATGTTCATCTGCGCGATCAGTTTGCCGATCGCCTGACGATTAAAACCCTGGATGGTGTGCAAGTTGCGGGTTGGTTTGCCGAAGACTTTACCCTGGCAGAAGTCAAGGAACTGAATGCGATCGAACGGATTCCGGCCATCCGAGGAACGACGTTCGACAACGATGGGTTAAAGGTTCCCACTCTGGAAGAAGTGATCAACCTGGTGAAGCAGGTCGAGGCGGAAACGGGCAGGAAGATTGGCATCTATCCTGAAACCAAGCACCCCACTTTCTTTGCTCAGCAGGGCTTTAATACCAGCCAGTTGCTCGTCAACACCCTGAAGCAAACTGAATTTACTGATCCAACCCGGATCTTTATCCAGTCCTTTGAAATTGGTAATCTGAAAGAATTGAACAATACGCTGATGCCTATTGCTGGCATTGATATTCCCCTAGTGCAACTGTTTGGCAGTTCTGGCAGCCCTTACGACTTTGTCGTCAGTGGGGATACCCGCACCTACACCGATCTGTCTACCCCGACCGGGCTAGCAGAGATTGCCACCTATGCCGCCGGAATTGGGCCGAACAAACAGCGGATTGTGCCGTTATCGACCGTAGACAACGACAATAATGGTCAACCCGATGATCTGAATGGCGATGGGCAAATCAGTGATGGCGATCGCACGACAGGCACCCCCACTACCCTGATTGCAGATGCTCACCAGGCTGGGTTGTTGGTGCACCTCTACACCCTGCGGAACGATAGCTTCTTCTTGCCCAATAGCTACAATGGCAATCCGACGAATGAGTTCAAGCAGTTCATTGATTTAGGGGTAGATGGTTTCTTTACCGACTTCCCCGGTACGGGGCACTCAACGCTAGTCAATGATTACCTATCAGGAACGGGGTATGCCAATCCTAACGGCAACCTCAACTCACCCTACCTGCCCGACTCCAATCAGCCTTACTACGGCGACCTGACTGTAGCAAACCTGAATCGTTCGCAAGGGTTTGAAGGGATGGCAATCAGCCCTGATCAGTCTACCCTGTATCCCTTGCTGGAAGGAACAGTCGTTGGCGATCCGGCAAACTCGCTGCGAATCTATCAGTTTGATATTGAGAGCAATCAGTATGAAGGGTTGGTCGGTTACTACCGTTTGGAAAGCCCCAGCAATGCGATCGGCGACTTCACCGTCATTAACTCTCAGCAATATCTCGTGATTGAACGGGATAACAATCAGGCGGCAGGGGCAGCCTTCAAGAAAATCTTCAAGGTAGATTTTTCTAAACGAGATAAAAACGGGTTTGTCGATAAGGAAGAGATTGCTAACCTGCTGACCATCCAAGACCCTAACGACCTGAATCAGGATGGTAGCAACACCTATACAATGCCATTCCAGACGATCGAAAATGTGGTGGTGATTGACGCCAAAACAATCCTGGTCGCCAACGACAACAACTATCCCTTCTCAGTCGGTCGCCCTCCAGCGATTGACAACAATGAGATTGTCGTTCTAGGGCTGGATAAGCCCCTCAGCAATGACCCCCGTGGTGGGTTCGGTGACGATACCCTAACCGGAACAGACCGGAATAATGAAATCTTCGGCAGCGAAGGAGATAACATTCTTTACGGTCGCGGTGGCAGAGATATTATCAATGCTGGTGCTGGAGATGACAAAGCCTATGGTGGCGACGGCAAGGATGTGCTGATTTTGCGTAATGGCAATAATCTTGCCTACGGCGACGACGGCAATGACCGCATCATCACGGGCAGTGGAGATGACACCCTCAATGGCGGTCTGGGCAATGATTCTATGGCCGGAGGGGGCGGACAAGACACCTTTGTTGTTAATCTGGGTCAGGGCAATGACACCGTCACTGACCTGGGCGGCCTTGGTAAAGGCAACACTCCTGCCGCCAGCGTGATTGCTGAACTCGATACCCTTAAATTCAATGGGGCAGGCTTAACCGCCCAAAATATGCTCCTGTCCCAAAATGGAGCCAACCTAGAGATTACCTTTAACGGAGTCGCGGGCACAAAAGTTGTGCTGCAAAACTTTGCGATCGAAAATCTGGACAATCTGCCTTCAGGTCAGGGCAATATCTTATTTAATGACCAATCGACCCTTCAAGATAGTTTCGATGTCTTCGATGCCACCTCGACTCGAAACCAGGTTTTTAACCGCAACACCGTCACTTTCCTGAATGCCCTCAACAATCGAACAAGGGGCTTTGATGATTCCAATGACCTCATCAACGGCCAAGCTGGCAATGACGCACTGAATGGATTATCGGGCAATGACACCCTGCGGGGTGAAGTAGGCAGAGACACCCTGATCGGCAGTGTCGGAAACGATGATTTAGCTGGAGGCGAAGGTAATGACTCCTTAGAGGGTGGACTTGGCGTAGACATCCTCTTAGGTGGCGATGGGGATGACTTCCTAGTCGGGGGTGCAGACAATGATCGGCTGACGGGTAATATGGGCAATGATCAGTTTTATTTTGCTACTGGGAAAATATTTGCCTCTACTGATTTAGGAATTGACCGCATTACAAATCTCAGTCGAGTTACAGGGAATACTGACAAAATCGTCCTCAGCCGCCAAACGTTTACTGCGGGCACCAGCTTTGCCAGTGTTAACTCAGATGCACTAGCTGCAACCAGCAGTGCATTCATTACCTTTAGTACCACAACGGGGAGATTGTTCTACAACCAGAACGGCACTACGGCAGGTTTGGGCAAAGGGGGACATTTTGCAACCCTTAGTAGCATCAATGGCACTGCAATCAGCAGCATAAATTCTTTGTTTGCTGATGACTTCAATTTCATTGCGTAAGAGACAGTGTGAATAAGCCAGGGCGATCGCGGGTAAAAGACACCAATGCTGATCAACGGAGAGCAACTATGCCTGCCACCAAGCTACCAATGCTCGCGACCGCTTTTGCGTTTATCACGGGTTTGCTAATGCAGTTCAATCAGGACATTGCACTACCAAACTGGCTGGCTCCCTTGAGTCTGGGGGGACTGCTCTCCGTGCTGGTCGTTCTCTTACCTTGGATTGAAAAGGGATCATTTGCGGCGATCGTCATGGGCTATCTCTTAGTAGCTCTTGCAACTATCAATCTTGCAATTTTATTCGGACTCGCCCACTTTCCGGGTCAGACCGTGATCGGATTGTCCTCGCGCAGTACAAAAGCTGGGCTGCTGCTGCTCCAGATGGTGGGGATAGGATTAGCGGTGATGCTGAAAGCCTCAGCCTGGCTAGTGATTGGGTTAATGGCAATGTTGGTCTGGGGATGGCACTCTCAGAAAGAGGGCGATTCCCGTCTGGGGAGGCAAAGCCAACGGCAAGTGCCACAGAAATTGCTGAGAGGTGGGGTTCCTCTTTGGGAGCATTCTGCCTAGACAGAATCTTGGGCTTGTCAACGAGTGATGCTAACCGTCTGATTCGCATATTGATCTCCTACCCTTTTGCATGATCTTTCTCCATGTAATTATTTTGTCCTAGTCACCGCTTAGGATTTCTTGACCATCTGATCCCAGCGACGCTGTATTTCCGTTGGTTCAACCTTCTCGATTTCCTTCTGGAACATCCACTCGTGCCCAAACGGATCGCGAATAGTGGCGCTCCGGTGGCCGTAAAATTCGTCGTTTGGAGGTCTAACGACGATCGCTCCAGCAGCACTGGCACGAACTACTGAGGCATCAACATCATTTACCATCAAGGCGAATGTGACGGCTGTACCGCCGAGAGTCTGCGGTGTTTTGTTGTAGGTCGGGTATTCGTCAGCCAGCATAATCTTCGTGCCGTTGAGCAGAAGTTCGGCATGGCCAATCTTGCCCGTTTCTGGGTCGATCAGACGATAGAGTTCTTTGGCATCAAAGACGTGTTGATAGAAGGAGATCGCTTGCTTGGCATCATCAACCGCCAAATAGGGGATGAGGGTTGGATCGGAAATCGGAGAGTTATGCATTGGATTGATTCTTCCTGAAATGATGATTTGAGAGTGAATCTAGCCTTTAAATTGAATGTGGGAAGAGGACAGATAGCAAGGACTAATCTTGAGCGATCGCGCTCTCTTCCATAAAAAAGATTTCCCAAATGTGACCATCTAAATCTTGAAAGCCATGTTGGTACATAAATCCGTGGTCTTTGGGTTCGTTGTAGGTTGTGCCACCCGCCGCGATCGCGTTGGCTACAATCTCATCAACTTTTGCTCGACTCTCAAAAGATAACGCGACAAGGACTTCTGCATTTTTGGATGTGTCGCAAATTCCTTTGGGCGTAAATGTCTTGAAATATTCCTCCTTGAGCAGCATGGAGAATATATTCTCCCCCACAATCATGCAGGTAGCATTCTCATCAGTAAACTGAGGATTGAACGTGAAGCCAAGCTTGGTAAAGAATTCGATCGATTTATTCAGGTCTTTGACAGGTAAATTGACGAAAATCTGAGTAGCCATATTTCCTCCTTTTACAGTGTGATGGTTGGGTGAAGGTATGAGAAAAAAAGCGCTCATGTTTGAAGTCAGAAGTTCCATCAATGGAACCCCATAGAACGAACGGAATGCTTAAGCTGGTAGATCGCAGTTGATCATCCACGGCGTACCGAAGCGATCGACAACCATGCCAAAACGGGCAGCCCAGAAGGTTGCTTGGAGTGGCATTTGCACCGTTCCGTTTTCTGCCAAAGCGTTAAAAATTCGCTCGGCTTCTGCCGGATCGGTAAATACGAGGGATACAGAAAAGCCCTGTGGTTTTTCAAACATCTGGGGTGGAGCATCACTTCCCATCAAAACCGTGTCGCCTACGGTTAATGAGACATGCATGATTTTATCGAGCTTTTCAGGCGGAGTTTGCTCTGCCATAGGCGAATCTCCGTAGGTCATCATTGAGTCGATTTTTCCGCCTAGACACTGCTCATAAAATTTAAACGCAGCTTCGCATTCGTCGTTGAAAGAGAGATATGGATTCAATTTCATTATGGACTCCTTTGAGGTTATGTTCAGGAAGTAAAAATCTGATCTTGCTCACTTGCCAATTAGTCTTGCAGACTGCCGGTTAGGTGTTGATACTGGCGATCGCAGCAGCAATGCGGAGTGGCGCATTTGGCCGAGCATACATCCGCTCCATATACTGGAGGAGCTGCGGACAGCCGTCGAGTAACTGAAGCTCGTTGGCCCAGTCGAGGGTATAGGCACAGACAAAATCAGCAACCGTTACAGTGTCACCAACGGTGAACTGGCACCCCTGCATATGATCCTCCATTACGGCTACCATATCTTTGAAATCCTGACGGGACAGGGAAACTTCGGCGGTCAGGCGCAGGTGTTCTGGATATAGCGCCGTGTGACGTGTGATGCGCCATAGCGGTTGCTCCAGCTCCGTGGCCGTGAAAAGAAGCCAACGGTAGACTTGCGATCGCTGCTTGATGTCTGAGGGAAGCAACCCTTTGTGGGGATACTTCTCTGCCAGGTAAAGCACAATTGCAACCGACTCGGTGAGAACAAGGTCGTCGTCAACAAGCACGGGAACCCTGCCGGCTGGATTGATCTTGAGGAACTCCGGGCGACGGTGTTCGCCCGCCCCAAGGTTGACGGTTATAGACTCGAAGTCTACGCCCAGCTCCTGGAGCATCCATCGCACCCGAATCGAGCGCGTAGGAGCGAATTCATATAGCTGCATATCCGTTCACCCGCCGCTAGAAACATTTCAACACCCACCGACCAAACTGCTCCGGTCGGTACGTAACGGTATTGTTATACATGCCACCTCCGATATCTTTTTCTACCTCATCCGCGGCGCGCCGCCTCGATCGCAGCGATATCGATCTTTTTCATCTGCATCATTGCATCGAATGCGCGCTTGCCGGCAGCGCGGTCGGGATCGGTGATCGCTTTTGTCAAAGCCAGCGGCGTAATCTGCCAGGACAGTCCCCATTTATCCCTGCACCAGCCGCACGCACTCTCTTCGCCGCCGTTACCAACGATCTCATTCCAGTAACGATCCGTTTCGGACTGGTCAGTGGTTGCGATCTGAAACGAGAATGCTTCACTGTGCTTGAAATTGGATCCGCCATTGAGTCCGAGGCAGGGAATTCCGATTACGGTAAACTCAACTGTCAACACATCCCCTTGCTTCCCAGACGGGAAATCTCCCGGTGCGCGGAGAACCGCGCCAACGGATGAATCGGGAAAGGTCTTGGCGTAAAAACGCGCCGCCTCCTCGGCATCGCCATCGTACCAAAGGCAAATCGTATTCTTTGCTTGCTTCATCATGTTAATTCTCCTTGGGGGGCATATGAAGGCCGATCGTATTTCCTTCTGTATCGATAATTAAAGCCATGAACCCGTATTGGCCGATCGACTCCTTGGGGCTGTGGATTTTTCCACCAGCGGTAACGACGCGCTCCAATTCCACCGCAACCTCGTCGCAATGGAAGTAGGGTATTGTGCCACTTCCGCCAGACTCAACCCCGTCCATCTTGACCAATGCGCCAGACGCGCCTACTGCTCCCATCGTCATCGGAAATGCCCACATGTCTATTCCAGGACTTTCGAGTTTCTCTAGCTTCACCTCGAACACTGACTTGTAAAACTGTTTTGCACGATCCATGTCCTGTACGTAAATTTCACACCAAGTAATGGGATTGGGTTTCATAGTGTATCTCCTGTTTGATTTTGTAGTGATGATGTCGGTTTGCAGCTAAACGTATCCTCTACCAAATAGTCGAATTAAGGAACGCGAAATCGACAGGTCGAAACAAACTTTTCTAGAAAAGCTTGGACTATTCCACTTTGGTAGCGATCCACCACGTCGTGCCTCCGGCATCCTTGACGCCGCCGCGCTTGTCTTCATCCTCTTTTTTGATTGGTTCTTGGACGGATATGGCACCAGCGGCGATCGCGCGTTGGTAAATCGCGTCAACATCGCTAACGTAGAGATGCACATGAGCAGGCATCGGCGGCCAACCTTCACCACTGTCTGCGATCATCACGACCGTATCGTCGATCCGAACTTCGGCGTGGATCAGTTTTCCTTCATCGTCAGGAACTTGGCGTAATTTGACGGCACTAAAGACTTCGATCAAGAATGCGATCGTGGCCTCTGCGCCATTCACAATCAAATAGGGTGAGACGGTACTGTAGCCTTCAGGTTTGTAAGACAATTCCATAGGTTCTCCGATCAGTAGTGCGCGCCTGCTCTTGCTTCGGTCATTTTTTACAAATTTATCGGCAGCCCTGTCAGCTCTAAAACAGGGCGGATCTCGACGGTGCCTTTTTTGACTCCAGGGATGCGTCCTGCGATCGCGATCGCTTCATCAAGATCCTTGGCATCAATCAGAAAGTAGCCGCCGAGTTGTTCACGGGTTTCCGCAAAGGGGCCATCAGTCACCAGTCGTTTGCCATCCCGCACCTGCACACTGGTTGCCATTGCAATTGGATGTAGGGGTGCAGAACCCAAGTATTGGCCTTTCGAGTTCAATTCATGCGTCAATTGCACAGATTCTGTAAAGCAGTGCTCTCGTTCGCTTTCAGTCCAAGCGTTTTCGTTACTGTAAATGAGCAACATGTATTTCATGGTTTGTTTCCTCAATTTTGCTAAATGCTGAACATCAGCTACTGCTGCCGCCGATAATGCGCGGTCATGAACTGAAGCCAGTTGCCATCATCGTCCAGGATCTGCGAGGTCATGATCCGGTGATCATCGCTGACGAACTCAATGATGTCTTGGTATCTAGCCATCGCAGTCTGTTTGAAGTTTGGCCCCTCCGTGTCTAGCGTCAGCACCTTTTCCACAGCGTCAAGGCAACCGCTGTAGAGCCAGAGATGAGCCATCATAGAGCAGACAAACGTCCCAATATAGCGATCGGTTTGCGAGTCATAGCCGAGGGACATAATCGTCTTGCCAATCTCCCCGTCTGGCATCTCGTTCTCACCTTCAGCCACAGTCCAAAGTCCACTGAGAGAACGGACAATCTCCGTCCCCTTGGTCTTTGAGGGCGGTTGATCTGGCCCCATACTGCATTCGGATTCATAGCTCCACTCGCCAATCAGTTTGTCTAACCATTGATGTTCTTTTTGCGGGGTTACTTGCATTGTTTTTCTCCTGAATTAATCCAAAGGGTTTTCAACTCGTTTGCTAGTTTGAATTAGGGTGTCAGCGTTTAGGCAGCCGACTTGAAATTTGTTGCCAACAGATTGATCTGCTCATCCACCGGACGAAGCTCAAACAGGCCATGGTGAACGCCCGGATGCTTCGACATCAACTGGATGGCGTGGTTGAGGTCTCTAGCTTCCAAGATCAGAAATCCGCCAAGCTGTTCCTTGGTTTCGGCATAGGGGCCATCGGTGATGATGACCTTACCCTTTTGATGCCGCAGTGTTGCAGCATTCCGAACGGTTTGCAGCGCTTCTCCGCCAATAAAATGTCCGCCCCGGCGCAGCTCGTCGTCATAGGCAAAACACTTTTCGATCAGAGCAGTCCGATCGCGCTCCGGCAGTTCGTCCCACTTGCTTTCTGACCTATATCCAAGGCAGATAAACTTCATTTCGCCCTCCAGAATGTTGTCTAAACGATCGCTGTTACTGAGTAGTCGTTCGGCAGACCTGCAAATCGACATCAGGGCAAAAAAATTAGTCTAATTCGTGGAGGCGTTTTTGCAGGAACCGACGCTCAGGTTCAGCAGGAGCTTGAGCAAGCGCTCGCCTGATCAGTTTTACTTCATTTTTGAATTGGCGCTCTATGCCCGATTTGGCTATTTTAGAATCCATTTTGAATTTTGTACTTATATCAAAATAAAGCTTTACATTTCGGACTACTTTATCTGGGTAGTGATGAATAGTAATGGTTACGAGCGGAGAAGTGCAAAGGGGAGAGATACCTCTGATTTCATTCTGATTTGCAAACCAATGATTTACCTTGATTTTTCTCTAGTGAAGTCGGCAGCAGTATCAACCCTTCAATTACCCCATATTACAAACCTTATCGAGCCAATATTCTAAAAAATAAGGGGCATTGCGCGATTAGGCAGCACCGACAAGCCGATACATACTCGCAAGGCCATAAGCAGCGAAAGTTCCTCCCGCTCTGCGTGCGATACGGACTCCCTATTGCGATCGCTGATTTCGGCGGCTTCCTCCCAAGCAGAAGTGTTGAAAGATAGCTTAACGCAGAAAAAATGGGGGCAGAATGTAGTATTCTGTCCCCAAGAAATACAAAAATAATATCTAATGATATCGTCCTTTCCCACCATTGTCAAATCATTACTCAAGCGACTCTCTCCCACTGACTACCCTGTTTTGAACTCGCGACTGTTTTTTGAAATTTGGCTAACATTCGTGTTAGACCAAAGTTTGACCAGCATGAGAGACCTATTTTATCGCCTGAATCATGCCGGGATTAAGATGGATATT
>JAHHGS010000069.1 GCA_019359715.1 Aphanocapsa sp. GSE-SYN-MK-11-07L | reverse complement strand
GTCAAGGCTTGGAACAGACGCAGAAATCGACAAAAGAACCTGATTGACTGGAGCTTTACTCGTCAAGATGCAGACCAAAAACTGGGCAGACATTATGTTGCATAATTAATTACTCGCTCTACTAGGGCGATATTCGTTCGCTATGACAGAAGCCGTTGCTAGAGGCGAATTGAGGACACTACGCAATCCAAAGGAAGATGCTTAAGTGCATTTACCGTTCCATTGCTCCCCAAACCCCTTGTACAAGGTTTTGCGACTCACGTTAAAGATCTCCATCAGTTGAGCAATGCTATAGTCTTGACTACTCAGCAGAATGTAGTGAGCGCGTTGTCTGACTTGATGATGCCGACTTTGCCGATACAACCGTTGTAGCAAGCGTTGCGTTTCAGGAAAGACTTCTCGCGTGAATTGCATCCTCATCTCCAACTGACAACATGTATCACTATAGTCGTTACTCTTGCTTTGTGTAATTAATTTTGATTAACTACTTATCAACAATACAACCGCTAAATCCTTGAGCCGATCCAAAGTTTAGAACGCTTATGAAATTACTCGAAGTTCAATATCACAGACCTGGCAGGGAATGAGGCCAAGGGGTTATTGGATCTCCATAAGGGCAACTTTGGCATCTTGAGGCTGGAAACCATCTATCCCTTTCTGAATGCCTTGGGCTTACTCGCGTTGCTGGCAACAGGGATTTCAATCTAGTTGCAAATCCGGCATCGTCCCAAGAGACGGCTGGCAGAAAATTAATCACCGTCTACAAAATTTCATCCTGATTTCATTTCTATGCACGATAGTGAGTGATTAGCGGCTGTTGAGAACGGCTGGAGCTATTGCTAGCCTACCTTTAAGTGATTAAGCTATTTCTCCAGTTCGTCAGTAAATTGCCCGTAAGACTAATAACTTAACAATGAGTGGAGTAAATTCTGGATGAACAGCGGTCTTTTTTTGAGAACAGGTTTGTGGACAATCATGTTTGCCGCAACTCTTTTCCTTGGTGCCTGCTCAAGCAATGCCCAAAATCAAGCTCCTGTTGCCGCTGATAGTGGATCAATGTCTCCTGTGGGTCAGGGCAACATGGACAACATGATGAAGAGTGGTGGAATGAACCACAGCATGGGAATGGATCTTGGGCCAGCCGATGCTGATTATGACTTACGCTTTATTGATGCAATGATTCCTCATCACCAAGGCGCAGTTGTGATGGCTCAAGATGCACTGAAAAAGTCAAAGCGCCCTGAAATCAAGCAATTAGCAAACACGATCATTAAAGCTCAAGAGAATGAAATTTCTGAGATGCAGCAATGGCGGCAAGCTTGGTATCCCAAAGCGCCTAGTACCCCAATGGCTTGGCAGGCAGGGATGAACCACATGATGGCTATGTCTCCTGAGCAAAAGCAGAGCATGATGATGAGCATGGATTTAGGAGCGGCGGATGCTGACTATGACTTGCGGTTTATTAATGCAATGATCCCGCACCATAAAGCAGCAGTTGTGATGGCCGAAGACGTGCTGAAAAAGTCAAAGCGACCTGAAACTAAAACCCTGGCTCAGAACATCATTAGCTCTCAACAGGCAGAAATCAAGCAAATGACGGCCTGGCGAAAAGCCTGGTACAAGCAATAAACCCGTTGCCGATCCAGAATTTCATCCTGATTTCATTTCTGAATGCCAAGTTGAAGAAATTGTGCAGTTCAAAGGATACTCCTGATGCCCCCCTATTCCCGACCTGCCCAACCTGATCCGGCTGCCCGTTACCTCTCTGGAGTTTGTTTAACGCTGTTGCTTCTGGCTGCGCCGATCAGAGTCTTGGCCCACGGGGGACATAGCGATGAATTTCAAGGGGGGCATGCTCAGTCGGCGGGAGCAATCCAGGTGGATGCCACAACCGCTAGTCGGATGGGACTAAAAGTGCAGCCTGTCACTCAACGGCGGTTATCTTTTGGCATTCAAGCCACGGGTCAAATTGAATCCCTGCCCAGCAAGCAAGTCGAAGTAACCAACCCGGTTGGGGGCACAGTGATTCGGCTGTTTGTGCAGCCAGGGGACATCGTTAGAGCCGGACAGCCGGTTGCCCTATTGTCTAGCCCTAACCTGGCAGAGTTGCGGGTGGGGTCTTTAGAGAAGCGGGCAGAAGCGGAGGCCGATGTGCAGCAAGCCCAGGCAGACCTGCAACTGGCACTGGCAAACTACAACCAGCAACAGCAACTGGCAGCAGCAGATATAGAGCAAGCCAGTGTTGCCTTGAGAATCGCCCAGGAACGCTATGCCAAGGACAAGGAGTTAGCCCTAGCGGGAGCAATTCCCCGCCGACAGATGTTGGAATCGGAAAATCAGTTGGCGGCAGCTAGATCTGCACTAGCCAAAACAAACAGCCGCCTCCAGGTGTTAGAAGCAGCAGCACAGCTCAAACGATCTCGATCGCAGGTGGCCGTGGCGCTCTCGCGCGTCAACCTGAGTAGTGCGACCTACACCGCCAGGCTACGGCAACTGGGAGCAACCCCCAACCCCGATGGCACGGTCACGATTGTGGCTCCGATTTCTGGCATCGTGGCAGACCGGGAAGTCACGTTGGGGCAGTCCGCCCAGGATGCAGGTGCCAAGTTGATGACCATTGTGGACTCTCAAGTCGTACTGGCCACGGCCAATATTTACGAAAAAGACCTGAATCAAGTTGCCAAAGGGCAGCAAGTGCGGGTAACGGTGGCTGGCTTGCCCAACCGGACGTTCTCTGGCCGGATTACAGTGATTGGCTCGGTTGTGCAGGGAGAGACACGGGTCGTCCCTGTTAAGGCAGAAATCGCGAATTCCGGCGGAGTCCTCAAACCTGGCATGTTTGCCACTCTGGAGCTATTGACCGACCAGACGACGGCAGCAGTGGTGGTGATTCCTAAGTCCGCTTTAGTAGAAGCCAACGGTAAGCAACAGGTCTATATCCAGAATGGTCAAAGTTTTGAGCCAGCGGATGTGGTATTGGGTCGTGCGGACGGGGATTTGATTGAGGTCAAGAGCGGTCTATTCGCAGGGGACAACGTGGTCGTCCAGGGAGCACCGATGCTGTATGCCCAATCGCTGCGGGGCGGCAGCAAACCAGCCGCTACCGATTCTGATGCACCCCCAAATCCAGAAGCAGGGAAAGATGCAAAGCTCCTGGCTGTGGGAGACACAGAACTGCCTTGGTGGGTGATTGTGCCAGGGGTCGGGGCGATCGCTGTCGGCACTTTTTTTGCCGGCAGCTTTTGGGCGAACCGTCGCTTTCGGAGAGCGTTTGTCTCAACCAGCAATGGACATCCGTTGCAGCCGAATCCTGCCAGTAAAAATGGGACTTCAGTCAGCTCTGATCGCGGCTACGGAGAGTATTCATCTGAGCAACCGCCGCCAGAAACGGCGGTTCCCCCCCATCAGTCCCGTTGAGGTGAAGTCGGATGCTAAATACCATTATCAAATGGGCGATCGCTCGTCGCTGGCTGGTGGTGTTGGGCACCATTCTGGTCGTGCTATGGGTTGGGCGCACCGTGACGCAGATGCCCCTAGATGTATTACCGGCCTTCGCCCCGCCGCAAGTTGAGATTCAAACCGAAGCGCCCGGTCTTGCCCCTGAAGAGGTGGAATCCCTGGTGAGTTTGCCAATCGAAAGTGCCATCAACGGTACGCCTGGAGTTACAACCGTAAGGTCTTCCTCGGCAGCCGGAATTTCCGTGGTGCGAATCGTCTTCAACTGGGGAACTGACCTGTTTCAAGCTCGCCAACTGGTGACAGAACGATTACAGCAAGCTCAAACTAAATTGCCCCAAGGAGTGGACACGCCGCAAATCTCGCCCCCAACCTCCCCGATCGCGACGATCGCCACCTATGCTTTTACGATTAATACCAAGCAATCCGCCAATGCCCCTCCTACCTCAATGATGGAGTTGCGCCGGATGATCGACTGGCAAGTGACGAATCGCCTCTTAGCGGTTTCCGGTGTGAGTCAAGTCTTGGCGTTCGGGGGCGATGTTCGACAGTATCAGGTGCTGGTTGACCCAGCCCAGTTAAAAGCCTTTAATGTCTCGCTGGAGCAAGTGACGCAAGCGGTGCAAGCGGCCAACGTCAATGCGCCGGGGGGGTATTTAATTACACCCGACAAAGAGACGCTGGTACGGGGAATTGGGCGGGTTGAAGCCCTCGAAGATCTGAAGCAATCGGTGATCACAGCCCGCAACGGCACACCCGTTCGGCTTTCCGATGTTGCAGTCGTGCAGATTGGCGCTGCAATCCAGCGCGGCAACGGCAGTCTGAACGGACAACCGGCGGTGATCATGATGGTCAATAAGCAACCGCTGATGGACACGCCCACGGTCACGCGATCGCTAGAAGCGGCCATGCAAGAGGTTGAAGCTGGATTGCCGAAAGATGTGCAGGTGAAACGGACGTTTAGTCAGGATACCTACATTGAATCCTCGGTCGAAAATGTGCGGGCCGCTTTGATTGAAGGTGGCATCATCGTTGCATTGGTGCTGATTCCGTTTTTGATGAACTGGCGGATGCTGGTGATTTGTTTGACAGCGCTGGTGGTCTCCCTGCTAGTCGGGTTGTTATTGCTAAATGGGCTAGGGCAAAGCTTAAACACAATGACGCTGGGCGGTTTAGCGGTAGCGATTGGCTCGGCGGTGGATGATGCGATCGTGGACGCGGAAAATGTCTACCGCAGCCTGCGCGAAAATAAGTATTCTAATCAACCTCGCCCAGTCTTGGCTGTGGTTCTAGAGGGCTGTCAGGAAGTCCGCGATTCAGTGTTCGGGGCCACGATTATTACCATCGTCGTATTTGCCCCTATCTTTGCCCTGACGGGGGTTGAAGGCAGCATTTTTTCACCGATGGGTTTGGGCTACCTGGCGGCTGTCCTGGCCTCTAGTGCAGCAGCGCTGACGATTACCCCCGCCCTCTGTGCCATTCTCTTGCCCCACGGGCATCTACCCGAACAGGAGCCGCGAGTTGCCCGCTACTTCAAATCGCTGTACGCACCCTGGCTCAATTTTGCATTGCGGCGTTCCAGTCTTATTCTGGCCGGAGCGATCGCCCTCTTAGTCGCTGCCCTCGTCATTGTGCCTACCTTGGGACGCATTTTTTTGCCAGAGTTCCAAGAACAAACCCTAGTGAATACCTTGTCCCTGTATCCAGGATCTTCCTTAAGCGCAACGGATCGGGCTGCCTTCGTGATCGAAGATGCGCTAAAGAACGATCCGCGCTTTGACTATGTGCAAGTTCGATCAGGACGGGCACTTGGGGATGGGGATGCGGCGGGGGTGAATCTGGCCCATGTTGATATCGGGATTAGTAATCAAGGAATGAAGCAGCGCGATCAAACCTTGGAACACTTACGGGCAGAATTCAACAAAATTCCAGGAGCGGCTCCCAGCGTTGGCGGCTTCATTACCCATCGGATGGATGAGGTGCTCTCCGGGGTCAGAAGCGCGATCGCCGTCAAAATTTTTGGGCCTGATTTGACCCAACTGCGAGCGATCGGGCAACAGGTCGAGGCTCAAATGAAAACCGTGGCGGGAATTGTCGATTTGCAACTGGAACCCCAGGTGCCGATCCCCCAAATCCAAATTAAGTTTGATCGAGCCGCAGCAAGCCGTTACGGTCTGACGGTGGGAGCCTTATCAGAGACAATTGAGACAGCACTCAACGGGCGCGTCGTTTCCCAAATCTTAGAAAATCAGCAAACGTTTGACTTACTGGTTTGGCTAAAGCCATCAGCCCGCGCCAGTCTGGAGACGATCGCAAATTTACTGGTAGACAAACCCAATGGTGAAAAGATTCCCTTGGGGCAAGTTGCCCAAATTATTAATGGAACTGGCCCCAACACCATTAATCGGGAAAAAGTTTCCCGTTTGATTGTGGTGGCTGCGAATGTCAAAGGACGAGACTTGCGCTCGATCATCACGGAGATGCAAGCCAAGATCAAGCAAAATGTGCAATTACCGGCAGGCTACTACATTCAATACGGTGGACAGTTTGAAGCCGAAGAACGCGCCACTCAAAACATCTTGATCTTTAGCGCGATCGCGTTCGTCGCCATCACTATCTTGATTTATCTCCTGGTGAAATCAATTCCTTCGACCATTGCGATTATGATTAACCTGCCGATCGGTCTAGTAGGTGGGTTAATTGCCGTGGCGCTAACGGGGGGTGTGCTGTCGGTTGCGTCACTGGTTGGTTTTGTCACCTTGTTTGGCGTGGCGACTCGCAATGGTCTGCTGTTGGTGGACAACTACAACACCAAATTCGCAGAGGGGATGCCGTTGCCAGAATTGCTGGTTAAAGGTTCCATGGAACGACTGAATGCCATTCTGATGACGGCATTCACCTCTGCTCTCGGTTTGGCTCCTTTGGCGTTTTTTGGCGGATCGGGTAAGGAAATTCTCCAGCCCCTAGCGATTGTGGTGTTAGGTGGGTTATTTACCTCCACAGCATTGACCCTCCTGGTGATTCCAGCCCTGTATTCTCAGTTCGGCAGATTTCTGATGTCTAAGCCAGTCAACTTTGCGATCGCGCCGATCGCTGAAGAAACGGTCAAGATTTAGCCTGGTTCTATTTCTTCAGTTGCTCCAGTCACAAAAAGTTTGTCCAAATTACCTGAGGAAAATTCATGTCCTTCAAATCCATTGCCCTTTTAATTGCCGGTCTAGGACTTCTGCTCTTAGGAGCCTGTAGTAATGGCAATAATCAAGCTACGGCCCCTGCCCCCAATCCTGCTGTCAGCCCAGTCGAAACAACGTCCGGGATGTCTTCTAATGCCACTATGGCAAAAAGTAAAATGCACGGGGGGCAGGGAGGACAGGTGATTGAGTCGGGCGACTATCATCTGGAATTTATGCCTGAGAAAGCGGAAGAAGGCACCCATTTAGATTTCTTTCTCCAAAAAGGCGAAGGTCATGCCTCTATTCCTGACGCTAAAGTAACAGCGCAAGTCCAATTGCCCGATGGCAGTCAAAAATCTCTGGATATGAAGTATGACTCGGATGGCAAGCATTACACTGTGCTCTTACTCAGTCAAACCACTGGAGAGTACAAGGTTGCTATTTTGTCTGATATCAATGGCAAAAAAGTCAATGGCCGCTTTAGCTTCAAAAAATAAAAATTCAAGTTCTTTCTAGTTTCTAACACCTCACTAGGAGACAAATGACGATGCACCATAACCAACCAAAGCAGCAGCAGAGTGTTGTCAACAGTCTGTTAATGCGGATGTTTGGACGACCCAAAGGGTTACTGGGAAAGCTAGGGGGTTTTATCCTGGCTCGCACAAAGGGTGATTTTATTCGGTGGGTAATTTATCAACTTGACGTTCAGCCCAATGACAACGTGCTAGAAGTTGGATTCGGATCTGGAGTCAGCATTGAGAGGTTAGCAACGGTAGTGTTGACTGGACAGGTAGCGGGGGTTGACTACTCCAAGGAAATGGTTGAACAAGCTAAAGCGCGGAATGGGAAAGCGATCGCTGCTGGCTTAGTCCAACTTCAGTCTGGCTCGGTGGAAGCGCTGCCGTTTGCCGATGACACCTTTGATAAAGCTTTAGCAATTAACTCCTTGCAAGTTTGGTCAGATGCAATGGTAGGACTGCGGGAAATGCGGCGGGTGATCAAGGTCGGCGGCAAGATTGCGCTTGGGTTTACTCCCCAGTCTGGGCAACCGAGTACGGGATTAATCGACATGCTCACGTCTACTGGCTTTATTGAAGCCCGCTTGATTGAAACCGAACAGGGCTTCTGTGTGCTGGCGATCGCTTGATCGACTGGGATTGGTGGTTGTGAGATAGCTGCCTGAGAGTCTGGTTGTTTCGCTAAAAACCTATAGAAAGGAAAAATTTTTCATCCTCGTCGGCAAAACTCCTTGACTCTACAGTCAACTGGAGGGTTGAAGATGAGATTAAGTTCGGCTGGTTACACCGTGTCTGAATAAAGGTGAGTAATGACAAAGGATCAGGTAACGCTAAAGCTGCGGGGCATGAGTTGTGCGTCTTGTGCCAACACTATTGAAGATGCCATTCGTTCAGTTCCAGGCGTTACTCAAGCTAGCGTCAATTTTGGCGCTGAACAAGCCAGTGTAACTTACAACTCCACTCAAACAGATATCGCCGCAATTCAAGCAGCGGTAAATGCAGCAGGATACGCGGCTCAGCCTGTGCAAGAGGATGGGCTGGCTCCTGAAGATGATCATGAAAAACGAGAACGGCAGACTGAGAACCAACAATTAACGCGCAAGGTTTGGGTCAGTGGCAGCATTAGCACCATTTTGGTGATTGGCTCGTTGCCCGCCATGACGGGTTTGTCTATCCCGTTTATTCCGATCTGGTTGCACAATCCCTGGCTACAACTGGCGCTGACGGCTCCAGTTTTGCTTTGGGCGGGTAGCTCCTTTTTCGTGAACGCCTGGAAAGCCTTGAAACGCCATACGGCGACGATGGATACCTTGGTGGCGATCGGTACAGGCACAGCTTACAGTTACTCACTGTTTCCAACCCTATTTCCTGAGTGGTTTACAGCTCAAGGTTTAGCTCCAGATGTCTATTACGAAGCCGCTGCGGTAATCATCACATTGATCCTGTTGGGTCGCCTGTTAGAAAATCGAGCGAAAGGGCAAACCTCGGAAGCCATTCGCAAACTGATTGGTTTGCAAGCCAGAACAGCGCGGGTGATCCGTGACGAGCGAGAAGTGGATGTCCCGATCGCCGAGGTTGTTCTGAATGATCTGATTCTGGTGCGTCCGGGGGAGAAGATTCCGGTGGATGGTGAAATTATTGAGGGCGGTTCGACCATTGATGAAGCAATGGTGACGGGTGAAAGCGTGCCTGTGAAAAAGCAGGTGGGCGATCAGGTAATTGGGGCTACGATCAACAAGACAGGGAGCTTCAAATTTCGGGCGACTAGGGTTGGCAAGGATACCTTTTTAGCTCAAATCGTGAAGCTAGTTCAACAAGCTCAAGGCTCAAAAGCGCCGATTCAACGGTTGGCCGATCAGGTGACGGGCTGGTTTGTGCCTGTGGTAATAGGGATCGCGATCGCCACCTTCATCCTCTGGTACAACGTCATGGGGAACGTGACGATGGCGCTGATCACGACCGTTGGCGTGCTGATTATTGCTTGCCCCTGTGCCCTCGGTTTAGCCACGCCCACTTCAATTATGGTCGGCACCGGCAAAGGGGCAGAGAACGGTATTTTGATCAAGGGTGCAGAAAGTTTAGAACAGGCCCACAAACTACAAACCATCATTCTGGATAAAACGGGCACCATTACTCAAGGCAAACCGACCGTGACTGATTTTGTCACCGTTGGAGGAACCGCAAACCAAAATGAACTGCGCCTTTTGAGTTTGGCGGCGGCAATTGAGCGCAATTCAGAGCATCCTTTAGCCGAGGCGGTGGTGCAGTATGCCCAAGCTCAGGGAGCCGAGCTGACGGATGTACAAGAGTTTGATGCTGTTGCGGGGAGTGGGGTGCAGGCAACTGTATCAGACCAGCGAGTACAAATTGGCACCCACCGCTGGCTGCTGGAATTGGGGATTGAAACGAGTGGGTTACGATCGCAGTCGGAGCAATTGGAATATCTAGGCAAAACTGTGATTTGGCTGGCGATCAATGGTCGGGTGGAAGCGATCATAGGGATTGCCGATGCAGTGAAACCTTCCTCGGCTGATGCCATTCGAGCCTTACAAAAGATGGGCTTGGAAGTGGTGATGCTGACGGGTGACAATCAGCGCACAGCAAACGTAATTGCGCGGGAAGTCGGAATTAAGCGCGTGTTGGCGGAGGTACGACCCGACCAAAAAGCAGCAACGATTGAGACTATTCAGGCAGAAGGCAAAGTGGTAGCGATGGTGGGAGATGGCATCAATGACGCGCCTGCGCTAGCTCAAGCCGATGTCGGGTTGGCGATTGGCACCGGCACGGATGTGGCGATCGCCGCCAGCGACATCACGCTGATTTTGGGCGACTTAAACGGTATTGTCACCGCCATTCAACTCTCTCGCGCCACGATGCGAAATATTCGGCAGAACCTTTTCTTTGCCTTTATCTATAACGTAGCAGGCATTCCGATTGCAGCCGGGATTCTCTATCCGGTTTTTGGTTGGCTCCTTAGCCCGATCATTGCTGGGGCAGCGATGGCATTTAGCTCGGTTTCAGTTGTCAGCAATGCTCTACGGCTCAGAAACTTCAAGCTCAAGGGACAAGCTTAAGGAGACTTTTGACGATGCAGAAGATCATGTTTTGGGGAACATTAGCCGAGTTTGGCTTTCTACTGGGCGCAATTTCAGGCGCAATTGCTACCGAGATGCCAGACCACTCCATGAATTCAATGCCGCGATCGTCCACAGATGCAGGTCAGTTTCAACGGATTCAACAACCGTTGGGAAATAAAGTTGCGGTTACGCTGGGTGGGTTGGGACTGATTGGCTTAGAACTCTGGTGGTTCTTGTTTTGTAAGCCCCAGTCCCGCAAAGCGACTAGTCAGGAAGGAATTCAGGAAGTTACCGTCACAGTAGATGGCGGGTATGAGCCGAGTCTAATTGTCGTGCAGGCGGGTCAACCTGTGCGACTGAACTTTGATCGCAAAGACCCCAGCAGTTGCCTTGAGGAAGTTCGGTTTCCTGATTTTCGGATTGCTCAACAACTGACGCTAAATCAAGTCACACCGATTGAATTTACGCCTGATAAACCCGGTCGATATGGGTTCTCCTGCGGTATGAATATGTTTCGAGGCGTGGTTGAAGCTGAAGCAGCAGATGGGTGCAATTAAAAGTGAAAGATCCATTTAAGCGACCCCTGAAGTGAGATTAAGCCAATAGGCATCCCAGTCTTGATTAGCCCGTTGAACTCTGAGCGCTAACATTGCTTCAGCATTTTCAACCG
>JAHHGS010000068.1 GCA_019359715.1 Aphanocapsa sp. GSE-SYN-MK-11-07L | reverse complement strand
AGCGATCAGCGGCTTTGCTTGCTTGGTCTGGCACCCCCAAAGGCATCAGCTTGCGGCTGGGGGACAAAATGGAGAATTGGGTATTTGGTCACAGGCATTGCGGGCCAAGGGTTTCGGGCGGCGTTAGTTCGAGGCTCCAGCTACTCGATCGCTTCATCGATATGCTCAGCTACAGCCTGATAAAAGTTAAGCACATGATGATCCTGGAGGCGGTAGAACACATGCCGTCCTTGCTTACGAAAATTGACCAACCGAATCGCCCGCAAGGTTCGTAATTGATGAGACACTGCCGACTCATTCATCTCTAAGGCAATTGCTAAATCACCCACGCACATTTCTTGGTTTGCCAACATAGAGAGAATTCGCAAGCGATTGGTGTCAGCTAAAAAGCCAAGAAACTCTGACATTCGCTGCGCCTTCTCAACCGTAAGCACTCCAGCCTGAAACAGACTGGCATGACCCGCATGGGGAAGTTCACAACAGGGATCTTCCCCATCCTCAAACTTAGCGACGATTGTTTTTTTAGCTTGATGATCGGGCATGGATGAACTGGAGTAGAGATTAATTATGCGTCGCAGCCGCAGCCTGTGTGTCCACACCCTTGCCCAGCCGGATGACCGTTGGCACAGGCTTCACCGCAGTAAGCTTTACCCTCTTTCATTACAGCATCAGACAGTGAAACCACGCACACACAGGATTCACAGGCACATTTCATTTGGGTGACGGTAGTCATGGATTTTTCCTTTAACTTCAATACCTATCCTAATGCATGAACATGCATTCAGGTTTAATCCCCAAAAATCTTTATATTTATCAAGCTTTTCATTCCGACACCCCTGATCAAAGTGGCAAGTTGATCACTTGTCGGAGATTTGCTGATCAATCAGGTTGCAGGGTGCCAAAGTCATCCTAAAATAGTGATAATGATTATCGTTTTATTGTCTGTGAATCCTCCTGCCGAAAAAGCCCTGAGCGTGCTACACCGTCCTCGTCGTTTGCGGCGCACGGCTGGAGTGCGATCGCTGGTGCGAGAAACGCAGCTCTCTGTGGATGACTTGATCTACCCAATGTTTGTAATGGAGGGAGAAAACGAAACCGTGGAAGTTCCCTCTATGCCCGGTTGCTATCGCTATACGCTAGATTTACTGCTGCCAGAAGTAGCGGCGGTCTATGGGTTGGGAGTGAAGGCGATCGCGCTTTTTCCGCTCATTCCCGATCACCAGAAAGACAACGCTGGAACCGAAAGCTATCGTCCTAATGGCTTAATTCCCCGTGCCGTCCAAGCCATTAAACAAACGGTTCCAGACATCTTAGTGATCACAAACGTTGCCCTCGATCCCTACAGCAGTCAAGGACATGACGGCATTGTCCAAGACGGCACCATTCTCAATGATGAAACCGTTGCGGTGCTGGTCAAACAAGCACTGGTGCAAGCAGCAGCCGGAGCTGCTTTTGTTGCCCCATCAGACATGATGGATGGACGGGTGGGAGCGATCCGGAAAGCGTTGGATGCAGCAGGCTGGATCAACGTCGGCATTCTCGCCTATTCCGCCAAATACGCCTCTGCCTACTATGGCCCGTTCCGGGATGCCCTGGATTCAGCTCCCAAGTTTGGTGACAAAAAGACTTACCAAATGGATGCGGCGAACGCCAGAGAAGCGATTAAAGAGGTGGATCTAGATATTGCCGAAGGAGCAGACATTGTAATGGTGAAGCCTGCTCTTGCCTATCTGGATATCATCTACCAAATCAAGCAGCATACCAACTTACCTGTGGCCGCTTACAACGTGAGTGGTGAGTACGCCATGATCAAAGCCGCCGCGTCGCAGGGCTGGATCGATGAGAAAAAGGTGATTCTGGAAACCCTGACCAGCATCAAACGAGCCGGGGCAGATTTGATTTTGACTTACTTCGCCAAGCAAGTTGCCCTCATGTTGCAGTAATTCCTGCCCCGTTATCATGATCGATCCCAGTTCAGAGATTACGCCGTCAATTCTTCAAGCAATCGCGGTGCTAGAGGGGCTGGAGCAGCTAGTGGATATTGCCCCCAGCCAGGAAATTGAGGGTATTTTGCAAGAGGCTTGGATTAAGGTCAGTGAAACGTTTCCAGAAGACTTTCAGGAGGCAACGCGAGAGGATGCCAGGGCAGATGGTTTACGGCGCTACATCCAGGTGAAAGCGTTTTTTGAGAACCCGACTCAGCATCCCATTAGCCCGGAAGAATTGCAGGCTTACTATCGTAACCGTGTGCCGGTGGATGAAGATCTGGCAGAGTTCTTTTTTCTGAATGAAGAAGCAGAGGATTAGCTCCGCCGCCGTTGTTTTTCTTTTTTCGAGAGGCTGCGGCCACCGCGCTCAAGGCGAATCGCTCCGTTCTGCTGGCTTGAAGCGGCGAAATATTCGGGCTGAACGATTGACCATTTCTGGCTGCGTCAACAGTCCTTGAGACGGGCTGAACAGCAGTGCCAGCAGAAACAGACTGGAGGATACCAGCACGATCGCTGGCCCCGAAGGCAAATTCCGATAATAGCTGAGGTAGACACCAGAAATACTAGCGATCGCGCCGATCACCGCGCCCACCATCATCATCTGATGCAATTCCTTAACCAGCAAATAGGCAGTCAACGCCGGACCGACCAGTAAAGAGATCACCAAAATCACGCCCACCGCTTGCATACTGGCAATGATCGTGAGTGTGATCGCTGCCATAAACCCAAAGTAAAGCGTGTGAATGGGTAAGCCGATCGCCTGAGCACCCGTTTTATCAAAGGTGTAGAACAACAATTCCTTGTAAAACAGTTTGACCACCAGCAAAATCAAGCTAGCAATCACCAAAGTTCGTTGAATGTCGTGGGCTGTCACGCCCAGGATATCGCCGAACAGAAAGCTATCGAGATCAAGCTTGTTCTCCAGCACCGTAATCAGCGTCACTCCCAGGGCGAAAAAAGTCGAAAAGGTCAGCGCCATCGCCGCATCGACCTTAACCCTTGTTTGAGAACGAATCCAGGCAATTAGAAAAGCGCCCAAGATGCCAGAGCCAAAAGCCCCAATTAGGATATCAATCCCGAAAAAGAAAGAGATCGATAACCCGGGTAGAACGCAGTGGGCGATCACATCTCCCAGTAATGCCATCCGTTGCACAATCAAGTAACTGCCGACGACTGGACAAAGAATGCCAACCAGTAGGCCAATTGCGATCGCGTTTCGGATGAATTCGTAATTGAGAGGCTCTAGTAGGAAATGGAGCATGGGGTGTCGGGAATGGGGAAATTAGCAGAAAAACGATGTTTCCAAATCTTGATGGAGTGGATTTCCGAGATGAGTGCCGTAAGCTTGACGCAGATTTTTAGGAGTCATCACCTGTTGCGGTGAACCATCGGCAATCAGGCATTGATTGAGTAACAGCAATCGATCAAGTTGATTCAGTGACTGTCCCCATTCGTGGGTGCTCAGGAGGAGAATTTTGCCCTGCGATCGCAGCTCCTCAAACACTTCCAGCAAAATGGCTTCGGTTTTCTGATCCACTCCCGTAAAGGGTTCATCCAACAGGAATAAATCGGCTTGTTGCGCTAAAGCACGGGCTAGAAACACCCGCTGCTGCTGGCCACCCGAAAGTTCACTAATCCGGCGATCGCGCAGATTGAGCATCTCGACTCGTGCCAATGCCGCTTTCACGATTGCTTTTGCTGCCCGACCGGGACTGCGAAACCATCCTAACTGACGAGTCTGCGCCATCATCACCACGTTCCAGACCGTGATCGGATAATCCCAATCAATTTGCGATCGCTGCGGAATATAAGCCACCCGCTCTAACTGCTGATGGAGCGGACAGGTGCAATAGCGAACGACACCGCCCGCCGCAGGCACCAAGCCTAGCAACGCTTTTAACAGGGTACTTTTGCCTGCTCCGTTTGGCCCAATAATGCCCACTAGCTGCCCCGGACTCACCCGGAAACTCACTGGCTCCAGTCCGCGCACGCCCCGATAATTGACAGCCAGCTGCTGAACCTCTAACATGAGAACCTGGAATGAGAACGGTTATCATTATAAACTAACAAACCAATTCCAAACTTAAAACATCATGCCTATTCTGCGCCAACGAACCTGGGGAACTCCGCTGCTCGCTCTGACGGTTAGCATCCTCAGTGCCTGCGCTTCATCCACGCCAACTAGCCAAACTAGCCCAGCAGCCCCTACCCCTACGGCCGCCACCAGCACAAATTTGAAAGTAGTTGCCACCAGCAGCGTGTTGTGTGATTTGACCCAGACGGTTGCTGCCAACACGATCGACTTGACGTGCCTGGTCAAAGCGGGAACCGACCCCCACGTTTACGAGCCAACCCCGGAAGACCGCAAGGCAATTGAAGATGCCCAGCTTGTGCTTTACTCTGGCTACGACTTTGAACCGAGCTTGATCAAACTGATTAAAGCCTCCTCGAATCCTGCTCCTAAAGTTGCGGTGGGTGAGGCAGCGGTGCCCAAGCCTCTGATGGGTGAACATGAGCATGAACACGGTGAAGAACATGCCGAAACAGAGAAACCTGCTGAGGGAGAGACCCACGCCGAAGGGGAAGAACCTGACCCGCACGTTTGGCACGATGCCCAGAATGGGATTCAAATGGTGAAGGTGATTCGAGATAATTTGACTAAAGCGGCTCCGGCAAACGCTGAACTCTATGCCAAAAATGCTCAAGCCCTGACCACAGAATTAACTCAGATTGATAATTGGATTAAGTCACAGATTGCCACGATTCCAGCCGCCTCACGTAAACTGGTGACAACCCATGATGCCCTGGGGTATTACTCTGCGGCTTATGACATTCCGGTGGAAGGGGCATTGCAGGGCATCAGCACGGATGAAAAACCGACTGCTGCCCGGATCACAGAACTGACCAAGGAGATTAAAGCCGATCAAGTGCCAACTATTTTTGCCGAAGTTTCAGCTAATCCCAAGTTAATTGAAGCTGTCGCAAAAGAAGCAAATGTAAAGCTGTCCGGTCAAGAACTGTTTGCTGATGGACTGGGAGAAGCAGGCTCTGAGGGTGAGACCTACCCCAAAATGCTGATTGCGAATACACGGGCAATTGTCAAAGGGTTAGGAGGGCAATACACTGCATTTCAGCCAAAGGGGAACCAGTGATCACCTCCCGGCTTGATTGGCTCGATCTTTATTGGTAAACTATCTCAATAAAGTCTGGCCTCGCCCTAAGCATGACCATCACCTTGACTGAGCAGGAAGAAAGCGCCCTGTGGGAGGAGGCAGAACAAGTCATCCCGCCCCGATCCGATCCAGACTGTGGGAGTTGGTTGCAGGGGATCCCCAAACAATTCGGCAATGGCTACAACCTTGACATTGCGCTTCATCCTGATTGCTGGTTAACCATTTGTCATCATAGTCTTCGCGATCATCTGTGCATTCGTTATCCAGAGTCGGCGCATCCGGTGCAGTTTGCAGTCATGTTGTCTGGGAGCATTCTTGATAGCCAGGGCGGGATGTTGGACAGTGAGCATGTCATGATTTCGGGGAGTGGGGTGCAAGCCGAGATTGCTGGTCTTTCTTTGAGCGACCAGCCCCATTTGCTGATTAATCTAGAGCTTTCGCCCGATCGCTTGATGGCGTTATTTCCAAATGCCCAGGGAGAACTACCGGCAGAACTGAAATTTTTAGTGCAAGAAAACGATTGGCAAACCCTGATTTATCCTAAAACCAATCCTGCGATTCAGCGAGTGGCTTACGAGATGCTGCAATGCCCTTATCAGGGGGCAGCGAAGCGGCTTTATCTCCAGGGCAAAAGCCAAGAACTGATGATGCTAATTCTGGCACCAATTGTGGCGGAGCAGGGCAATCCCAAACCACCGCCCAGGATGAAGCCGATGACGATCACCCAGCTTTACGCCGCCCGTGATTTGCTGAAACTCCGGTTTGAGCAACCGCCGTCGTTGTCAGAGTTAGCAAACCAGGTATGGGTGAGCGAGCGCACCTTGCAACGGGGCTTTCAGGAATTATTTGGCACGACGGTGATGGGGTATGTGGCTGAGCAACGGTTGCGGCAAGCTGAGCGATTGTTGCAGCAGCGGACGCTATCGGTGACTGAAGTTGCACACCGGGTTGGCTATAGCCATTTGGGTCACTTTGCAACTGCGTTTAAGCGCCAGTTTGGGATCACTCCCAGTGAGTGTTTGGGGGGCAAGACCCGCGATCTGTCCAGCCTGTAGAGACGCGAAATTTCGCGTCTCTACCCAGGTGTATTTCAAGAAGATATTAGGAGTTTGGCGGTTCAGGGATTTCCTGGCGGTTTTTGGATAGACAGCGCAATTCATTATTCTCTACACTCAGCCAGATTGCAATTAAGAATTAGTTGCAATATTGAGTTTCTATTGGTGTAGAGAGTAGCTATGAAGATGATGCGATCGTTCCTGAAACTGAATTTAGCGGTTGTGCTTGGGCTATCGGCTGGCCTAATGGAGGCGCAATGGAGCCAGCCAGGATGGACACAGGCAGCCAAGCAGGAAGCAACGCAGGGAGGGAATGCAGGAGCAAAGGGAGCACCGCTTTCCCTCATTATGCATGTGCACGATCTCGATCGCCCTGCCACTACCGTCAAAGACTGGGTGGCTCAGATCGAGGCGACAATCGTCCAAGTGACGAGCGTTAAACTCAACCCCACCGACACGGGTCTGGAAATTGTGCTGGAAACCCAAGATGCAAAACCGCTGCCAGTGGATGCGACAAAGTTCCGCAGCGAAGGCAGTAGCCTAATTGCCGATATTCCCAACACAGTGCTGGCGCTGCCCAATGCTCAAGTGTTTACTGCCGAAAACCCAACGGCGGATATTGCGACAGTCCAGGTGGTGCAGCAAGCTGATAGCCGTATTCGGATCAGTGTGACAGGTAAAACTGCTCTACCCAAAACGGAAGTCACTCTGAAAACCGGGGCATTTGCCTACAGCCTTAACCCGGAAGTCGAAGAGCCAGAAGAGGAAATTGTGGTGACGGGCCAGGGGGAAGGAAGCTATTTTGTCCCTGATACTTCTTTGGCGACCAAAACTAACACCCCAATTCGGGATATCCCAGCTTCGATTCAAATTGTGCCGCAAGAGGTGTTGCGCGATCGCAATGTGAGAAGCCTGACAGAAGCAGTCGAAACCGTCAGCGGAGTCATTAGTAGAGGAAACGAGTATGATTCATCTGGATCCAGCAGAACCATTCGAGGCTTTGAGCAGGCAGGAAACTTTCGCAATGGCTTTCGAGATGCGCCGAATACCTATGTCCTCAGCAGTCCTATTGGTGTGGTTGAGCAGGTAGAAGTGCTGAAAGGTCCTGCCTCAGTTTTGTTTGGAGATATAGAACCGGGTGGAATTGTTAATGTGACGACCAAACGACCCCTGAGTGAACCGGCTTACACACTTTCATTTGAGGCAGGCAATCGCAACTTTTATCAACCTGGGATCGATTTCACAGGTTCTTTGACAACCGATAAAAATCTGCTCTACCGCTTCATCGTCAACTACCAGACAAAGGATGGGTATCAGGAATTTGTCAATTCAAACCAGGTAACAGCCGCACCCTCAATTACCTGGAAAATTGGCGATAGAACCGAACTGAATACGAGTATGCTCAATCCTCTGCCGACCCGCCAACTAGCAACAGCATACTGCTGAGTGACGGTAGCCTGACTCCTCGAAGGTTCTTTTCGGGCTATCCAAGTTTTTTTAATTACAATCAGTCTGTTCAAAGATTTGGCTACACCTTGGCACACCAATTCAACGACAACTGGCAAATTCGGAATAATTTTGCTGGACTGCTTTCTAAAATAGATGACACCATAACCTATGCGACTGGTGTAATAGATGATCGCTTCCTAACTATGGAATCCTATGACCGCGGTTACAGCTACGATAACTACTTTGGACAAATTGACTTACTGGGCAAGTTCAAAACTGGATCAGTATCCCATCAACTCTTGATTGGCTTTGATTTCAACGATTTCACAGATACATATAAAGCTGTTTTCGACACCAATTTACCCTTGCTAGACATCCGCAACCCCAACTATGATGTTCCAGAGCCAACTTACAGACCATCCTTTGATTTTGAGAACCGAGTCCGCTCCTATGGACTTTACCTCCAAGATCAGATTGCATTTGGCAAGAACATTAAACTTCTAATTGGTGGTCGGTATGATTGGGTATCTAGTAAACTTTCAACCCTTGATTACAGCTTAATAGAAAACCCTGCCAATGAATCAATGAGTGAGGACGCAGCCTTCAGTCCGCGAATTGGGGTAGTGTATCAACCGAACGATACGATTTCTCTCTACGCCAGCTACAGTAGCTCTTTCCGCGCTCAATCTGGATTTGCTGCCAGCGCTTTAGGGTTCGAGCCAACCAGAGGAACTCAATATGAAGTTGGGGTTAAAGCGGATTGGCTCAAAGGCAAGCTTTCTACGACGTTAGCAGCCTATCGTCTCACTAGGACTAACGTTTTGACGACCGATCCCAATAATCCCCTAATCTCGATTCAAACTGGAGAGCAGCGCAGCCAAGGAATTGAAGTGGACATTGCAGGTGAGGTTTTACCCGGATGGAAGGTAATTGCATCCTACGCTTACACGGATGCAGAAATCACTAAAGACAAAACTTTTCCGGTTGGGAATCGCCTTAATAATGTACCAGAGAACCAAGTGAGTCTCTGGACAACTTATGAAATCCAGACAGGCAGCCTCAAAGGATTGGGGTTTGGTTTAGGGCTGTTCTACGTGGGTGAACGGCAAGGTGATTTGGAAAACTCCTTTCAATTGAAAGATTACTTGCGGACGGATGCGTTGCTCTTCTATGGCCGCGATCGCCTTAGAGTAGCACTCAATGTCCGAAATCTATTTGGCATCGACTACGTTACCAATGCCTACAGCCCAACCTCTATCCTCAGAGATGCGCCGTTTACAATCACAGGTTCTATAAGTTACGAGTTTTAGGCTTTGGCATCAGGAGTCTGGCGATCGCCCTTGCCTTGGCGAGATGGGTGATGGGGTGATGAAGTGAAGAAGATGGCGCGTTGTCGATTAACCCAGTATTTGTCCTCGTTAACACAATAAATGTCCGCTTTAAGAATAGCTAGAAGAATGGCAGTGAAGGGATTGTGGGCTTTTTATGAAGAATCAGCAAAAATAACAGATTAAGTGTCCGCAAATTTGAACCACAAATTAACACAATAAATGTCCGGATATTGAGATAAGGTGAATGAGTCGCCTTGATGAGGGTATGGGCAAACCTATTAACCCGGCATTAATTGAGCTTGCATTTTGTTTGCTGCATAAGCAATCAATGGATGCTCAAAGTATTTTATAATTCGCGATGGCAATTTCTGCAACTTGCTGAGATGGGAAATGAGTCGTTGCTTGAGTTGAGGCAGATTACGAGTGGGTGGTTTCGAGTGAACTCCCTGTTTGACATCACCGTTGAGATACTCGGTTGGATTGAGTTCCGGTGAGTAAGACGGCAACAGGAAGAGTTCAATCTGTTCTTTGTGCACGGCTAACCATTGCTGCACTTGTCCACCGCGATGCACCGGATGTCGATCGACAATCCAAAACAACTTGCGCTCTCCTTTGGCGATCAGACGCTTCAGAAACGTCAAAAAGACGGCTTCGGTGAGTTTACTGGTGTAGAGCATGAAGCGGACATTGCCTTGGTTGCTGATCATGCTCCTGAGTCAGCCATTGCTGATTATGCCAAGCGTTGGGGCATTGAAACATTGTTTGGCTGCTTCAAAACTTGCGGATTCTGCGTCGAGTCAACCCATTTTAATCAGCCTGAACGCTTGAGTAAACTGATTGCTTTACTCTCTCTGGGGATGTGTTGGGCGATGCTGACGGGAATCTGGCTCAATCTTCTCAATCCGATCAAAATCAAAAAACATGGTCGGATGGCTAAAAGTATTTTTCGATTTGGTCTAGACTTCCTTCGCAATACCTTCTTTGACCTCAAACTCAATGCTGATGCCTTCTCCAAGGCTCTTAGCTTTTTGTCCTGTACTTAGGAATGCTACATCAACCCATAACCCATTTGCGGCTGCTACCCAAGCCGCGATCGCCGAGCTAACGTCAGCACAAGCTCAGCGGTTTTATGCCCTCCAGGGCCAGAAGGACACTCAGAATGCTCTCGAAGCAATGCTAACCGTTGTTGGCTGGGTCTATCAACTGTCTGAGATTGCCTACAACTCAGAGGATATTTGGAAACTCGTGTAAAACACTAGATATGGAAGAAAGGTTCTCTGAGACCTAGGCTAAAAGTTGAACCACTTAGCCACCCAGAGAACCATGAATCTAGTCTACGCGACAGAACTGACTTCTAGACAATGGAAAGTGCTTGAACCGCTCCTTCCCGCCGCGAAATCGACGGGTCGCCCTCGAACTGTCAGCCTGATGCTAGTCAATAGCGAAAAGGAACGCTTCCCTCGATTAACCGAATTTGGGTGGACGGGGGCTTTTCAGGGGAAGATTTTATGCGTTGGGTCATGGAGACTTTTCGGTGGATTCTGGAAACGGTTTTGAGACCTCAAAAGGCTCAAGGTTTTGTTTTGCTTTCTAAACGCTGGGTGGTTGAGCGTCCCTACGGCTGGATGCATTGGTGCCGTCGCCTGAATGTCGATTATGAGCGTTTACCTGCATCCTCTAAAGCACTCATCCATATTGCGATGATTCGGATTATGCTACGTCGCTTGGCTTGACTCCACATTTAGGGGTTTCCAAATATCCTCTCAGGGAGCGCCTCATGTTGAGTGGCTTACCCCAGAACTGACCTTACCCCGAAAAAGTGGACAGGTGACTTAAGCGGCGATCGGGTGATTGAGAGTGCTCCAGTAATTTGCTTCAAACTGAACCGGGGAAAGATATCCAATCGTGGAGTGGATTCGTTGTCGAT
>JAHHGS010000067.1 GCA_019359715.1 Aphanocapsa sp. GSE-SYN-MK-11-07L | reverse complement strand
AAAGCCTCGAACTGCTCACCTTTACCCTTCAACTTCGCCTCAAGAACCAGCATTATTACTCCAAGCCTTTGGGCGTAACTTCTATATTCTACAACAAAAGCCCCCCGGAGTATAAAAGTTTGACAGCACTTGAAACGGCAAAAAGCGGGGGAAGATTCCGCCGCTTTATTGCCTGTGCTAACTCGTTTTTCTGTTGCTGAGCGCTCACGCCGAAGTCTTGTCGAAGCATCCCACCCTTAAAAAGAGGTGGGCTTTCAAACTGCGACATCCCCTGTAAACTAGATTCAAAAATGGCGATGAATTTCTGACATCTTCGATACAGAGAAACAGCCTAATTTACACGCAGGATGTAGACTGGACAAAACTTTTGTGAATTAACCATGCCCAACGTTCTTTCCTTACCTGGTCTGCTGGCGACTCTGCCAGGACTGGGCTTGCCGCTAGCTGAACTCCCGACCGATCCGCTCAATGCAGCCGAAGCGGGCCCGCTGATCTTTGCGGGGGTGCTGCTGAGCTTGGTTGTGATTTACTTGGCCAGCAAGCTGGGCGGTGAACTCTGTGCGCGGTTGAATCTACCGCCTGTTTTGGGCGAACTGGTCGGGGGCGTCGTGGTTGGGATCTCGGTGCTGCATTTGCTAGTGTTTCCAGAAGCAGGCGCGACGGCTGAGCCTGGGTTACTGGCTGACTTTTTGCAGCAAACGACGGGCATTAGTTCCACTGGGGCGATCGCCGTTGCCCACTCCTACAGCGAAGTGATCTCTGTGCTCTCGGAATTAGGTGTAGTCATTCTGCTATTTGAAATTGGCCTGGAGTCAGATTTGGCCGAACTGCTCAAAGTTGGCCCGCAAGCAGCAGTAGTGGCGATTGTCGGGGTGGCAGCGCCTTTCACGGCTGGCACTCTGGGTTTAATTAGCCTGTTTGCTGTGCCGATTATTCCAGCCATTTTTGCGGGCGCTGCTCTGACGGCGACAAGCATTGGGATTACCGCCAAGGTGCTGGCAGAAATTCAGCGCCTCAGTTCCAAGGAAGGGCAAATTATCATTGGAGCGGCGGTGCTGGATGACATTCTCGGCATTATTGTCTTGGCAGTCGTGGGCAGCTTGGCCAAAACGGGCGAAGTCGAAATTAGCAATGTCGTTTATCTGGTGATTAGCTCGGTCATATTTATGGTCGGAGCGATCGTGCTGGGGCGCTTCCTGAGTCCTTTTTTTGTCGCTCTGGTCGATCGGCTGCAAACCAGAGGTAATTTACTGATTGTGGCGTTGATTTTTGCCTTTGTGCTCTCTTACATTGCGGTGATCATTCATCTGGAGGCGATTTTGGGCGCCTTTACGGCCGGGCTGGTGTTGGCTGAAACGGACAAAAAACAGGCGCTGGAGAAACAGGTGCTGCCCGTTGCCGATATGCTGGTGCCGATCTTTTTTGTCTGCGTTGGGGCTAAAACCGACATTAGCGTTTTGAACCCGCTCGTGCCTGAAAACTGGGAAGGCTTGATTATTGCCTCGTTTCTGATGGTGGTGGCCATTCTCGGTAAAGTGGTGACGGGGTTCGTGGTGTTTGGTCAGCCCGGCATTAACCGATTGGCGATCGGGGTTGGGATGATTCCGCGCGGTGAGGTGGGCTTGATTTTTGCAGCAGTCGGCTCAGCCAGCGGCGTGTTGTCTAAGTCCTTGGATGCCGCAATTATTGTCATGGTCGTTCTGACCACATTTATTGCCCCGCCCCTGCTGCGCCTCGTTTTCAAAGATGATGATGGCACATCGATCCCAGAAGTTCTCCAGCCCGCTGAAGGCGAGTCCTTCAGTTTAACCGCTGAGACAGAACTGCAAAAAGAATCTTAGCTAGCTTAAGCAGAAAGTAATTACCGCTACTGCTGCCAAGAGCAGAGACGATCGCCACTCACAGCCTCATTTAGCCCAGGTAATTGAAGATTGCTATCGCAGGTTAGCCCGCTGGGAGGGGATCACGCATAATAAAAAGCGTTGATACTCCGTCCTTTGCTCGATAAACGCCATGTCAGACCCCACCGAGATCGTTGACCCAAACTTGCCTCTAGACAATGGTGCAGGCGATCGCAGTGCCCAAGCTCGGCAACTCCTGGGCATGAAAGGAGCGCCGTCGGGGACAACCAACCTTTGGAAGATTCGGCTGCAACTGATGAAGCCAATCACCTGGATTCCCCTGATTTGGGGCGTGGTCTGCGGGGCGGCCTCCTCTGGGCACTATACCTGGACACTGGAAAATGCCTTGATGGCCGCTACCTGCATGTTGATGTCGGGGCCGCTGTTGGCGGGTTACACCCAGACCCTAAACGAGTATTACGATCGCGATGTAGACGCGATTAATGAACCCTACCGCCCGATTCCGTCTGGGGCAATCTCGTTGCCCAAGGCGATCGCGCAAATTTGGGTGCTGCTGCTGGCGGGGATTGGCGTTGCCTACGGCTTAGATGTTTGGGCCGGGCATGAGTTTCCCGTTTTGACAGCGCTGGCGATCGGTGGCTCTTTGATTTCCTATATCTATTCAGCCCCGCCGCTGAAGCTAAAGCAAAACAACGGTTGGCTAAGCAGCTATGCCTTGGGGGCCAGCTACATTGCCTTACCCTGGTGGGCGGGTCATGCCCTGTTTGGGCAGCTCAACTGGACGATTGTCGTGTTGACTCTGTTTTACAGTCTGGCCGGGCTGGGGATTGCAATTGTGAATGACTTCAAGAGCGTGGAGGGCGATCGCTCCCTTGGTTTAAAATCGCTGCCGGTGATGTTTGGGGTGGGCACGGCGGCTTGGATTTGTGTACTAATGATCGATGTTTTTCAAGCCGGGATTGCGGCTTACTTAATCAGCGTTCAGCAAAACCTGGCCGCAGTGATTTTGATTTTGCTGATGATTCCGCAAATTACCTTTCAGGACATGTATTTTCTGCGCAACCCGCTAGAAAATGATGTCAAGTATCAGGCAAGTGCCCAGCCCTTCTTGGTCTTGGGCATGTTGGTGGTGGGATTAGCCTTAGGTCAGGCAGGGGTTTAAGCATGTCCGTTCGCCATTTATCGCTAGCGCTACTCTGGCTAGGATCGCTGTTGGTGAATGCGGCGGGGGCAGAAACGCGGATGGCTAGTTCTGGCCAGGTGCAGGCAGAGTTTTCAGCTCAGCCCGGTGAACCCTGTCTCGCTAATCCTCGGCTCAAAATTACGCGGGCTGGCAAAACCCTGCTGGATGCTGTGCCACCCCAGTCTGAGCAGAGTCCGCCCTGTCGATTTGCTGCTCTCCAAGTGGTGCGGCTAGACAAACAGCCTGAACCCCAAGTCGTGCTTGATTTCTATACGGGTGGAGCCCACTGCTGCACCTATTCTTTGATTTACCAGTTTGAGCCGCAATCTCAAACCTACAAAGCCTTTCAGCATAATTGGGGCAATCGAGGCTATCGGCTCCAGGATTTAGATGGCAACGGTGTGATGGAGTTCGTCAGTGCTGACGATCGGTTTGCCTATGCCTTTGCCTCCTATGCCGCTTCCCCTTCTCCGATCCAGCTTTGGGCCTACCAGCCTGGCAAGCTAGTGGATATTACTCGCCAGCATCCCAAACTAATTTATGCCGATGCGACCCGTCTCTGGCAAGCCTTCCAGGAAATCCGCCCGGACTGTGACCCTAAAAGCTGGGGCAATTGCGGAGAAGGGATTTTAGCGGCTTATCTCGCCAACAAATATCTATTGGGGCAAGCCGCAGCGGGCTGGCAAAAAGTGCGATCGGTTTATCAAGGTAATGCCTGTGATTTCAATGACAAATGTCTGGGCCGAGAAAGCTATTTTCGCGCCCTGGAAACGTTTCTGAAGCAGCAAGGATACGCCCGCTAGCCATGCCTGTCGCTAACCACTACCAGACGCTAGGAATTGACCCCAGAGCCACCCAAGCAGAAATCAAGCAGGCTTACCGACGGTTAGCCAAGCGCTTTCATCCCGATCGCTCTCCTCAAGAGCAAGATCACCGCGATCGCATGGCCCGGATCAATGCTGCCTATGAAGTGCTCGGAGATGTTCAGCATCGTCAGCGCTATGATCTCCAGCAGCAGGCGACCTTGAGAACTCCCGCCTATGTCGGTCAACGCGCTCGTAGGGGGCAATCGACAGACGAACATCTGCAAGCCTGGTTGCAGTGGGTTTATGGGCCAGTCAATGATTGGGTAGAGTCAATTCTGGAACCGCTGCCTGACCAACTGGATCAACTGGCTGACGACCCATTCGATGATGAATTAATTGAGGCATTCCAAGCCTATCTCAACGACTGTCGCCAATCTTTAACAGAAGCCCAGCGCTGCTTTCGCTCCATGCCCAATCCAGCTAATTTAGCCGGGGTAGCCGCCAGTCTCTATCACTGCCTGAATCAACTGGCGGATGGCATTGATCAGCTAGAGTTTTTTACCCTCAACTACGACGACACCTACCTGCACACCGGGCAAGAACTATTTCGGATTGCCAGAGGTTTATCCTGGGAAGCTGAAGTTGCCATGAGTAGGTTTTAGGCTTAGGTGATGTCTCTTGCGTTCTATTCCTCAGTCCAACTAATGGATTATGAGGATTGTCCCTCAACGGGTGAAAGACCGGGCTGACCGGATCATCAGTCTGAAAGATGGTCGGTTAGCAGAGCAAGCAATAGCAGCAGCGTAGGCAAGAAGCCAGAACAGATTTGCGTCGAAGCAACTGAAGGCAGTATGCTTATAATGGTATGGATAGATTATTATCTATAAATCAGTCTTAGTCAGGATTTAACGGTAACGCTTGACTGTTGGATTCAAAGAATCGTCACCTTTAGGCATTCGGGAGAGTCAATCTTGAAGCAGGCAACACTGCACCAACTCAAAGTTTTTGAAGTCACAGCTCGCCACGGGAGTTTTACCCGCGCCGCTGAAGAATTATTTCTGACCCAGCCCACTGTGTCGATCCAAATGAAGCAACTGACTAAAGCGGTCGGCTTGCCTTTGTTTGAGCAAGTGGGTAAGCGCTTATATCTGACAACTGCGGGCAAAGAACTGCTAGCCACCTGCCAGGATGTTTTTGAGCGTCTTGATCAGTTTGAAATGACCGTGGCAGACCTGAAGGGCGTCAAGCAGGGGTATCTGCGTCTTTCTGTGATTACTACTGCCAAATACGTGATTCCCCGTTTACTGGGGCCGTTTTGCCAGCGATACCCTGGGATTGATGTCTCGTTGACGGTGACGAACCACGAACAAGTGGTGGAGCGACTGCGCGAAAACCAAGATGACCTCTACATTCCCAGTCACCCGCCAGAAAATATTGATATCCATTGCCATACTTTTCTCGACAACCCTTTGGTCGTTTTGGCCCCTCGCTCTCATCCCTTAGCGGGTGAAACCAACATTCCGATTCATCGGCTGAGCGGGGAGTCTTTTATCATGCGCGAACAGGGTTCTGGGACACGGCAAGCGGTAGAAAAGCTATTTGCTGAGCACAGCGTATCCATTAAAGTCAGACTTGAATTGGGCAGTAACGAGGCAATTAAGCAGGCGATCGCGGGTGGATTGGGCATTTCTGTCCTCTCTCGGCACACCCTTGCCCTAGAAGGAGCGGCTGGGCAGTTAGTGATTTTAGATGTGGAGCATTTTCCAATTCCTCGTCACTGGTATGTCGTTTATCCGGCTGGCAAGCAGCTATCTGTAGTGGCTCGCGCCTTTTTTGACTATTTGCAAGACGAAGGTCGGCAAGTGATTGAAAGCAATCTGGGAGAAAACCTGCACTCAGGCTTGGCGATGACTTCGACTCGGGCCTGACTTTACAACTGTCACAGCAGGTAACGCTCTGCCATATTCTCAGAATAGGGTCGTTCTCAACCCGAAACATTAATCATCATTCTGTTCTTACTTGTTTGGGGCGGCTGATTTGCGATAATCAAGACCGTATTGGCAAGCAGGTAAGCAATGGTCAGAAAGCAGGGCAGTCCAACTCAAGTCCTTTCGATGGGCAATATTGTCAGCATTGCTTTGCAGCTATGCCAAGTCAAAGGCGGCAAGTATTTTTTGACCAGTTTACTCGCCAACCTATGGCTGACTTTGACAATGATTGGAGTGTTTGTGGCGATCGCCATTGCATCCGTCTTTGTCGCCATTGGCATTAGCACAACGCCGAATCCAGCTCCAGCTAGTTTTTTGCCGGTGGTAATTGGGGTGCTGCTGCTGGTCAGCCCTATTTTGCTATTTGCCCTAGCTCGGTTTACCGCCAGCGGTGGACTGCTTTCCCGGCAGATGTTTAGGGTACTTCAGCAGCAAGAAGAAGCGATCGCGGCAGCTCGGCAAGCCGTTTTTCCAAGGGTATGGGTGTTTGCTCGCAGTCTGCTTTGGTCGGCTTTGATGATTATTGCTAGCTACCTGGGGCTAGCCGCGATCGCATATCTGGTTTATTTTGGTGTCGCAACCCTCCTGGTGCTGGTTCAGCCGATCAATGTTTCCCCCCAAACTTCTTTTACGATCGGGGTAGTTGTTGGAATCGGGATTTTACTGCTAGGGCTGCTATTTCTGCTGGCGCTTTCTTGGGTCGCGGCTCGTCTTGCCCTGGTAGATGTGGTCGTAGCGCTGGAAACCCAGGTGACTGGGATCGGGGCAGTTGGACGCAGTTGGCAATTGACCCAAGGCGCTGCTTGGCGCACACTGACGGTCTTGTTTATTGGCTCTGTCGTGACAACTCCGGCCGCGCTTCTCTCGAGCATTCTGAATACGATTAGCGTGATTCCAGTCGTCGGACTCGTGTTTGGGGTGGCTGTGTTTCCGTTTTGGCAGTCAATTAAGGCAGTCCTCTACTACGACTTGCGGAGCCGCAAAGAAGGAATCAACTTTGATTTAGAAGCTCCCACAACCCTGCCAGCTCGATTTTTAAGGCGGGTTTGCCTGCAAACACCCGAAAGTGTCGAGCTAGATTTTGCCCTGGCAGGAATTGGCAGCCGCGCCTATGGCTGGTTGATTGATCAGGTATTAATTTACTTGGGATTATCGCTGCTGACCTTGGGAGGAGCTTACATCTACATTTACGTTGTTTACCCTTGGCTGCAAGAGGCGTTTCCTGAGGCGATTACGAGGGTCGGTCAGTGGTCGATCGCCTTTTACTTATTAATTACTTTCGTGATCTATAACGGCTACTACATTATTTTTGAAACAATCTGGCAAGGGCAAACCCCCGGTAAGCGGCTGGCTCAGACTCGCGTGGTGCAAGACAACGGGCAGCCGATCGGAATCAAAGAAGCCAGCCTGCGCAGCCTGATTCAGACCGTAGACTTTGGGTTATTTTTTATTGGTAGTTTTTTAGTCACGTTCGGTCGTTCAGAAAAACGGTTGGGAGATATGGCGGCCGGTACATTAGTGATTCAAGATGAGCAGGCTCGTCGCCAAGCCGCCCCCAATCTGCAAGATCAGATGGGGCAAGCTAGCCAACAAGCCGCCCAAACGCTCTTGCAGTCAGACAATTTGCGGGCAATCAGCCCTGACCAATATTTGACGATTCGGGAATTTTTGCAGCAGCGAGAGCAGTTGTTGCCCCCAGCCAGAGTGCGATCAGCAAGCAAACTCGCTAACCAAGTCAAGGAAATGATGCCAAATGCTTCACCGCTCGATATTAGACTGACTGATGAGGAATTTTTAGAAGCCGTTTACCTGGCCTACCGCCGCACCAAACAGTCCGATTCAGCGCCAGATCTAGAGGCTAACCTGTAGAGCTTGAGGCCTAACTGATCAGCATTCGACCTCTTGACGAGTCATCGCTCTAAAAGATCTAAATAAAGATTACTCATCTGGCAAGTCTGAGGGAAGGGGTTGCTAGGATTTGAGCAGCCTTTGCACAAATGCGTTGATTGCCCCATGGATGTTGACAGTCGGTTAATTTGGCTGCAAGAGCGGACTGCCCTGAGCGCGATGCCCCGATCGCCCTTGCAGGCGATCGCCCAAATTATGCAGCCCCAGATCCTGCCCGCTCAGCACGTCCTGGCGACTGAAAACACCCATCCCGTCGGGCTATATCTGCTCCAAACTGGGCAGATTGAGGGGGCACAGGTGAGCTTTTTACCGGGGTCAGCGTTTTTCCTAAAGGAAATCTTGCTAGAACAGACGGTGCTGGAAACCGTTAAAACAATTTCTGAATGCCAAGTCTGGTTTATTCCAGCGGCGGAAATTCGCCAAATTGCGGTCGAGCAGCCTGAACTGGCTCAATCGCTGTCGCGGCAACTGGCAGCCGAGTTGGCAGAGGTGTCGTCTCAACTCAGCCTAGAGCAAGAACGGCAGGCTGCGTTGCGCCCATACCTGGTAGCGATGGCTAAACGGGGCATCATTGGCAAAAGTCGCTATGCTATGCGCCTCCGTCAACAGATTAAGGAAGCTGCCAGCGATCGCGGCTCGGTGCTGGTATTTGGCGAACCGGGCCTCGAAAAAGACAACATTGCCGCCCTGATTCACTTTGGTTCAGGGGGGCGGCGATCGCCGATTATTCAGGTTAAATGCAGCGCTTTACAGGCGAGTGGGGCAGATTTGTTTGGTCGGGGCGGCGGCAAACCGGGCTTAATTGAATGGCTGGCGGAGGGCACTCTGGTTCTCAATAACATTCAAGAACTGCCAGCAGAATTAGTCCCGAAGCTGATTCAGCTCCTCAAAACGGGGGAATATACTCCGGTCAGCCGGGAGGGAGATCCGCCAGTTTCACCTTTACAGAGTGCGGCTCGCATCATTCTGATTGCCGAAACGGCCCAGCCTAAAATTACTGCCGCCGTTCAGCACGTTCTGAAAGTGCCGCCGCTGCGGGTGCGTAAAGCCGATATTCAAGCCCAAGTTGACTATTACATCAAGCTGACCTGCCGATCGCAAGCGCGCCCCCAGGCCAAGGTAACGCCAGAGGCGCTGCGGCGGCTACAAAGCTATGATTTTCCAGGCAATTTGCGGGAGCTAGAAAGTCTGGTTCGGCGGGCGATCGCCCAAGCTGAAACCCCCGCCCTGACGGAAGAAATCTTCTGGGCAGAGCAGACTAAAAAGCGGCAGTTTCGGCTGAATCTACTCAATACCTATCCAGGCTTAAGGCGATTTTTACGCAGCCCCTGGTGGCCCGACCGAATTAACTATGGCTTTACCCTGACTGCCTTTGCGATCGTCGTCGTTTTGCTGTTTGTCGGCCCGCAGCAGCGCCACCAGAACTTTGCCCTCAATCTGTTTTGGGCCTGGTGGTGGCCGCTGATCTTGCTCGGTTTCCCGTTTGTCGGGCGAGTTTGGTGCTCGATTTGCCCGTTTATGATTTATGGCGAACTGACCCAAAAGCTGTCGCTGTGGTTAGTGCCGCGTCAACTCAAACGCTGGCCGCGTGAACAAGCCGAGCAGTGGGGTGGCTGGTTTTTGTTTGGGCTATTCACGCTGATCTATCTCTGGGAAGAACTGTGGCGGCTGGAAAACACTGCCTATCTTTCCAGTTGTCTGCTGTTGCTGATTACGGCGGGAGCAGTGATTTTCTCGCTAATCTTTGAGCGTCGGTTCTGGTGCCGCTACCTCTGCCCGATTGGCGGCATGAATGGGCTGTTTGCCAAGCTGTCGATGACGGAGCTGCGGGCCCAACAGGGTACCTGTTCGGCGGAATGCACCACCTATCAGTGCTATAAGGGCGGCCCGCAAAAGGGAGAAGGACAAGAAACCGAGGGCTGTCCGCTTTACTCCCACCCGGCTCAACTGGAAGACAACCGCGACTGCGTGCTCTGCATGACCTGCCTGAAAGCCTGTCCCCATCGCTCCGTTGAACTAAATTTGCGCCCACCAGGGATTGAACTGTGGACAAGCCATGTCCCTTCTGCTAGCGAAGTGGCGCTGCTGCTGCTCTTGCTTGGCGGTGTGTTTCTGCATCGGCTGCCGGAACTACAAGCTAGGCTGGGGCTGGGCTGGCCGCTGGAGCAATTTTGGTTACACTTGGGGATTTCGGTGACGGTGCTGGCGATCGCCGCTGGCTTACCCTTGCTGGCCCATGCTTTTGTTCGCCTGATCCATCGCCACCTAAAGCCGCGCCGCTTTGTCGAACTGGCCTATGGCTATTTGCCCTTGGTGTTGGGCGCAAACCTAGCCCACTATTTGCGTTTAGGGTTAGGGGAAGCCGGCCGGATCATCCCGGTTACTTGGGCTACTTTTAGGTTGGCGGGGGGCAGTTTACCGATTTGGGTGGCTCACCCAGCCGTCATTGCCTTTTTGCAAGCAGCGACCCTAATCACAGCCACGTTGCTGAGCATAATTTTGACCCAAAAAATCAGCCGCCAGTCTTTTTGGTTAATGCTGCCCCAGCATGGAATGGCGATCGCCTTGGCAGCCGGGTTTTGGTCAGTGATTGTCTGATAAAAGACAGATGCAAGAGATGTACAAGATTCGTATATGCTGGAATGCCCGGTTGTCACTTGACAACTAAATAGCTAGTGTTTGGAGTACCCCGAAAAATGCAGGGAATCATGCCAAGCAAATTTGTCAAGTAGTTGATAAGTGTACAAGGCATAACGTTACAGATAATGCTTGCGAAGAAGAGGAATAAGTCATGAAAGAGTATGATTTTATTTTGAAGTTTGACCTCCAAAATACTCAGGCTGACCCTAGCAGCTATATTGAGAATCTGTACGAAGGCGGTTGTGATGATGCCTTGATTGGAGTTGGCAAGAAAGGGTATATTTCACTAAATTTTATTCGTGAAGCATCATCGGCTTATGAGGCTATATCTAGCGCTATTGCTGATGTAAAAAGAGTTTTCCCGGCTGCTACTTTGATTGAAGCAACACCAGATTTTGTGAGTTTAACAGATGTAGCTAAAATTCTCGGCTGTACTCGACAAAATATTAGGAAACTCATTGTCACAGATGAGCAGAGCGCTCCAGTTCCTATCTATGAAGGAACACCTTCGATTTGGCATTTGGCAGAAATACTAATCTGGTTCAGAAAAGCTAAGGCGTACTCGATTGATGATGCACTCATAGAGATTGCTAAAACCAATATGAACGTTAATATTGCTAAGAGTTGGCAAAAAGTAGAGTCAAATTTTCCTGGAAATATTAAGGCTCTGGTCGCTTAGAGGGTGTTTGAAAAGTTTTAGGCAAATAAGTTAAGCATGCGTCGAATGCTGGCAACGTAGATGAAGGACTCAGAGGTTGCGGGCAAGCGCTCATATTCCTTACTGAGTCGGCGGCTCCATA
>JAHHGS010000066.1 GCA_019359715.1 Aphanocapsa sp. GSE-SYN-MK-11-07L | reverse complement strand
ATCGTAGTCCGGTCAATTGTATTGTCAACCTGATCTGCGGGCTGATTGCCTATTGTCATCAACCCAAGAAGCCCTCGCTCAACATCAATGAATTTTTCCTGCCTTCGGCTTAGCCCGAACTCAGGTTTTGTTAGCTCCACGCTCTCCATTTCATCCAGCAATTCATCAAAGGCAGCCTGGGAAATCCTGATTGTCATAGGGCAATGTCAGATGCACTTACAAGGTAAGTTAAATTCTAATAGGAATAAGTCTCATTAGCTTTTAAGTCTAGGGCGATCGCATACGTAAAATGCTTCCACACCAAAAAGGCAGAAAGCGAAGAAATTAAATGACTTCTCGATTCGGCAAGACTTTGAAGGGTTCGGCTTCCCCAGAATTGGGGACTGGGGGGCTAGCGCAATGAGGTTGGCTGCTAAACGCTCAGCTCAAGGCTTGCGTAACTTGCAGCGACAGGCTGAAAGGATCATAGGGTTTCGTGATGATCGCCGCTACTTTGAGTTGCGTAAACTGACGTTGCTCAGCAGATTGGGTTTTGGCGGTCAATAAAATCACTGGAATATCCTGGGTGGCAGGATTGGTTTGCAGCTCCTGAAATGTGCTGATGCCGTCCATGCCAGGCATCATCACATCCAGCAAAATCGCGTCTGGATGCTCAGCCGTGGCTTTGAGTAGCCCTTCGTGCCCAGAGCTAGCAGTCAGAACTTCCCATTCACCTGTTACTTCTAAACAGACTTGAGTGGCTTCACGAATATCATCTTCATCATCAATAATTAAAATACGTCTAATTGTCATGGCAGTTTTTCCCTGCGCTTACAGCGGTTTGCGCTTAATATTGAGGTTCAGGTCACTCTTATTTACTTAGCCCTACCCCTGACTCTTGATGCAGAGGCAGAGTGAAATAAAAAGTGCTTCCTTTCCCAACTGTACTCTCCACCCAAATTTGCCCTCCGTGCTGCTGCACAATGCTTCGACAGATAGTCAACCCTAGTCCTGTCCCTCCTTGATGCCCTGAATTTGAAGCATCTAACTGCTGAAACCGATCAAAGATAGATTCAAGTTTATCTTCTGGAATACCACGCCCCTGATCTTGGATCGAAATCAACAAGACTTCGGGTTGAGAATGATCCTCTGCTTCTAATGGGGGGTCCTGGTCAGAGTTGGTTGCTAGCTCCTCGATCGCAGCACTAAACACTGAAAACTCAAAGCTTTCTGGTCGCCTCCGCTCCGCTGTCACCCGAACCGTGGCCTGAGGCGGTGAAAATTTAATCGCATTGCTGAGCAGATTAGTCAGGGTTTGGATAATCCGATCCGGGTCAACCCAGAGTTGAGCAGCGATCGGGGTTACTGCTAAGTTAACCTCAGCTTTTTCAGCCATTGCTCGCATTGTATCGACGGATTGCAGGATCAAGTTAGTCGCATTGCACGCCTGCTTTTGCATCAGGGACTTGCCAAACTTGATCCGCTCCAGGTCAAGAATATCGTTAATTAGACGGACTAGACGATTGGTATTAGAAAAAGCAATTTCTAGCATTCGTTGGCTTTTATCCGGCTGCGTGTCTAGGCAACCCTGGGCCAAAATCCCCAGGGCAGTCCGAATTGAAGTTAGGGGCGTTCGCAGCTCATGGCTGACGACTGAGACAAACTCATCCTTCATCCGCTCGACAATCTGCCGCTCAGTGATATCTTTGAAAATCACTACTGCACCGACAATTTTGCTTTGCTCTCGAATCGAGGTGCTGACATACTCGACCGGAAAACTCGACCCATCCTGCCGCCAAAATAGGTCATCCGTCCGGTGCTGGGCAGCGCCCTCAATCAGCGTGGCGTGGATGGGGCTAGCCGTCCACTCATAGGGACTACCATCGGACTGGGAGTGATTGATGATGCCATGAATAAATTTTTCACTCAGATGTTCAACCTCATAACCAAGAATTCTGGCAGCGGCTGGATTGACGAAAGTGGTCTTACCCTGGAGGTTCAAGCCATAAATTCCTTCTCCAGCAGAGTTGAGAATTAACTCGTTCTGGCGGCTGAGCCGTTTCAGAGAGTCCTTGGCCTGCTGGCGCTCCCGCAGGGCCCGCTCCCGCTCCCGAATTTCGCGAATTAACTCTGTATTCGCCCGTTGTAGTTCAGCGGTTCGCTCTAGAACTCGCTGTTCTAGTTCAGCATTTAAGGCGCAAATTTTGACCTCAGCCTGTTTACGCTCTTGGATATCTTGCTCTAGGTCAAGGTTGAGGGTATGCACCTGCTGATACAGTCCATACTGGTGAATCGCCATCGCAAAGTGTTTGCCCAGCGCCTGAGCTAGTTCAATCTCTGCGATCGCCCACTCTTGGCACTGCCCCAGCTTTAACTCTCGCCAAACCTCGAAGGATTCCCGCGGACGCAGATTGCGTGGATCATTGCGATCAACCCGACCCGCCCAGAGGGTTTCAACTTCAATTTCCGGCCGAAACAGGCTGAGATAGCCCAGCATTTGCTGCCGATAGAAGAGAGGCACCACGAGCAAACTGCGAATCTCGGCTGTCGAAAAGGCCTCTGCCAAATCAGGTGGCAAATCAAGCGGGTGCAGGTCAGCGATCGCCAAAACATCTGTAATTGTGCTCCCGTTCGCACTCAAACAAGCTGGCCATTCAGGATGCAGTTCAATTGGCTGGGGTTTGGTCTGTTTTGCTGGGGTGGCTAGGAGAGGCTGCTGTCCGCAGCTAAAGAGTTGCCCGGTTTGGGCTAGCAGGTGTTCTGAAGGCTCAAACTGAGGACTAATGTAAATTCTGCCCCCGGCAACCTGTAAAGCTTTCACAGTTTGTTCGAGCGCTTGTTGCACCTGCATCTCCGTCATTGAATGCAGCAGCCAGGAAACCCGATTAACCGTTGCTTCTTGCTCTGCCTGGGCGCGGGTTTGGCTAAGCAGGTTCGATTGGGCGATCGCGATCGCAACCTGATCGGCCACTAATTGCACAATCTGCAATTCTCGCTCGCTGACCCGGCGGGCTGAACTATGATGAGAAGCCAGCAGTCCCCAGAGTCGATTTTGCTGCAAATAATCGTGGTGCAAAATCGGGACTACCAAAGAAGAGCGGACTCCCATCGCCATCAAGTATTCGGCATGGCAAGGGTCAACCGGGCGAAACCGAATATCTTCAGTTGCCAGCAGTGTGCCGGTTTCCAAGCAATCGAGTGGACTCAACCCAATTTGCTGCTCAGTCACATCTACAATTGAGCGCTGACGGGCTTTGAGAAACAACTCCCGCGCCGCCAAGGGAATATCCTCGGCTGGAAAATTTTGCCCTAACAGCGACGGCAAGCGACGGGGGCGGTTTGATTCGGCAATCACCTGCCCGCTGCCATCGGGGTGAAACCGATAGATTTTGACCCGATCGGTGCCCAAAAAAGTGCGGACTTCTGCCACCGTTCCCGCCAAAATTTCAGACAAATCCAACGATTGCCGAATCCGGTTCATCATCCGGTGCAGCAGCACTTCTAGAGAATCAATCTGGGGTGGGCTGCTAGATTGTGACTGACTACGGGCTGACTTGCGGGTTGCCATTGTTTGACTCTAATTCATTAATTGATTAAAGTTGGCAGGAACTGAGCGCTGAAAGTTTAATCCCCCTAAATCCCCCTTTTTTAAGGGGGATTTAGAGATTATTTCCCCCTTTTTTCTGGCATTAGCGGCGCGATAGGGCGGGGGCTAGGGGGGATCTAACCACTCACCAAATCAGCCATGCTGCGCCGCAGCCAAACTCGCCCTAAGCGGTTGAGAATCAGCGCCACCAAATCTGCCGCTTCTGTGGCCTTGCTCACAAAGCCATCTGCACCGACCGTTAAGGCTTGGTGCAAGATGCTGACATCGGGATGAGCCGTAAAAAAGACGACTGGCAAATTTTCCCATTGCGGCGAGTTACGCACCACTTGGCACAGTTCCAGCCCGCTAAAGTGAGGCATTTTAACATCCATCACCAGCAAATCGGGGTTAAATTCTTCCAGGGTTTGCCAAAATTGCCGGGCATCTTCAACCACGGCCAGTTGGAGTCCCCAAGGTTCTAGCAAGGCCCGAATCGCCGATAAAATTTGCGGGTCATCATCCACTACCATCACCCTGGGAGCCGTCGTCTGGATTTGCGATCGCATCCGCGTCACCGCTTCTAAAACGCGATCGGGCAAAGAAGCAGCGGAAATTTCTGCCTCGGTTGGCGCAGCTACTGACTCAAGCTGCGATTTAGGCAAAAAGACGTGGGCACCCAAGCGAGCCATTTTAATCCGGGTGGTCAAATGATCTTGATCGGTTAGAAAGATGACGAGCCGAGGTGGAGTTTGGTTAGTTAACTCCGTCAATAGGGTTAAATTTTCGCCATTAGCGGTCGCCAAGCAAAGGTTAACCACCAGCACATCTGCGGTTTGATAGCTTTTGCGTCCGCCTCGTCCCTTACCCAAAATTGCATCTTTAACGGCTGACAAACTGGGAGCTAAGGCCATTGAAATCCCCCAAGCACCAGCTAATTGAAGCATTCGTTCTGCCAAGTCAGTATCCTTGTCTACCACCAATAGCAGCGGGAAACCCCAACTGGAAGTCGGGGTTGTTTCCTGTAAAGACCGTCTCAGTTTGGTCACAAGTTTAGAGAACTGCAATGCCTGCTCGTGATCAAAGCTGATTTCTGCTTGCAGCAGATGCTCAATTTTTTTAGCCAAGCGGGAGCCTTGAGCAAAGCCAAAGATGCCCAGCGCGCCAGCCAGTTGATGAGCAGCCCGGCAGGCTTTGCGGCGCTGTTCTTCGGTGATCTGGTTTTCGAGCAAAGCGGTGCCGACTTGTTCTAGCAGCAGGCAGCGATCGTGGCTAACCCCTTGATGCTTTTTCCACACTTCCGACAAGCCGGCTTTAGTGCGCTGCTGGATCAGGCTCTCTCGCATCCAGGCCGGCAGTTGGCGCAGTTCTAGCGTGTTGGAGTCTGGTTCCGGCTTTAGCCGATACCCCTGCCCGTAAACCGTGGCAATTAAATCTGCCGGTACACCGCTCAGCTTGAGTTTTTGCCGCAGGTCTTTAATGTGAACCGTAACCGTATCTTCGCCGGGCGGCTCCTCACAAGACCAAAGATGATCCAGAATGGCACTGCGGCTAAAAACGCGGTGAGGATTACGCAAAAACAGCTCTAGCAGCCGATACTCCTTGGGCGTGAGATGAATTAGGTTGCCCTTGTATGTGACTTCACAAATGGCGGGGTCTAGGTGCAAATTTAACCACTTCAGAATCGTCGGGCGAGTGGAATCTTTGCGTCGGGAGAGCACCCGCAGTCGGGCCAGCAATTCCTGTGGTTCAAAGGGCTTGACGACATAATCATCAGCCCCAGCGTCTAGCCCAATCACGCGATCGCTGCTAGAGTTTTGCCCCGTCAGCATTAGGACTGGTGTTTGACAATCCTGGGCCCGTAGCTTCTGGCAAAAGCGAATCCCATCCAGTTTGGGCAGGAGCAAATCTAAGAGGATGATGTCGTAGTTGAAGGCTTCTACAAATGCCCAGCCAATCTGACCATCCGTCGCAACATCAACAATGTAATGCTGCTCAGCCAGAATCTTTTCCAAAGATCTGGTAATCAGTTCATCATCCTCGACAAGTAGGACTCTCATGAATTTTATTCCGTTTAAATTAAATAAACGTCAAAACTGATATTGCTATCGGAGATCGCTGTCCAAGTGCGATTGAGTAGTAGGGGTAGCCCAGCATCAACCGACAAAAATAAAATTGGCCGACTGCTCAGAACCCTAAACCTGATTGAATAATTTGCGTTTGAGAAACTTTGCTACAAAGCGAGGCAATCTTCACTCCACTGATGGCTGCCCCTATCCCTGGGTTGGCAGCAGTAGTAGAGTTAAATCAATTGACTTGAAGATCATTATTAAGGGTTGACTCGAACAAGACCCACACAACTACAATCAAATTTACTTTTATTTATTTTTCTTGATATTAATAATCGAGTAAATCTGGATCAATCTTCAGCCTGAGAGTTGGCTGCTCTAGTAGCAGCCTTGCTTAAACATGAGTTGCTTTTTTAAAAAGCGGGTAGCGAGAATCGAACTCGCAACTAAAGCTTGGGAAGCTTTCATTTTGCCACTAAACTATACCCGCAGTCTGCAGTGAAGAATTCTAGAATAGCACTGAAACTCTCTGTCTGGCTCAAACTAATTTTGGTGGCGGTATTCAAATCACTACAAATATCGACTCTACCGCTTGGGTTGAAATTGTCGAAAAAACCGGGCTAGCCAAGCGGGCTGCGCGGGCTGTTGCTGAATCTGAGCAATTTTTTCATTCAACCTTTGGTTAGCAGCCCGCAGGTGAGCCACTTCTGCCTTTAAGCCGACATTGCGCTTAAATAAACGATGTTTATCGGCTTCTAACTGACGAATTTGGAGTTCCTTCTCATCCATTGGAAGTTCATCTTCTGGCAAAGGGGCAGACTGGAACTGAACCATTAACCGCTGAGAAACAGCAACAAGTTCGGCATCAAGCGGTAGGGGTGGACTTTCCCAAGGATCAGCCAGCAGCGTCGAGTCTGATAGACAGGGCATAGCGCAAGAAGTTTTCTGACTAGCTTTGAATCTTACCTGAATAGTAATCGGATCTGACTTAAAGGAGTAGCTCTAAACCCGTTGAGCTTTTGAGGGCTGGGAAACTTGCTGCTCAGCCCAACGGCTCAAATCATTGCGCCAAGTCTGGACGGCTGACTTGAGGTGAACCGGCAACTGGCGATCGCCCTGGGGATAAACTGGCAACCGAGGCTGTAACTGCCAACCCTCCGATGCCAGCAGGTCTTGCAGGGCGTGCAGATGCAGGTGAGGATAACTCGGATTGACGTGATCAAGCGGGCCAATCCCGCCTAAGTCTCTGGCTCCGGCCCTTAGGCAAGCCAGGAGTAACTCCGGCTGCGGAATCAGGTTGGGTGGAATTTGGAGGGTAATCTCGGTTGGCAAAAGCTGACGGGCGATCGCCACCACTGCTGGCAATTGCTCAATTGGAAAACCGGGAGCTGATCGAATTTCCTGATCGCCAGGACTGTAGGGCTGCAAAATGACTTCTTGAATCTGTCCCCAGCGGGTGTGGCTGTCGGCGATCGCTAGCAAAGTCTGTCGCCAATCGGCTTCTGCTTCTCCAATCCCCAGCAATAGTCCAGTCGTAAACGGAATCTGTAACTGTCCCGCCCACTCTAGTTGTTCTAGCCGGAGGCTAGCAAGTTTGCTGGGAGCGTGCTGATGCACCGGCAAAGCAGTCACCTGCTCTAGCATTAACCCGATTGAGACATTCACTTGCCGCAGCCGATTCATTTCGGCAAAGCTGAGCGGGCCAGCGTTGGTGTGGGGCAAAAAGCCCAAAGACAAGGCCAATTCAGACAGGGCATAAATATGTTCAAACCAGTCCTGCCGGCGCGGGCTGTGGGGATGCACCTCTCCACTTAGAATCAAGATTTCAATCATCCCGGCGGCTTTGAGCGGCATGAGTTGAGACTGGGCAGCCGCTAAACTCAGCCAGCGATCTTGTCCTGGATCAACGCGAAAATTGCAGTACGTGCAGCGATTGAAGCATTCATAGGTCGGAACGATCGTATAGGCAGGGCTGTAGGTAATGATTCGATTTAAATCTGGGTAAGTCATAAATTTTGCTTGAATCTTGATTTGAAAGCATAAATTGATTTTGAAGACATAAATCTATTGATGTAGTTGAACACACAGCTTCTAAGGTCTGACTTACAATAAATTCAAGGCAAAGGGAATCCCCCGGAGGTGTCAAATGCTGGTGATGGTAACCAACGATCAGCTATTTTCTCCCCATCTTGTTTGCCAAAGTTGTTTACTGGCGGATCATCATGGACAGCCTCGCTGGCACCAGGGGCAACTGTCTTGCGGGCGTCAAGTTTGCGGTAGTTCTGAGCAGCAACCCCAGCAATATCAGTGCCAAATGGGGTTTAGGATTGCTAACATTACCCACTGCGCTCAAGAGTAATTCGTCTTTTAGGGGGTCTTCGCTCTAGAATGCTCTTATGTCGCTCAGAGATGGCGACCCAAAGAATTGCGATAAAAATTATTATCCAATTATCACCCCATTCCTAGATTCACTGTCGGAGAGAAACAATTATGAGTTGGCGCGCTACTGCAACTGTTCCAGACCGCCTCTTCTCTGTCCTACCCTACCTGCTTCCACTATTCTACGGGGTGCAGTTCGGAGGCTTTCTGTTTGAGATGTTTCCAGTCCTGACCGTGATCTTGATTCCGGTCATTCCCGTTGCCCTCCTCTATTCAATTCCCTTCGCCGGCTTTGCGGTTTTCATGGTGTTGTACTTGCTGGTTGTGCGTAATGACGCGATCGCTTACTTTATTCGGTTTAACACCATGCAGGCGCTGTTGCTGGGGATTGTCTTGTTTCTCTGCCAGTTGGTGCAGACGGTTCTCGGGAATATTGCCGGACTCGAGTTGATGCTGAAGGTGTTTTCAAACTTTGTCTTTATTGGGGTTGTCGGAGTGGTGGTTTATGCGGTCGTGCAGTCTTTGCGGGGTATTTACGCCGAAATCCCGACCATTTCTGAAGCGGTTAAAAGTCAGGTCGGCTAGGTTACTGGCGACGAACGACTGGATTTTCTAGGCTGCCGATGCCTTCAATTTCAACCCGGATGCGATCGCCGGGCTGCACCGCCCCCACTCCTTCTGGCGTGCCAGTCAAAATTACATCCCCCGGTAAGAGCGTCATCACCTGGCTGATATAAGACACCAAAGCTTCTGGGCCAAATGCCATTTGATCAATCGAGGCCGACTGGACGGGTTGCAGGTCATCGTTGATAAAAGTCTGCAAGCGCGCACTTGGGCTAATTTCTCTGACCACCCAAGGGCCAAGCGGACAAAAGCTATCAAAGCCCTTGGCTCGCGTCCATTGCTGATCTCGTCGCTGCAAATCTCTGGCGGTCACATCGTTGGCTACTGTGTAGCCCCAAATTTGATCGCCAGCTTCTGCGACTGAGCAATTGCAGCAGCGCTGACCGATAATTAGGGCCAATTCTCCTTCGTATTCAACTTGCTGAGACTGGGGCGGGTAGAGAATTTCTCGCTGGGGCGCTAAAACAGCAGTCGGTGGCTTTAAGAACAGCAGCGGTTCGGACGGCATCGATGTGCCCATTTCTGCGGCATGGTTAGCGTAATTCTTGCCAACAGCGACAATTTTGGACGGCAAGCAGGGTGCCAAAAGCTGATAGCCATCAGCAGGCAAACTGAGATCAGTCAAATGTCCCTTCAGCCAAGGTGGGGCATCAAGAACTTTGACTTCGCGGCTGAGTTGCAGCAGGCCGTAGTGAATACTGCCATTGGTGGCTTGAACTCTAACGTAGCGTTGGGACATAGGAAATTAATAATAGCTCTCACAGAATACAGCGATCGCCGATCAATTTTGAACAGGTATCGAGGGAGTTCTTCTCCAGCGATCGCCAAAACTGGGATAAGATCATAAATCCTTGCCTCAATTGCACCAGCCATTTTTTTGGATCGTGCAGATTGAAGCCATTTAGTCCATAAGGAGCAAATTGCTGTGAGCTACGACTACGAAACCATGTATATTCTCCGCCCAGACTTGGGTGAAGAGTTGTTAGACCAAACTATTAGCCAGTACCAAGCCTTGCTGCGCGACCAGGGAGCGGAAGCTGTAGAAACTCAGCATCGGGGTCGGCGGCGGTTAGCCTACGACATTAAAAAATACCGAGAAGGAATCTATGTCCAGATGAACTATAAAGGCGTAGGCACCCACGTCGCTGCCCTAGAGCGAGCCATGCGCCTGAGTGATGATGTGATTCGCTATCTTACGATTCGCCAAGACGAAGCTGAAGCCCCCGCCGAGGAAGAAGCGGCAACGGCTTAGGGAGCGATCGCAACTCCAGCGGTTGTAAGCGATGATTTTAAGTCGTTTGGGCTTTGTTAAAACCACTCAAAATCATCGCAAATTTGGCACCATTTAACTCTCGACCTGGATAAAGGAAATTTATTTCTTAAAATCCTTGCAGACAGTGACTTTCAAGACATAAATTTGTTTACCAAATCCCTCCAAAAATGCCATCAATCTGTGGACTTGGGTGTGAATAACCCACCGGGAATGATAGATTATCTCCAACAGTCTTTAGGACTTAATCGACTGTCCTTAAGGGCTGACAGCCTGCTAGCTGGAGCGGTGACAACGTGAGCCAATTCAATCCCTCCTCAGAATCAGATCTGAACCTAGAGATCCTCAATCTTCGGCAGCAGCTAGAAAGCCGCGATCAACTGGTGCAACAGTTGTCCCAAGAGCTATACCGAGCCATTATTGAGCATCCATCCTGGTTTTTGCCTGCTCAAGCTCAAATTGCGGAGGGACTGCCGCTGCGAGAATCAACCGCTGGGCCTCAGCAAACCCAGATGCTTCAGCAGCAAATGCAGGAGATGGAAAAGCAGATTGCGTTTTATCAACAGCAAATTGCTCACCGAGATACAGATCTAGCCCGGCTGCGAGAGTCAGTCCAAGAACTGGGCGATCGCAATCAAATGCTCGAAAAAGTGATTCAAGAACTGCCAGAAGTCTATCGGCAAAAGTTCACCGAGCGCTTGGCTCACGTCAAAGCTAAAGTTGAAGCTCTCCAACGCGAAAATCGCCAGCTTCAGGCAGAATTGCAGAGCATTAGCTACCTAGCTGTTTCCCGGCCAAATTCAGATCAGCCACCTGAACAGGTTGATTTAGCCGATTTCCCGCCTCTAGAGTCGCGTCGGGCTAGAAACCTTGCCAACCTAGATGACATCTAAGCTCATGTTGTTGGGGCATAGAATTGAGTGATGGCAGAGATCAAAAGTCACGTGGAAAGCTCCAAAACCTTTAGCAGCTTTTTTGGCCCGTTAACCCTGGAGCCAGGCATCAACTCCGGCATTGACGACAAGCGCTGGAACAACTGTAAAAAGTTCAACCAAGATGTACAAATTTTGCTCAAGCAAGGGGCTTTAGAGGAATTGAGCCAATCGGGCCAGTAAGGTAAAGTCTCTCTTGTCTAATCGCTGCTTAAGCTCAAGATTGCCAAAGTTTGTATTACAAGCTTCAAAAGAAAATCATTGAATCAGCTAAATTTCTAGCCGAAGGATTGAACGGGCAAAATTCGGACAAGCACCAAGGCAGAAATTTTAAGGAGCAGCAATGTCTTTAAACGTTGAACGTCTGGAAGCAAGTTTTTCGCAACTGAAAAATAAAGAGACTGAATTTACGACCTACTTTTATGCAAATTTACTAGCGGATTTTCCAGAGGTGCAGCCCCTATTTGCCCAGACCAATTTGGTTAAGCAGTCTGAGAAGCTGTTTCAGTCACTGGTGTTCGTTGTAGACAACCTCAGAAACCCAGAGGCCTTAACGACAGCACTCAAAGGATTGGGGACTCGCCACGTCAAATATGGGGTGCTGCCTGAGCATTAGAGTTGTTGGGAAATAAAATCAGCTTTGGGACAAGGTTATCCGATTTCCCTGCCCAATTTACGCTGCATCCAGATACCAGTTCCACAAACCGGCTGCATTCAGCATTAAGCGGTCATCGAAAT
>JAHHGS010000065.1 GCA_019359715.1 Aphanocapsa sp. GSE-SYN-MK-11-07L | reverse complement strand
TGCTTTTAAGGCTTCGTACTTGGCTTTAATATGTTCTACTTGCCCAGCAGAAATCATAGAAGTATCTACCAAGATGAGGATTACTCTTTCATTATACAAACCGATGACTTATTTATTTACATTGCCTTAGTTATACGGCTGGGTTTTCGGTGGGGGTGCAACCAGAAGTTATCTGTGATTTACCTAAATTTGAGTATCTAGAAAGAAATGTCTATTTGTCGTCTTCGTGGACTTGAAAAACAACTCATAAAAGCTCACATAATTCCCAGAAAATTATATGAACCTATTCGAGAAGCTAGTATTGGTGAGCCACCTAGCGATCAAGTTCCAAGGATGTATGTAGTTGGAACGAACCAAAAAGCAAAGCAATTTCAGAGTGGAATATATGACCCGTCTATCTTATGTAGAGAGTGTGATGGTGATTTGATAGGTGTGTGGGACAATTACGGTCAAACTTTTTTAATCAATCCTTCATTTTCAGAAAATTACCTTGTTGATAATCTTGGAAAGCGTGCTGTTTATAGGATTGAGGAATTTGATTATAAGCAGCTTAAACTCTTTTTCATGTCGATATTGTGGCGAGCAGCGATTACGAGCGATCTGTTTTTTGCCCAGATCAGACTTAGTTCTTGGGAAGAAAAACTGAGGAAAATGATCTTAGCTCAAGATCCAGGCAGCGAAAATGATTTTTCAGTTGTCCTCTTCAAATACGAGGGAGATTTGAGCGAGATCATGCACAACCCTACTAAACAGAGACAAGATAAAGTTAATTACTACCGCTTTAGATTTCCGAAATATGGGTTTTGAATAAAAGTAGATCAGCGAAGTTTTCATTCTGACTTGCTTCCCTTTATCGTCAGCCCCAATTATCAATTATTAATACGTGTCACGGAGTACAAGAATTCTAAAGAATACGAACGAATTTTGGATATCAGAGATAAAATTCCTAATTGAGTGATGTCGCCGCATAATAACCTTGGTGCAGTGGATTGTCAGAGTTTGCTTTGAAAACTGCAAAGTTTATCAGCAACCGCTGACCAAGAACGTTATGCTGTTCAAGCTATCGATAGGGACAGTATGATTAGGTTGCCTGTTTGTAGCCATACGCTAGACTATGGTTTTTAGTAGCGAGGACGAATACGTTGCATAGAACCAATGGATCATTGTGAGATACGAGATTATTTTTTCACCTGAAGCTGAAGAAGATATCGTTGCCCTAAAAGCTAGCGATCGGGCAAAAGCCTTGGATGCAATTGAGACATTTTTCAGATACGAACCTGAAAAAACGAGCAGGAGCCGGATCAAGCGCCTTCGAGAGATGCAAAAACCTCAATATCGGTTGCGGATTGACGACCTGAGGGCATTCTACGATGTGAGCTACACTGATGATGGAGATGGCACGGTAGAAGTCCTTCGGATGCGGGAGAAAACGGAGGCAATGAGGTGGTTAGCTGAATTTGGTAGGAGAGAAGAGGGATGAAGCAAGTCTCGATTGATGAGGTCAAAAATGACTTGTCAGGTTATTTACAAATAGCCGAGAGGGAAAGTGTAATCATTACCCGTAATGGACAACCTATTGGCATTTTAATTGGCTTAGAAGATGCCGAAGATTGGTGGGAAGAACTAATGTTGCGCGATCCGCGTTTTGAAGCAGAGATAGCTCAAGCCCGTCAAAGCTTGAGGGAAAGAAAGGGCGTCAGCATAGAGGAAGTGAAAGCTAGATATGCAGTATAACTACCCCATAGAGCGGACGAACGAGAACTGCTAGTGCTAAGTCCTGAGATAGCTGCCGCCGCATAATGGGAATATTAGCTGACTTCATTTTTCAGTGGGGACTATCGTCGGGGGTTACTTGCCAGATATTAATTCCATCCTAACGACTAGACCCTCTGTTACTACAGCGCTACTGCTGCCTGAAACTGACCGGACTACATGTTACGACAGTAAAGCGTAATTGAAACGCTGGCGTAATCTAATCTGTAGTTACTTTCTTGATAATTTGCAGGGTCAAACCAATCCTTGGCAGAACTGAGGAAATCTTGTTTTAATTTATCAGAACTGAGAACAACGATCGCTTTAATTTGATTTTTGTTTTTAATATTCTTAACGGTTTGATCCTTGTAAAAACTGTCTACAGTTTTCGGATCTAAAAACTTCAAACCAGCTTCTTCATCCTGATAGCTGTCAGAGAAGAAGTGAGCATTTTCAATCCCATAGGTAGCTAGAAATAGCTGATCTCGTTGAGCAGCATAGGTTAAGTATCGCTTGAGAGAATTAGATAATTCAAAGTTAACTCTTGGATTCGCTACAACTAAAATCGGTTGGTTGGGGATTGTGCAGCGCTGAAGCTGATTGAGCAAGGCTTGCGTGCGGTGTCCATCTTGAGCGAACACCAAGCAAGCTTTCCAGGTAGTAACCATGCTAATCCCAATGATGAGCACGATCGCAAAAGAAAAAACTCTTCCCCCCCACCTTGAATAGTCGCGATGCCACCTCAATGTATAAACTGTCAGTAGCGCACAAGCCCAAACTGCTGGCAAGAAATAATGACCGATTAAACCTGACTTTGCATACAAAAAAACTTGCGGAATGATCGCAACAAAAAAAATGATGACGACTGAAATTAAAGATTTAAATCGATTGAAATTGAACTGTTGATCTTTAATCGCCAGCAAACTCGTCAAGCTTAAAATTGATACTGGAATCCAAAGATAACCCGCTTCAAATAGACTTAAACAAGCTGTCCAAATCTTCTCTAAATTGAGGCTATCTTGACCCACGCCAGCATAGCCAGTGCCGCCCAAACCAATCACTCGCCAAATATAAAAAATGGCAGATCCAAAAATGACCGTCAGCCCCAAAATCGACAGTAAACACGACTTGATTGATTGCCGAATTGAGGTGGGGTTGAAGTAGGATTCTAGCCAGATTCGGATCAAACCAACGGCCGGTAAAAACAGAATCATTGCCTCCTTACACAGCGCAGTCAGGCAGGCAAAGATTACAAATAAACTGTCGTATTGCCAGCGAGTCGTTTGTGATTTAGCCGCTAAGGCAGCGCAGAGCAGGGCGATCGCCAATAGGGGAATGGCAATTGTTTCTGGTGTGCCTAACCGCCACCAGATTATCGCTGGTTCGCCAAGTAAGGTCAGGCTGGCGAGGAATAATGATTCTTGAACGGTGAACTCAATCACTCTGGCAGACTTATAAAGTAGCCAAGTGGTGATGATGGCTAGGAATGCATTCTGTAAATACCACAAAAACCAATTCAAACCAAAAATATCAGTTGCAATCACCCGATGCAGATAGTAAAGCGGTCGAAATCGAGCATGGTTGTAGTCGTAGTGGATCCACTTGCCAATTACCTCTAACAGGTTCAGGTTTGCAGTCATTAAGTCGTGATTGATCATCACAATTTCATGATCATCGATAAAGTGAAATCCAGACCACAGTGAACCCGTGCTTAAAAATAGCAGTAACCAAAAAATAACGATGCCGATCAAGACACCTTGATCTGGGTCGAGATTGAAATATTTTCTTGGCATCAGTTTGGACATGACTTCCGACGGTGAAATCTCTAAGTCGGGTTTTTGGAATGGCAATCAGCCGCCCACAGTTGACTAGGGAGAGCGATCGCCAAGCGCTTGTCCTGTTTTCTTGCCAGGTTCCAGCATGGATTTTAACTGAAGCCAAGTCGATCGCAGTTTCCAAAACTTACTGGTTTGAATCCAAGTGATTCTCGATTTTGCTTGTAACACCTGTATTTCTGGAGCCGCCTTGAGGTCGATCGCCGCTTCGTCAAGGCTTTGTTTGCCGAACAACCGATTTACTCTCTGCACGACAGCCCGCAGTTGCCAGAACACACTGCTTTCCATTTGCTCAACTTCTACTAACAGAGATCGCAGTTGCAGTTGTAAGAGCTGCGGTTGATCAACTCTGGGCAAGATCAGGTGGGGATTAGCTTGCTGTTGCAGCTCAGTTTGTAATTTTCTTAACTCCGACCAAACGCCCAAGGGGGCTGCGATCGCTTGCTGCTCAATTTCTTTGCTGGTCTGAGTTAGAACTTCTGCGATGGTGGTGGCCATCTTCTGCCAAGAAAATTTTTTAGCTTGGTCGAATCCGGCTCCGATCAGGGCATGGCGAACTTGCGGGAGCTGCACTTTTTCGAGCGCTTCCACAAATTGATCTGGATGAGTATCACTAACGTAGAGGGCGGCGGCTCCTGCAACTTCAGGAATCGATGAATTATGGCAAGTAATCACAGGGCAACCGCAGGCCATCGCTTCTAAAATCGGCAATCCAAACCCTTCGTATCGTGAGGGATAGACCAAGGCGATCGCCCCAGAATAAGCTGCGATCAGTTCCTGATCTGTTAAACGCAACACCTGCACCGAGCCACGGGCAACGCATTGAGCAAGTTCAGGCTCTAGGTTTAAGGGCCCGCCAATGCAGATGATTTGATAGTTTTGGTGTTGGTTCCATTGGCTAAACGCAGTAAAGAAATGCTGAGCGTTTTTATAGCCGTTAAAGCCAAACCGCTCTCCCACAAAACAAAAATAGGGCTTGCTGATGTTATGTTGCGATCGCCATGCCCGAATGGCATAGACACTGGCTGGAGCAAAGTCAGGGCTTAAACCGTTGAGTGCCACGTGTACCTGATCAGGCTGAATTTGGGGATAAAGCCGGATTAAATCCTGGGCTGTGTTGCGAGAGACAGCAATGTAAGCAGCAGCGTGCAAAATCGAAAAATGCTTCTCACGCCAGAACGGCCAGTTGAGATCAGCCTGCATCACTTCTGGAATCATGTCATGCACCATAAGCACAGAGCGAGTTGAGGTGGGTGCGGTGTAATAAGTTGAAATGAACAGGTTTAAATTTTCGCGATCGCAAATTTCTTGCAGAATTTGGCTGTCTAAACCGGATAGTTTCTCATCGTAAAGGGGCAGCTTGCAGTAGCGAACGCCAGGGATTTTGGGGGCTGTTCCGCCTCGATCTAGCACCAGCAGGTGCTTGGCAAACCCAGTTTTGACCCACTCTGTTAGCAGCGATCGCCAAACCCGGCTAATGCCGCCGCGCAGCAGTTGAAAGGCCACACCATCGACGGCGATTTTTGGCGCAGGCAGTTTGGCAAAGGTGGGTGACACATCCGTCCGAAATTGCCATTTGCCGTTGTCGGGGTGACGATCGGCGATCGGGACAACACCACAGTCCTCGACTCGATCAACGACGGTTTCATCTTTTACCCAAGCAAAATAATCCCGCAGGAAAACTGGGAAATCAGGCTGAGCTTGGAGTTGCTGCCATTGCCGCACCGCATTCTGGTAGCCATAGTAACGCTGCTTAAACTGCAATTGCTCCGGCGTCACGTAGGCAAAGTGCTGAAACACAAGCCCCTCTGCCTCTGTTTCGGCGTGGAGAAAGGGGTTGATTTTTGCCACATCCTGACCGTCTGCTTGCACCAAGGTTGGCGGTTCGTGCTTGGCCCAGACCATGCCAGGGTGATATCGCCACACCCGCAACCATTCAAACCGAGGATCTTGGCTGTAGCAATGACGGCTACTCACCACTAAGTTTTCGCCAGTAAAGAAGTTACACCAAAAAAAGGCCGCTGTTTTGGCAGGGTCAGTCAGGAACATCTGCCGAGTCCGTTCAAGTTGGGCGATCGTCCACAGCTCATCAGCATCAATTTGCCACAGCAAACCCTCAGCTTGCAGATTCGAGAGCGGGGCATTCACCATCTCTCGTTTGCCGTCCCAAAAGCTGCCGGGGGCGGGGCGGTAGAGGGTAATTTGCTCAGGATACTGCTGGGCAATTTGGTCTAAATAGGCGGTTGTACCATCATTGCTGAGTCCATTTTCATGCAGGGCATCGTCAATTCTGCCCCCAGATGCCAAACTCCAGGCTGTATCATGCTTGAGGGCAGCAACACCTTCAATAATATGCCAGTGCCAATCGCACTTTAGCTGTTGAAAGACTGGCAGATGATACTGAATAAAAGGCTGTCCGTTCAGAACAATCGTAAAAAAATGAATCGGCAAATCAACAGATTGGCGGCTTGTTAAATCAGTTGAATTGGGGTAAGTCATGACGCAGTTGAGTTCTGAAGTGAAGCACTTAAATAAAAATTATCTCTAAACTTTTTTCAGCTTATTTTTAAGACGCAGCCAAGCGGAGCGGAGCTGCCAGAACTTACTGGTTTTCATCGCCTCGATCGTATCATGGGCCTCCTGAAGCTGCTCCAGCAGCACGGCTGTATTCAGGGTTGAATCTGATCCGACCAGGCGACTCAGTTCTAAGTCCCGCGATCGCAGTTTAATAATTTCCTGCTGGTAAGTTTCAATTCTTTTCAGCAACCAAGCTTGCCTTTGATAGGGAGGAAACTGATTTTGAATCTCAAATTTTTCTGGTAATAAATTTTGCCAATTCGTTGATGCCCCGACCGCATTATAGGAAGCGACAGTAATCGGCATGGAGTAAATTTTTAAACTCTCAACCAAGATCAATCTCAGAAACCAGTCATAATCAGCGGCAATTCGATAGCGCGGGTTAAAAGCGCCGACGGTTGAAAAGACCTGCTGACGGGTAAAACTAGCTTGATGGGGCAAGCAACCAGCCAGCATCTCATCTAAAATTTTGGCGGGTTCCGGTGGGCAATGAATTGTTGGTTCACCGTGGCGATGGCGTACCTGAAGATTGCCATAGCTAAAATCGCACTCAGGATGTTGATTCAGGAAATCAACAACTTGTTGAATTACATTTTCATGGATTAAAAAGTCATCAGCATTCATAAAATAAATAAAGTCGCCGGAAGCCCGGTGAATCCCTTTATTCATGGCTTCATAAATGCCGCCATCTGGCTCACTTATAAAGGTGTGAATGTAGTCTTGATATTGCAGAGCCAGGTCTGGCGTACCGTCAGTTGAAGCCCCATCAATCATCAAGTACTCAATGTCTGGATAGGTTTGAGCGCTAACACTTTGAATCGTCTTCTCAAGCAGGTGTTTAGCGTTCCGACAGACGGTGATGATTGAGATTTTCATCTAGTTTTCAAGTATCCTTCAAATATCCCATCGCAGGGCTATCTTAGTGGCGAAACTGCCGATCGGGAATATCTTCACTCAGCAATCGATGATCTAACTTTTGCCTAGCAGCTATAAAAATAGCGCGGGTATACTCGCTGACCGTCGAGGGGACTGTCCAATCAATCGGAAACTGTTCATGGTAGGGCTGCGTTGTTGGCAAATAGACAAACTCAAAGTGGAGCTTCAGTTGGTGATAGACCCAGCTTCGGGTAGGGCGGCAGCCTTGTCCAACAATGCTTTGGGTCGGGGCATCGGCTGGTTCATCGCAGAGGTTAATTAATTCTGCTTCACCGAAAGAAACACAGGTTTCCAGCAACAGCAGCCGCCGACAGTGCTGAGCCATAAAGGCGATCGCCGCCGCTGGCTGGGAAAGGTGGTATAACACGCCATAGCAATAGACAATATCAAAAGTCTGATCTAAGCAATTGTCAGGCTGATCGAGATCCAGGGGCTGGACGGTCAAGTCAGGATACCGCGATCGGAGAATCGCTAAATTTTCGGCTCTCGGTTCGGTGCTAACGACCTGACAGCCCCGATCCAGAAAGAAACTGGTGTGGTCGCCAATGCCGGCTCCAACTTCCAGTACAGAAGCACCCGCAAAATCTAGCCCCAAGCTGGCCAAATGCTCTTGCCGCCGCTGATTATGCCTGAGATAACTATGATTTTGGAAGAAGTCGATCGCGACTTGACGATGATTATCCATGCCCAGAGCAAATTCACGTTAGTTTTGGATAGCCGTTCAGAACCGCTTTCCGTTAGGTGATGCTTACCGCCAAGTGATCACCAACGGGTAGAAGCATTAACTTAGTATCTTGCGTCCTTGAAGTAAGTCGGCGGTAAAATCGCCGCACACCAGTCTCTGGCAGGGGCAAAAATTTCATGCTGTTGGAAAAAGAAAACGTTTCCCCAAGTGCTCTCTAAAGATTGCGGATGATTGCAATAAAAACTGACAGAATTATTCTCACCCCAGACTCTATAAAGGACTAAATACCAGTAATAGCCCCGCTCAGCCATGCTTTTAACCATGTCGGGCAAAGAATTATTGGCCCCGGAATTGGCGAAAACAACCTTAGCATCCCAAAACTCTGACATCACGACTGGATATTTATGTTCGCCCATGCCCTGAATGACATCCAGATCATTGCCCTCAGTATCAATCTTGACCAGACCAATGTCGGGTGGAATCTCAGCCGAGTCATGTAAGCTCTCAAGGCTCCGCACCTTAACATCAATCTGAGCGGTAAACTTTAAATCTTCTGGCATCGAATGGGGCACTAAACTGCCGTACAAAGAAGCATCACCATACTCACCGGAACCAGATGTATCGGTGGCAATGTGCATTGTCCGCGTTCCATCATCAGAGCCAAGGGCAAAGTTATAGGCATGAAACGCTGAACTGCTGCCGAAGCGCTGAGAGAGTTGCTCAAAAACGGGCGGAAATGGCTCAAAGGCAAAAACTTCGTAGCCGCTATTGAGTAAATAGCTAGAAACTTCGCCAATGTTAGCGCCAATATCCAATGCCTTACGGCTGGGCAAATAGGAATAGAGAAAAGACATCAAACCCAATTCGGGGTTTAAGAGTGGATACTGATGAGTGCCGATCGTAATAATCTGATTGGTTTTTGTTAAGAGGTCAACGCCTTGGTGAATGTTTTTTTGATTAATTTCAAGCTGATTTAAGGTTTGAGCTTGAGCCTTGAGCTGTTGCTCAAGCAGCTTAATCTGCTGCTCTAGACTCTCGGTTTTGCGGTTGAGTTGCGGACTCAGTTGCTGATTGGTTTCAACGAGATGAATCGCAGCTTGCAATAGCGAAGCTTGATTCTCAACCGCAGCATTTGTACTCGTATCAATTGCTTGGACTGAGGTTTGAATGCTTTCCAACCTTTCAAGAATCAAGTTTTTGATTAGCTTGATCTTTTTAATTGGCTTGATTTTTTCGATTATTGACAACATCAACAATAATTACTCCGATCGCAAGTCACTAATTGGGTTGGAAATCGGGGGATCAGCAAACAACTGCTCAAACCTTAAGTCGGCAGGGGCACCCTGGCTCAAAGACTCCCAAATCCATTCATCTGTATCATCTGACGCTAGAGATGAAGATACTGTTGCTGCATTCTTCCGCATCGCCATATTTACAATTGGAGAGCAGACATAGTCAATGGCTTGCCTGAAACCTTCTGAATTATAGTCTGAAACTACCCCGACTTGAAACCGTTCAACAAAGCGGGCCGCCGCAGTTTTCTGGCTGCCCAAAACAATGATCGGTGTCTGGGAGGCAGTCATGATGAAGGGAATCCGACTGGGCAGACTGAGTAGGCCAATTTCTTGGCGATCGTCTCTTTCATCCAGGGTGCCAGAGGGAACAATCGCATAGGGATGATTTCTGAGTTGAGCAATTAGCTCCTCTTCTTGAACATACCCACGATCATGAATTCCGCTTTCTCTGAGCTGCTGGTCTGATACATTCAGCCAGGCCTGGCTGTTATTACCATACCAGTCAAGCTCAACTCCAGAATGCTGAATGGTTTCCCGCAGCAGACTAAACCATTGATTGCTCCAAATATTGCCAATTAAAATTCCTGTTTTAGCTTGAAATTTCTGGCTGTTTGGCAAGCTGGAACTAGTCTGAAAGCAGGATCGATTGACCACCGCTGGCAGCAACCAGAATTTCAATTTATATTTGCTTTCATAAACGTCGCGGATTTCTGGAGAAATGGCTAATCGGAGTGAAGATTTAACTAAAAGCTCACGCATTAATTGATCGCTGATCCCGTCAGAGTAAACATTTTGGTCATCCATAATGTAGGTGCACAAGGGGATGCCATAGATTTCTTTAACGGCGATCGCCGAGAGGACATCATCTGGATAATAGGGAATACAAATCGCTCGTTCGGCATCAATTGTTTTCAGCCCTTGCAAAACATGCTGAAATACCTCTGCTCTTGACAAGCCTGCGTGAGATAAACAGGTACTGCCAAATCCCAAATAATTTTCGCCATCATACATATCCCTGGAGCGAACGGCAAAAATGTGGGTTGAATCAGTAAAAATCCTTTGCAGTAAAATCCCTGTTCCGTGTTTATGATTGATTTCAATGTGGGAAATCACAATATCAGCGAGAGACGTAGACTTGGGAATAATATTACTTTTATTAGTTAGTAAACTCTCTAACTTAGACCGTAGTTCCAAGCATTTTTGGATCTGATTTTTTTCGATAGAATCCATTGATAGAGTAACTTAAGGTTTTTTGTAAGTCCAAATACTATCTACCGGATTTTCGTAACCAGGACATAATTCGTTCGCTGCTTGCTCTACACCTGGATAGTCTGGATGAAGGTAATCATGTCCACAGAGGAGCGAACCAGATTTTAATCTGGGTAGCCAGGCTTTGATTTCAGCAACGGTATCTTCATATTCATGAGAGGAATCGATAAAGATAAAATCAAGGCTTTGCTCTTTAAAGCTTTTTGCGGCGTCAATGCTATTCATCCGCATGATATGAACCTTCAGCTTCGATCGTTTCATATTCTCTTGGAACTCATCGTATACCCAATCCCAGCCCCACAAATCTATACAAGTCAACTGCCCACCCGCGACTTTCAATTTCAGCCCGATCGCGGTTGCACTTCGGCCTTTGTAGCTACCAATTTCCACGGATTGACCACAAGCATGATCATAAAGCCAGTTTAATTCTGATGGGGTCATAAACCCATCAGTAGACTCTGCCTGTTCCATTACCCACTCTTTGTTAGTAAACAATTTCTACGCTCCAATTCTCAGTTGCATGTTTGTAATTAGGCTACGGCTTGAGATGATTTGCTTCAGCCACTTGTGGAATGAATAACTCATTTCTAAGAAACAAAATGTCTTTTTGCAATAGGGTGCCATCGGCCGGCGATCGCCAACAGCCAATATCATCATAGTATCTGAAGCCAAGTTGTTCAATTATCTGCATCATTTCAGATAAAACTTTGGCTTGGCTGTCGTATCTGACTAAAGATAACTCAGCGACAATCACATCGACTTGTTCCAGAAATTTTTGTGCTCCTTCCAGGACTAAATGTTCTGCACATTGAACATCAATTTTGAGAATGCCACGCCCTGAAATCGCTTTTGTTTGGGCAACGTAATCTAGGGTTTGCACCTTAACATCAACCGATTCGTAGGTTCTAAAATCTGCGGGTTGCAGGAGCGAACTTCCCCACAGGTCAGGAGAAACTTGAAAAGAAACATTGCCAGCTTGATTAGAGACAGCAATTTCTAACACTTCTACCTTCTGGATATTACCAATAAAATAGTTTCTGGCTGTTTGATCGTACTTGGACAAGAGCGGATCAATCAGAACAAAGCGAGCATCAGGGAAGAACTTACTAACGGTATAAGACCAGATGCCAATTGAAGAGCCAACATCTACGACAAAATCTGGTCGAAAACCATTCCCCCACAGCCGGCGCATCACCTGATAAACCGTTGCGAAGTCCTTATTGATTTCGCTGGGAACAGGCGGTTCAATGAAATGCACCAAATCACTTTCAGTCCGTCGCAGCAGTTTTTCAAACCGAGTGTCGATCGGCTCACCCAACTCTAATGATTTCCAGACCCATTCGGTAATCCCTTGGTCAGAAAAAGCCTCCGCTACAGCAACGGCATTGCGCCGCATTTCCGCCTGATTTTCTGGTAAGCAGATCTGTTCGACTGCCTGACGGAAGCTGGCTGCCGTGTAGTCTGCAATTAAGCCAATTTTGAATCGGTTTACAAATCGGGCGGCGGAGGTTTTTTCACTGCCGAGAATAATGACGGGGGTGTTTGAGGTTGCCAGAGCGAATAAAATTCTACCCGGCAAACTGAGTTGCCCCGTCGCCCAGGATTCCTCGCGCTCATCCAAAGTACCGGACGGCACCACCACGTAAGGATAGGTTTTGAGCTGCTCAACGAGTTGCTCCTCTGGCAACAGTCCCAGCGCTTTGATGCCATCTTGATCTAATTCTTTAGGGACTGAAAACCAGGGCGAATTGCAATTTCCATACCAGTCAATCTGATGGTTAGATCCCTTAATGGTTTCTCTGAGTAAATCAAACCATTTTTGGCTCCAGATACTGCCAATAAAGACCCCCGTTCGAGACTCAAATTTGCTGCCGATCGCTGCCTGCGGCGTTGAGCAAATCAGTTTAGCTGGGACAACGGCGGGCAAGAGCCAGAATTTTAAGCCATATTTATTTTCGTAGGCATCTCGCAACTCTGGATGGGTAGCAAAGCGCAACGAGCATTTGTGCAAGAACTCTCCCATTAACTGATCAGAAATTGCCTGGGAATGAATATTCTGATCGTCCATAATGTATGCCCCCAGAGGGACATTGAATAATTCTTTAATGACGATCGCGCTGACAATATCATCCGCAAAATAGGGCACGCAAAACACCCGATTAATGCTGCTACCGCTCAGCTTATTGAGTAAACTTGAGTACGACTCCAATCTCGACAAACCAGTATGGGGGAGGCAAAAATGAATTTCGCCGTAGTCGTGTTCGCCTTGATAATTGTCTCTGGAGCGAATCGAAATTAAATTGGGTCTGTCCTGAAAGATTCGACTCACCAATACGCCCGTGCCATGCTTGTTGTTGATCTCGTTGGGCGTAATCACCACATCAGCATAAGTGATGGTCAAATTTGGGGCATTAATCAGCGCTGCCAACCTTTGACGGAGTTGAAATGTCTTCGATGCCGTCTCCCCATTTGTTGCCATGAATTCCTCTTTTTGATCAGTAATTGTGAATAGTGAATAGTGAATCAGTGAATTAGCTGAGCTGGCTTGACACCATGCTAATGTCTGGAAAATAAAGTCCGATCTGTTTGGGTAGTCCATCCGAGATGACTTCAATCAAGCCAGCGCTTTCAATCCAGTCGTAGACAATTTCAGCCCCATGCTTATGTTCTGCCACCGCCACGCAGAGCGTATAGGTGGCCGGAAACATCGATAGCTGAAATCTAAATTGGCAAACAAAAGGCTGCCCAAAGTCAGCTTGCTGAATTTCTTCTGACAGAAAGAATGAGTTTGTGCCGACCAAGACTAAACCAAATCGGTCTTTGATCTGAAAGCCGATGTTGAGCGGACAAATTGCGGCTGAATGCTGACCAATGTTAATCGATAAAATAATTTCTTCTCCCACCTGAAAAACTTGCTTAGCTGTGCCGTCGATCGCCGTAATCGCCACCCCCTCAATTAAGCCAACCGCACACCCATAGCGCTGCCCGTTTGCGAACTCAGTCCTAAATTCCATCGCCAGATCTTGCTCGTCGGCTTTGGTTGCCGTCAGAAGATCTATTTGCTCTGGCTCAGTAACGAGGTCTTGCTTGGTGACAACCTCTTCTTGAAACTGGGCGTAGTAGAGTTCTGTATACTTAGCAACCATGTCGGCAGGCGTGCCCTGATGCTTTAGCAGCCCATGTTCTAGCACAACGGCGCGATCGCAGAGCTTGACAACGGCTTGGGTATCATGGCTGACAAACAAAATTGACGTGCCCCGTGAGCGAATTTCTTCGATTTGCCGGTAGCACTTTTGCTGAAAAAAGATGTCCCCGACTGCTAATGCTTCATCAACAATCAAAACATCGGGTTCAACGTGAATCGCCACCGCAAAGGCTAGCCGGACAAACATGCCGCTGGAGTAAGTTTTAACCGGCTGATCCATAAAGCCGCCAATGTCAGCAAAAGCAGCAATCTGATCAAATTTTTGGGCAATTTCTTCCTGCCTTAATCCTAAAATTTGACCATTAAAAAAAACGTTCTGTCGCCCCGTAAATTCAACATTGAATCCACTGCCCAACTCTAGCAGGGCCGAAACTCGCCCATTCACCGTCACTTGCCCCGTCGTTGGGGTCAGCGTGCCCGCAATAATTTGCAGCAGCGTACTTTTGCCGGAGCCATTCTGACCAATAATGCCAAGGGTTTGACCTCTATAAACTTCTAGGTCAATTTCTCGCAACGCCCAAAATTCCTCAGAGTGGACTTTCTGGGGCAACAAAATTTCCTTCAATCTGTCTACGGGGTGCTGATAGCGCTTAAAGCACTTCGAGACATTGTTTAACGAAATTGCGACTTCTGTGCCCATGCGTTCCCGATTTTTACCAGCCGACAACTGACCGTGATCACCCTTTACTTTTCTAGAGTACGTCAGCAAACGCAGGACGCAACCGTCGATAGCACCATAGCCCAGCCAACAATACTGCAAAGGAGACAATCAAAGCAATCCCCCATTCTCTCCAGTGCTGCATTTCGCCCCGCAAGATGGCATCGCGATAGTTTTCGGCGATCGCCGCCATTGGGTTGAGCCAAAACACCCAAGGGCGAATTTGGGCCGGAATAATTGTCTCTGGATAGACAATCGGCGTCAGGTAAAACCACAGGTTCAGCACCACAGTTAAGGTTTGGGGAATATCGCGCAGAAACACTGTCAGCCCAGCACTCAAGTAGGCTAACCCTGCCGTCAGCATTAACTGCGGCAACCAAACCAAGGGCAGCAAGGCCAGAGTCGGGTGAATCGTCTGGGCTGAGACTGCCACCAGGGTAATTAAAATCATCAGCCCAAAGCTGCTTTCAACAAAAGCTGACAAGACTGGCACTAAAGGCAACAGTTCCACCGGAAACACAACTTTTTTAACCAGATTCGGCTGCACAATCACCGAAGCAGCCCCAACCGTGAACCCATTCGCAAAGGCTGTCCAAGGCAGTAGCCCCGCAAACAGCCACAGCCCAAACGTCAAATTGTTGGCTGGCAGGCCCTCTAGGCTCAGCTTCACCCGCAGGACGATCGCAAACACATAGGTATAAATCAAGAGCTGCGACAGTTGGTTGATCACCGGCCAGAGATTGCCCAGCACTGACCCTTTATAGCGGGCCTCCAGATCTCGCTGCACCAGCGCCTTCAGCAAATCCAGCTTGGCCCTGAACGTTTGGGGAGAATTGGCTGTGCCTTGATCTGGTTGAAAGCCCTGCCGCAAAACTTTTTGAATCGACTTAAGCAACGTTGACTCCCTTGATTAATAATGCATTGCCGCCAAAATTGAGTTTGGCAAACCAGGAATTCATTATGACAAAAAAACCGACAGTGCTTGAGGAGGCACTGTCGGTTTTACAGTTTTAGGTTGCTAAGACAGAGACAAGTTTATGTAAGCACAAAGTCTGAAGCAGTCAAGATATTCAAATCAGTCGTTTTGACCAGGAACCGCATGTCATTAGCATCGCTAAACGGAGCCGCACCACCTCCATTACCGGTGAAGTCAACGTAAACGACATTGATGCCAGTAGAGGTTCCGGTCAGAGTTGGGTTAATCAGTTCTACTCGAAGCCTGGCACCGGCACCACCAAAGGTAATTGTTCCAGGATTAGCGGCAGTTTGATTAACGCCTCTTAAATCGATTTTGTCAGCTCCTCTTTCAAAATCATAAATATACTCGCGAGAGTATTGAGAATCGAATCCAGTAGTGCCTAAGATGGCATCGGTATTTGTATTAAAGTAGAACCGATCAGCGCCAGCACCACCAGTCAGGAAGTCATAACCGTCGCCACCGACGATGAAGTCATCCCCGGCACCACCGTGCAGAATGTCAGCGCCAGCGTCGCCTTGGATGTTATCATTGTCGGCACCACCATCGAGGGTGTCAGTGCCGTCTTCTCCTCGCATGATGTCGGCCCCAGCACCGCCGCTCAGGTAGTCATTGCCAGAACCAGTGAAGGTTTGCGTGCCACCCGCAAGGAAATCAGCCCCATCGCCACCGCCCAGAATGTCGTTGCCCGTAGAACCAACCACTTGGTCATCGCCCAAGCCACCAGTTACAGTATCAGCGCCATCATCACCGTTCATGTAGTCGTTGCCATCGCCGCCGTCCATCAGGTCATCGCCCGAAACACTGGTTGAAAAGGTTCCTCCTGCCATCAGGTCATTGCCAGCACCGCCCAGCATCCGGTCGTTGCCAGCGTCACCTGCCATCAGGTCAATACCAGCATCGCCGCTCAAAATATCGTTGCCCGCTTGACCATTGATATAGTCGTCGCCGTTGCCGCCGCTAATTGTGTCATCGCCAGAGACAACGCCAGGCTCAAACAAATCGCCGATCAAAATATCATTACCGTCGCCACCGGAGATAAAGTCGCTACCAGCGGCACCGTAGACAGAATCATCGCCTCCATCGCCAGCAATAATGTCGTCATCTAAATCGCCATTTAAGAAGTCACCACCGTCGAATCCCCGGATAACATCATTCCCAGCCAAACCATTGATCAAGTCGGTGACATTTGTTCCACCCAGTAAATCGGGGCCAGTTGTACCACTAATCGTTGCCATATTGAACTCCTTTATTCGGAAGCCATAAGTTGAAGACTTCTCTAAACTACCGTCGTTTTATCTCGGCTTTTGTGATAGCTGGAGGGCTATAACCGTGATATTTTGCGATCGCTTTATTGATACCGATCACACAATGAGTAGATCTGCTTATTATCTACTGTGCCTACAAAGCAGGCATTTTTTATAACACGCCAAAGCTACCAAATCACAGCAGAATCCTTTCAGGCTCAGCCAACAGCCAAGCCTGAACTGCCCTTTTGCGATGTGCGATCGCAGCCTAAATCACTCTGACAAGTGCATAGCTCAACCGCCCGCAAAATTCCAGCAGATATCTGACTGAGATCCAGCCAAGATTGTTATGGAATAAAGTATGTTCGCTTTACCAATGCCAAAACTAGAGGCAAGAACGCCATACTTAAATGAAATCAAACTTCCGGGCGACAAGCCCTCTTCTGCTCAGTTCGATTATAGCCTAGCGTCTTCACTGCCAGGCTTTGAGAAGCTGGAGTTGTCACAAAGCTTTATTCGGTAGCCCCCAGTGCCCGCTTGAGCTTCATCCACTGCGATTGCAATTGCCAAAACTTGCTAGATTTCATCGCCAGAATTTCTTGGTGCAAGGCCAGATTCTCAGCTTTTAATCGCTCTAGCTCTGCTTGCTGGGGAGGATAGTTATTCTCTGAACGAGGAGCATATACTTGAGGGTCAGCTAGGAGGGGTAAGTTCTTGCCATTCACAAATACGCAATCGACAGTATAGAGCTTGCCGGTATCATCCCGAAAGTATTCTGCAAAATCCCACAGATAAAAATCGAATTGCAGCAGCCAGTTGGCCATCTCAATTAGCAAGCCACAGCCTGGCCCATAGCCGCGACTGAGCCAACTTTCCAACAGTAGAATATCTACGTTTGGCAAGGTATTCCGCGCCCCTTTTAGCATTGCTAGCTCAAACCCCTGAATGTCAGCTTTAATCGCCTGCGGCTGGGGGAGGTCAAACTTGGCGATCGCGGCATCCAAGGTCATCATCGGCACCGTTAACTGTTGAACGCCTTGCATACTATCCATCTCAACCACAGTGCTGCTAAAACCGTCGGCGTAAAGATTGATTGTTTTATCAGTCACTTCATCTCCGAGCGCAAACTTGTGGAGTTGAAAGTCAGGATATTCCTTCAGCACCGTCTGCATTCGCGCCCCGTAATCGGGAATGTGGTCAGAGAGCGGCTCAAACAGGTGGTACTTGGCATCGGGTAAAACTTCGTGGATAAAGCGCGACCAGTAGCCATTTGAGGCACCAATATCAAAAATGACTTGGGGCTGATAGCCTAACCGCTTGAGTAGAGTAAAGACTTCCTGATCGAGTTCAGCAAACTGATAGGTGGCGCGTGGCATTGTCTTGGCTCTACAAAAGGTCTGAGGTGGATTGTAGCCGATAAATGTCTTTAAAATATGGCCATGATTGCGTTGAGAAGTCTATGAACCCCAAGCCCACCCCAGAAGCCTCTCCCTCTGAACTCCCCATCCCCGAACCAATGTACGGTGAGCGCTCGATCGCCGAAGGAAAACTGATCACGTTTCCGAACCCGCGACCAGGGCGGCGGTATCAGATCCAAATTACGCTGCCGGAGTTTACCTGCAAATGCCCGTTCTCTGGCTACCCTGACTTTGCCACGATTCACCTCACCTATGTTCCCGATCGCCGCGTGGTTGAACTGAAGGCAATTAAGCTCTACATCAACAGCTACCGCGATCGCTACATTTCCCATGAAGAGTCGGTGAATCAGATTCTGGATGACCTGGTGGAGGCTTGCGACCCGCTAGAAATAACGGTGCGGGGTGATTTTTCGCCCAGGGGCAATGTCCATACAGTCATTGAAGCCCAGCATCAGAAGTCAGTCTGATTGAGCAGTCTTTGAGTGCAAGCAAACCAGATTTCATCAACAACAATTACCGTTTAAAATCCGGCTTCAATCAAGATAAACTACACCGCTGTCAAGCCTTTGTTCCCCCAGAAGGGATTGACATTTTTGCAATTTAGTGAGATTTACTATCAATAGCATATGTAACCTGCTGCGTGTGATTCTGCTCTCGGTTGCGCTCAATCCTGAAGAGAAGCCAAATTTGGCGAAAATTGATTATGATAACCATTATCGTAAATCAAATTGATCACCCGCTAGCTGAGGTCGGACAAGGCTAACCTGGGCGGCAAATCGGCTTCGAGGTGCGGTCAGCGATCGATTTTGTTTGGTGTGAAGGAGTAAAAATTCAATGTCTAAGTTTATGCATCTCCAGGTTGGGGAACAAGCCAGTTTGGCAGCAGCTAAACTGCATCAGTTTATAGCAGCAACTGCGGTTGGAGCCGGGTTGGTTTGCGGCGTTGAAGGCATCGCCCAGCCAGGATTGGCCGAGCCTGCGGAGTCAGAAATTGCTCAAATCGCGCCGGCCCCGCTGCGATCTGCTCCCTCGGTTTCTCAATTAGAAGCGGATCCTTTGAGTGGAGCGCCAACCAGCCCCTCAAAATCGATGCCCCAGGTGACTTCGGTCAGCCAGTTATCAGATGTGCAGCCGACAGATTGGGCGTTTCAAGCCGTGCAGTCTTTAGTCGAAAAGTACGGCTGTATTGTGGGTTATCCTGACAGCACCTTCCGGGGCAACCGGGCCGCCACGCGCTACGAGTTAGCGGCAGCCCTGAATGCTTGCTTGGATGTGATTAGCGATCGCTTTGCCACCAAAGAAGACCTCGAAGCAGTCAGAAAACTAATGCAAGAGTTTGCGGCTGAGCTAGCCACCTTGCGCGGGCGGGTCGATGGGCTAGAAGCGCGTACCGCTGAACTAGAAGCAATTCAGTTCTCGACTACCACTAAGCTCTCGGCAGATGTCCTAATGGGGTTTCAGTATGGACAGTCCGCAGGAGGCTTTACAGCCTTTGATCCAGATAGTGGAACCTTTGACCGTGTCTCTGGCGGCAAGTTGAACCCCAGCGTGGTTTCGCGAGTTCACCTTAATCTCACCACCAGTTTTACCGGCAATGATGCCCTAGAAACCGTCCTAGAAACAGGCAACGGCGGGCTTGATTCGATCGCTGCTTTAGGAGTGGGCACCTCTGGTTTTCTGAACTCCGGGGCGGTTGACTATGCTGGTATTCCGAGCACGATTAGCCTTTACCGCTTGGTCTATAACTTTGAGCCAATTGAAAACTTAACGCTATCGATTGGGCCGCGCCTGTTTCCAAGCGACTTTATTGACGCGAACAGCTACGCCAACGACTCGTTTCAAGACTTTAGCTCTGGCTTTTTTATCAATAATCGATTTATTATTCCGTTTCCAGTGGATGGGCCAGGCGGAGCAGGCGGCTTCTTTAACTGGAATGTGGGCGGTGGCCCTTTCACCGTTCGGGGGGGATATGTGGCAGCCAGCCCTGATAACGCCGTTAAAAATCAATTTGGCGGTGGTTTCTTCGGCGATCCGTACCAAGCCTCGTTGGAGTTGGAGTACGCCAATAAGTTTGGTCAGGATGAGCAAAATAGCTATGCGGTGAGGCTCCAGTACACTAACTCCACCACCCAAGATATTGCCCAGAATGCGGGTGGACTCAACGTTGAGCTGAGTTTGGGTAAATTTGGCCTGTTTGGTCGCTATGGTTATTCCAGCGGCGAAATTTATGGCAGCGGCGGCAATACAATCTTGCCCTTTGCCACAATCGGGAGCCAGAGCTTCACGGCTCACACGTGGATGGCTGGCGTGGGCTATCGGGATTTGTGGCTGGAAGGGTCTTTGTTGGCGGCAGCAGTAGGTCAACCCTTCATCAATAACCTGCCAGAAACACCGGGCAGCGGTGCTCCGAATGATGCCGTGCAGATGAACTACGAAGTGTTTTATCGACTGCCGATTTCCGATAACATCACGATTACGCCAGTCCTGATGGTGATTACCGATGCCAACAACAACTCAGGCAATAGCCCAATTGTGCAAGGTTTAGTCCGAACGACCTTCTCGTTCTAGGCCAGCTCAAGTCGCTTGGGGTACGTTACTCGCTTCCAGATCCCCCCTAACCCCCCTTAAAAAGGGGGGAAATAATCTCAACCGTCACCTGCATCGGATCAAAATTCGTTTAAGAGGGGGATAAAGGTGCCTCTTGTTGTCCCTGCGATCGCCGCTTTAAGTAGTCAAACACCGATTTGTCGCCCAGGTCAGGCGGAATGGCTTGCCAGACTTTGCGGAGAGCAAATACTAAAAACAAAATTGCCCACAGTCCTAGCAATCCTCTTTCCAGGCTAAGCGGCAGCCAGCCAAACAGATGCCCCAGCAAGAGAATTGGCACAATCAGAGTTAACGCCTTAGTTTCCAAGCGGTTAAAGCAGAAGGCTTCCTTAAAGAAAATTCCCGTCAGGGCGGCAAAGGTAAAGCCAACCCCCAGCAAGGTGAGCGGATGGGTGTAAACCGCCAGTGCCAACGGTTGAGGACTCGTGATTGCGACAATCAGGCTGGCTAAACAACCGATGCCCCAAAAGACCTGCAACGCCCGATGCAATGCAACCAGGTAAATGTGAATGTAGTAGAGACTGACGCCCAATCCCAGACAAAACAAGCCATAGAGCAAAGTCATGATTGGCAGGGTGGTCGTAAGATGTTCAGACCAGAGGGCCAGCAGCGTCCCCAGCCCAAAGCTAGCCGCCGCGATCGCCAGCCCTGCCCGGTAAAGCAGCACCCCTTTGCGATCGGGAGTTGTAACAGTGAACTGACCAAACTGCCCTTGATAAACTTCACCTGTTTCAGCCAGTAGATGATGCATTGGCACCTCCTGAATCTGTTTGTTCTGTTTCTTCAACCAAAATTATCACCTGCACCGGATCGCCCAACCCTAGACCGAGCGTAACTTGAGCGTTGCCACCGTTAACGGCAATTTCCAGCCAGCCGTGGCTACCGATCAGTCCGATCATAGCGCCGTAGGGGCGATCGCTGTAGGTGCATACCCCAGGAATCACCTTACCAGCAGCCTGAATTGTCCAAGCTTGACCGCTAACGCAATCGCTGGGCAGGGTTGTAATTAAATTACCAAATCGATCAATGGCTTGAATTGCGCCAGCAAACCCAGTCTCGGTTGGCTGATGATGACGCAGGGGCAACCGGAGCAGGCGGGTTGGCGGGATCGCTGGGCCAAAATCCCGCAAATGAACGCCGTTGGCCAAATGAGCCGCCACCGCTGCAAAAATATCCCGCCCGTGAAAGGTTGGACTCGGCTGCGGGTTGTACCAGTACTTAGAATTAGTCAGCTCAACGGCGACTGATCTGGCTGAGGAAGCCGTGGCTAAGATGCCGGTGAATAGGCCATTGTCTGGGCCAACAAAGTAGTTCTGGGCAGTTTGGAAGGCAATCCCGCGCCGACTTCCGCCGACGCCCGGATCGACCACGGCTAAATGCACCGTGCCGGCCGGAAAATGAGCCTGGGCGATCGCCAATTGAAAGCTGGCCAAGGCGACATTTTGGGGCGGAATCTGGTGAGTCAAGTCCACGATCGTCACCTGGGGGGCAATTTGAGCAATCACGCCTTTGATCACGCCGACATAGACATCTTGCGTGCCGAAATCGCTGAGCAGGGTGATGATGCGAGCCATGAGTCTATTTCCAACGACGGGTAATGCCGAAAGCGATCGCTGTTAGCCCCAACATCAGCCCGGCCGCTAACCGATAGGTGACGGCTAAACCCAGCCCTTGGCTGAGGGGTTGACTGATGATTGGCGACGTAAACTGCCCGACAAAAAAGGCGGTGGTCAAGCCGCCCAATACCCGCCCTCGCAGGGGCGTAGGAGTCACGGAGGTGAGGCAAACATTCATATTTGGCACTAGCAAGCCCAAGCCTAAGCCAGCGATCGCCAGCCCAATCAACACAATGGCGTAGGTCGGGGCGACGCTAATCAGGCTATATCCGACGGCCATCAGAGCAAAGGCAAGCATGTAAATTGCCATGAAGGAAAAGCGAGCTTTCACGTTCTGATAGCCAAAGGAGCTGAGGGCATTAAACAGCGTGGCGATCGCGATCGCAATCCCACTTTGCGACCCGCCTGCGTTCACTAATTGCTTGAGTAAAAACGGCAGTTGGGTCGGAATCAGGTAAAACACAATTTGACTCAGCAGAGCGACCCCGTAGGTCAAACTCACAAAGCGCCAAGGCAAGGGTTCAGATGCCAGCCCTTGTGCTCCAGGCACTGAATCAACCGTCCGGTCAGGCTCTGGCAAGACAAACACGACCAGTGGAAAAATCAGCAGCGCTAGCAGGTAGACCAAAAACGGCATCCGCCAGCTCACGTCTGCCAGCAGACCGCCCAAGGACAGAAAAACCACCCCACCCAAGCCCATAAACGCCGCCTGAAAGCCGAGAAACTTGGCCCGGTCAGCTCCGACGTAATAGTCAGCAATCAGGGTTGTAGCCGTGGTCATGATCCCAGCCACGCTCAAACCCAGCAGGATGCGTCCGATCAAAATCTCGCCCAGCTCGTTTAAGAAAAATCCAGAGCTGCCGGCGACTCCAACGACTAAGACGGCGATCGCCAGCAATCGCTTGCGTCCAAACCGATCAATAATCAGCCCGACAAAGGGAGCACCGAGAGCAATAAACAGCGCTGGCATCGTCAGCACCAATCTGACCCAATACTCGACATTTGGCACAGCAGCGAAATGATCTCGCATTGCCGGCAAAGCAGGGGCGATCGTTGCCCCTGCCATAACCGTCATGCTGCTGGCCAGCAGCAACGTCAGCTTGACCAACGGAGACTTGGGACTGAGCATAGAGTTAATTAAACTTAATGCCCTAGTTTAGCTTGCTCACTCCGTTCAGGTGAACCAGCGCCTGTGACCATTTTGACAGCCCTGTCCAGAGCGGATTTGAGGTTGCTCCTGATATTCTTTGGTTTATCCATATCGGGTAAAGTACATCAGCGCTGACCCAGCCTGAATTTGGCTGGCGGTGCATGGCAGCTACAGTCTTAAACAGAGGGAGTTTCTATGACCGCGATCGCAATGCCCGCTTGGATTTTGTTAGACCCGCTCCTGCAAGACTGGCTGCGCGAAGACTTGGGGCGGGGCGATCGCACAACCCAGGCGATTTGTGCCAATCAGACTCAACAGGGCAAAGCAGAGCTAGAAGTCAAGCAGCCCGGTGTGATTGCTGGTTTACCCCTCGTCCACAGGGTGTTTCAGCTATTAGATCACGATATTCACTGGCAAGCTGCTGTCAGCGATGGCGACTGGTGCGAATGCCTTGAGGGCAAGCGAACGGCGATCGCTCAAGTCAGCGGTCGCTTAGATACCCTATTGATGGGGGAACGGGTGGCCCTGAATTTGGTCATGCACTTGAGTGGAATTGCTACCGCCACTCGCCGCTACGTAGACAGCCTGGCGGAATTGCCCACTCAGCTCGTTGATACTCGTAAAACGACGCCTGGGCTGCGCTTGCTCGAAAAATATGCGTCCCAAGTCGGCGGCGCAATTAACCACCGGATGGGGCTAGACGATGCCGTCATGATCAAGGACAACCATATTTTGGCAGCCGGTAGCATTGCAACAGCGATCGCCTTGGTGCGCCAACAGGCACCCTTTCCGTTAGCGATCGAAGTTGAAACTGAATCTTTAGCGCAAGTCCAAGCGGCAATTGAGCATCAAGCCAACATCATCATGCTTGACAATATGCCGATTTCGCTGATGCAGGATGCTGTCCAAATCATCCGCCACCATAACCCCCTAATCAAAATTGAAGCCTCTGGCAATATTACCCTAGACAATCTGCGCGCCGTTGCTGCAACTGGCGTAGACTACATTTCAACCAGCGCCACGATTACGCGATCGCCGTGGCTAGATTGCAGCCTTAACCTGTACCCCGAATCATCACAGAAACGGAAACAGACCGCGCAATACTTTCAGTAGCCGCAGTTTAATCATTAATCCTTGCAGCTTGGGCGAAATTTGGGGCTGAATGCGTTCGCTAGAGCGCAGATCAGCTTGCAGTTCAGCGTACTCTGCTGCGGTTAAAGGCTGACCATTGATCGGCGATCGGGCCGCTGTCCCCCTCTCCATTCGCAAGACTTCTTCTGGAATATCCTCTGGTGGGGGAAGCTGGGCAGCTCCAGGAGTTGCCAGAGAGACTAAAAATAAGCAGCTCAGCGCCTTCCCTTTCATCAGTCAATCTGCCCAGAAGTTTCTACAGATCAGGATTGCGAACTAATTAATTTGAAGTGTTTTTCGGATAAGTGTCGCAGGCGGCGTGAGACTTGAACAAAAAATATTGGGTTTTATCCAATCTGGTTCTTAGAGACTGATGCGATTGCAATTGAATCAAATCCTCAATCCGACTGCGAGCTTGACCATCTAGAGTCAGAGGCATAAATAAGCCTACAGGAGTGAACAAAACGCTTGTCGGCAAGCTAAATGGACTGTTTCACCTCTGTAGGCAATCTGAACTGAAGTTACAGCAGCCTGAACATGCTCAGGCTTGCAGTAGAGTGGGAATCAAAAATTCTTAGGATGCAGCAGGAGAGGGAGACTCAGCCGGAGGAGGTGTTGTTTCACCGCCACCACAGGCAACCAAGGTTCCAGAGAGGGTCAATAACAGAGCCAAAGCGAATAGTTTCTTCATTGTTTGTATACTCCTCACGATCTGGGCAAGGAAAGAGACAGCTATTTACTTCTACCAGGAGTCCATTCATTTTGCAACTTTGTTCAGCTTCAGATTAGGTCTTAGGTTCTTGATCATCCCACTCTTCGCAGAAAAAACCTGCTTCATAGACAATGCCTCGTGCTGCAATCAAGCGGATTTTTTGCCGATCGCTCGCCCTTTAGATTGCTTATTTTTAAATCTGAATGTTCGACCAACTCGGACAATTTGAGCAGTGTCATCAAATCAGCTTTATTAAGCGCTTAAGGCAACGAGTGGACATTCAGACGCGGAGCAATTGCCGCTTCTGGCCCAACCAAAGAAATATAGGGAGCGCTCAAGTAACGGAGAGCAACTTGATGAGCTTGCTCAGCCGTGACGCTGGCAATATCGGACTGAAATTGGCGATCGTAGTCTAGCCCTAAGCCCAGAATATCGCACCAGCCGTACAGGCTGGCAAGTTGAGCATTTGTCTGCTTACTGAGGGCGTGCTGCCCCAAAATTTTGCTCTGGGCAACTTGAATTTCTTCAGAACTGAGCGGGGCAGCGCAGAGGCGTTGGACTTCGGTTTGCAGACTATCAAGGGCGATCGCCGTATTTTCTGCCCCTGTTCCCATGTAAACAACAAAATAGGCTGGATGAAGGCGGCTGGGGTAAAAGCTGGAAACCTCATAGGCCAAGCCTTGCTTTTCCCGCAGTTCGACAAACAGCCGACTTGATAGCCCGCTGCCCAAGTAGGTATTTAGCACCCGCAGGGCGGCATGGTCTGGCGATCGCAGTGAAGTAGCCAAATAGCCGACTAGCACCAATGATTGTTGGGTTGGCTGAGCTAAGACTCGCGTATGGGGCTGAGAATTAATCGTGGGCAAATGCAACTCCGGCAAACTCTGCTGGGGAGTTGGCCAGTCGCCAAAAGCAGACTCGACGAGGGCGATCGCCGCTGCCACCGTAATCCTGCCTGCCAGACTAATCACCAGATTGTCGGGGCGAAAGTGGGTCTGATGAAACTGGTGCAAGTCAGCCGCTTGGATTTGGGCGACAGTGGTTTCTGTGCCCAGCCCAGGCTGAGACGAGGGATGCTGTTCGCCATAAATCGCCTGCCGCAGTTGGTTCATGCCGAGTGACATCGGTCGCTCTTGCTGAGAGCGAATCGCTTGCAGGGTCAGCTTGCGCTCTAGTTCAATTTGGTCAGTTGGGAAACTGGGTGATCGCAGAATTTCGGCCGCCAACGGTAACAAGCGAGCAAAATCAGCGCTGACGGTTTTGAGGCTGAGCAGAAAATAGTCGGCGGTGGCATCGGCACTCAACCCCGCCCCAACCGATTCAATTTGACTGGCGATCGCTTGTGCAGAGTGGGTTATGGTCCCCTTGGTTAAGACTGCGGCCAGCAAATTGGCTAAACCAAACTGGGCTGGCGTTTCCCAACTGCTGCCTGCTCGCACAAAAAACCGCGCTGCCACAATATCGGCGATCGGATTTTCTGTGATTAAAACCGTCAGCCCATTAGCGAGCACGACTCGTTTAGGGCTAAGGGATAAAGGTTGGTCTATCTGCTCTAACAAAATCTGGCAGACTCCTTAATGTGTTTTATGTTTGGGCAATCCACACCGCTCCTAAAAGATAACTAAATTACTCTAGGTCAGGAGTTGCTCCGAGGGCTGCAAGTTGGGCAATTAACCGTTGAGATCGCAGTTTCTCTTGCTCAAGGGGCGTTAAAATCCAATTCCCCATTGCATCGTACCAGCGTAACCAAGCCATCTCTACCCCTTGATAGCTGCCTGACCAAACGCCTAAACCCAAGTCTAGATCTGGCATCCAAATCCGAGGTTCAGTCAGTTTAATCGGCACGTAGCGACTGCCATCTAACTTGAAGGCGCGCAGGGTGGAAGTGTAGCGATCGTAGACCACGTAGTATGGCACCCGCAGAATTTGCTCATACACCTGCCATTTGGTTGGCGGTTGCTCCACCTCGCGCAGAGTTTGTCCCAAATCTTCTTTTTCGGTACTAGGGGAGAGGAGTTCAATTACCGCAAACGGATTCACACCTTCCTGCCAAACGACATAGCTGAGGCGCAAGTCTCGCTGTTCGTGCAAACGCGATACGCCTACGACAGCAAACCAGTCTGGGCGCTTATACCAAAGGGGATGGCGGACATCGTAGTAAAGATTCAGGTCACTGGCAACAAACACCTGATCGGCTGGATAGCTGGGCGGAACAAAGGCTTCGTCGAGCAGACGGGGTTGAAGCAGATGAAACTGATCGGGCACACCGGGTTCCTGCGGATCTTCACTGGCAAGATCGTACATGGTGGGCAGCGTTTCTTTGGCTGGCAGTGGTGGATCGGTTTGATACATGGGTGACGCAGGTTTAGCGATCGCCTTTATTATCGCTGTTCGGCTTGGGTGCGGTCTACCGTCGCCTCCGCGCCCTGGCTGGGATTCTAGAATGGTGAGGGTGAATCTGATGATTGGAATCTATGACGCTGGCTGCGATCGCACGGGGCTTAACCAAAGCCCCCCTGACGTTAGAACTGTTGAGCAAGTTAGACCAGCATGGGCGTCTGGAGTTGACCGGGGCAGCCCGCTTGCCGAAAGGATTGGTGACTTCGGCGCTTGCCCAGAACCAACAGCAAAACCTGCTGCTAATTGCCGCCACTCTGGAAGAAGCCGGCCGGTGGGCCGCTCAGCTAGAGGCGATCGGCTGGCCGACGGTGCATTTTTACCCGACCTCTGAGGCTTCCCCCTACGAACCGTTTGACCTAGAGTCAGAAATGACCTGGGGGCAGTTGCAGGTGCTGGCTGATCTGGTCGGGGAGAGCCAGCAACCGATCGCGATTGTGGCGACCGAGCGGGCTTTACAGCCCCATTTGCCGCCCGTAGAAGCATTTAAGCCCTATTGCCTCAACTTAGAAACCGGCATGGAGCTTGACCTAAAACAGCTCAGCGATACCTTAGCTCGCCTGGGCTACGAGCGGGTGCCGCTGGTGGAAAGCGAAGGGCAGTGGAGTCGGCGCGGCGATATTGTTGATCTGTTTCCGGTTTCGGCCGAGTTGCCAGTCCGCCTAGAGTGGTTTGGCGATGAGCTGGATCGACTGCGGGAATTTGACCCAGCTAGCCAGCGATCGCTAGATTCAATTGAGCGGCTAGTGCTGACTCCGACCAGCTTTAGCCCGATTACCCTGGCGGCCCTCAGTTCGGCTCAAAAAGCCCAGGTAAAGGCCAGTCTGACGCCGCTGGAGCAAGATTTGTTTGAATCTGGGCAAGCCCCAGAAGGAATGCGGCGGTTTTTAGGGCTGACTTTTGCTCAGCCCGCCTCGCTGCTTGATTACTTACCGGCCCAGACGCTGGTGGCGGTGGATGAACTGGCGCAATGTCAGAGCCATAGCGATCGCTGGTTTGAGCATACCGATGAACATTGGCAGCAACTCCAGCAACCGGCCATCCCGGCAGTGCATCGCTGCTTTGCCGATTGCCTGGTTGAGCTAGCCAGCTTCCAGCGGCTGTACTTGTCTGAACTAGCTGAAACGGGGACGGTGCAGCCCTATAGTTTGAACTTGGCGAGCCGTCCGGTGCCCTCCACTCCCCACCAGTTTGCCAAACTGGCAGACCTGATCCGCTCAAAGCGAGAGCGCCATTTTGCAGTTTGGTTGGTGTCGGCTCAGCCGTCGCGATCGGTGGCGCTGCTGCAAGAGCACGACTGTCCGGCCCAGTTTGTGCCCAATCCGCAGGACTATCCGGCGATCGATAAGCTGCAAAACCAGCGGGTGCCGATCGCCCTTAAGTATTCCGGCTTGGCTGAACTGGAAGGGTTTATTCTGCCCACCTTCCGGCTGGCCCTGGTCACCGATCGGGAATTCTTTGGGCAACATAGCCTGGCCACCCCCAGCTATATTCGGAAGCGGCGGCAGGCGGTTTCTAAACAGGTTGACCCGAATAAGCTGCAACCCGGCGATTTCGTCGTCCATCGCAACCACGGCATCGGCAAGTTCCTGAAGCTGGAAAGCTTAACCCTCAACCAGGAAACGCGAGATTACCTGGTTTTGCAGTACGCCGATGGGCTGCTGCGGGTGGCGGCCGACCAGCTAGGGTCGCTCTCCCGCCTGCGCAGTAGCTCTGACCAACCGCCGGAACTGAACAAAATGTCCGGCAAAGCCTGGGAGCGCACCAAGAGCAAAGTCCGCAAGACAATTCGGAAAGTGGCGGTGGATTTATTGCAGCTTTACGCCCAGCGATCGCAGCAGACGGGCTATGCTTTCCCGATCGATCAGCCCTGGCAAGCGGAAATGGAAGAGTCTTTTCCCTACCAGCCGACGCCGGATCAACTCAAATCAGTCCAAGACATCAAACAAGACATGGAGAGCGATCGCCCGATGGATCGGCTGGTCTGCGGCGATGTTGGCTTTGGCAAAACCGAGGTGGCAATCCGGGCGATTTTCAAGGCAGTCACCGCCGGTAAACAAGTCGCTGTACTGGCTCCGACGACAATTTTGACCCAGCAGCACTATCACACGCTCAAAGAGCGGTATGCCCCCTACCCAATTCAAGTTGGCTTGCTGAACCGATTTCGGACGGCGGAGGAGCGGCGACAGATTCAGCAGCGCCTGCAAACCGGTGAATTGGATGTGGTGGTTGGCACGCATCAGTTGTTGGGCAAAGCCGTCAGCTTCCGGGATTTAGGTCTACTAGTCGTAGATGAAGAACAGCGGTTTGGGGTGAATCAAAAGGAAAAAATTAAAGCCCTCAAAACTCAGGTCGATGTGCTCACCCTTAGTGCCACCCCGATTCCGCGCACCCTCTATATGGCGCTGTCTGGGGTGCGAGAAATGAGCTTAATTACGACGCCGCCGCCCTCCCGCCGCCCGATTAAAACTCACCTCTCGCCCTACAACCTGGAAACGATTGGCACAGCCGTCCGCCAAGAACTGGATCGAGGTGGGCAGGTGTTTTACGTTGTCCCCCGCGTGGATGGGATTGAAGAAATTGCGATCAAGCTGCGGCAGATTGTACCCAGCGCCCGGATTGCGATCGCCCACGGGCAAATGGACGAAGGACAGCTAGAATCCACCATGCTGACGTTTAACAATGGCGATGCTGACATTCTCGTCTGCACAACGATTATTGAGTCGGGGCTGGATATTCCCCGCGTCAATACGATTGTGATTGAAGATGCTCAGAAGTTTGGCTTGTCACAGCTTTACCAACTGCGGGGGCGGGTCGGGCGAGCCGGCATTCAAGCCCACGCTTGGCTGGTTTATCCGAACCAAAACACCCTGACTGAGGCCGCTCGTCAACGGCTACGGGCGTTGCAGGAATTTACCCAACTTGGTTCTGGCTACCAGTTGGCAATGCGAGATATGGAAATTCGCGGCGTCGGCAACCTGTTGGGGGCAGAGCAGCATGGGCAAATGGACGCGATTGGGTTTGATTTATACATGGAAATGCTGGAAGAGGCGATCGCCGAAATTCGCGGGCAGGAAATTCCCCAAGTCGATGACACCCAAATTGACTTGAATTTAACTGCCTTTATTCCAGCCGACTACATCCCCGATTTAGACCAAAAAATGAGCGCTTACCGAGCCGTAGCTTCAGCCAATTCCCAGCGCGAGCTAACCCAAATTGCCGCCGATTGGAGCGATCGCTATGGGCCGATTCCGACTGCTGCTCAACAACTGATCCGAGTTGTTGAACTCAAACAAGTCGCCAAAAAACTCGGTTTCTCGCGCATTAAACCCGAAGGTAGCCAGCACGCCGTCATGGAAACGCCAATGGAAGAACCGGCCTGGAATCTGCTCAAAGCCAATCTGCCTGAGCATCTCCAAACTCGCTTTGTTTACAGCCCCGGTAAAGTGACGGTGCGAGGGCTAGGCGTACTATCCGCCGATCGTCAACTCGAACATTTAATTGACTGGCTAAGCAAAATGCAGGGCGCTTTACCGGAAGCGGGGGGAATGGTCTCAGCTTTAAACTCGTAAGGGCTTGCCGCTTAAATCCGGGACAATCTACTGCGCTAAAACTGCCTCATCGACCTAAAAAGTGAGGCTTCCGCGTTGCTTCAATCCGGCGTTATACTCAGACCCGACGTTCGGCGAAGCTCAGTCGAGCCGTTGCGGATGCGGTAGTGCTGTTTCATGCGTTCTAGTTTGGGTTTGGCGATTCAAACTTATCATGACACAACCCTTCCGCAGCCCCTCCTTCATGCAACAACGCCAAATTCTGTTGTAAAACTTTATGGAGCGAACTTTAGCAAACCCCCATCGACATAGTAGGCTGAGAACAATTGACCAGCTTGAAAGAGGGATTCCATTCATGGTTCAACGTGGTTCTAAAGTCAAGATTCTCCGCCCAGACTCTTATTGGTATAACGAAATTGGCACGGTTGCCTCGGTAGACCAAAGCGGGATTAAATATCCAGTCATTGTCCGGTTTGAAAAAGTCAACTATTCGGGCTTCAGCGGCAATGCCAGCGGTGTTAACACCAACAACTTTGCTCTGAGCGAAGTTACAGAGGTATCAGCACCAGCAGCTAAGAAAGTGGCAAAATAGCCTTGCTCCAGAGCCGTTTAGCTCGCAGTGGTATTCAAGTTATTGTGGGCAAGGTTCGCTTTGCTATCGATGACGATTTTAGAATATCTCTTTAGGTAGCTCGGTGCCAGAACTCCCTGAAGTTGAAACGGTGCGGCGAGGGTTACAGCAAGTCACGCTTGATCAGACAATTGCTGATGGAGAGGTTTTGCTGGCCCGAACCATTGCCTATCCTGACAGCCCAACTGCATTTTTGCAGGGCTTGCAGGGAGCAGCGATCGCAAGCTGGCAGCGGCGGGGCAAATATCTATTGGCACAACTCAAGTACCCTCAGACATCCGGTTCTCAAGTTAAGAGCGCTGGCTGGCTGGGGGTACATTTGCGGATGACGGGGCAACTGTTGTGGCTATCGGCGGCAACTCCGCTCCAAAAGCATACCCGTGTGCGGTTGCTGTTTGGCGATCGCCAAGAGCTACGCTTTGTTGATCAGCGCACGTTTGGGCAGATGTGGTGGGTTCCGCCTGACCAACAGCCCTCAGAAATTATCACCGCCCTCGCCCGTCTAGGGCCAGAACCCTTTGAGTCTGACTTTTCAGTTGAATATTTGGCAGAGCGGCTGCGACAGCGACGATGCCCCATTAAAAACGCCCTCCTCGATCAGGCCTTGATTGCGGGAGTAGGCAATATTTACGCCGATGAAGCTCTGTTTCGGAGCGGTATTCATCCCAATACTTTGGCTGCGACCTTAGAGCCAGTCCAAATCGATAAGCTCTACACCGCTGTTTTAGCTGTTTTGCAGGCTGCGATTGCAGAAGGCGGCACTAGCTTTAGCGACTTCATGAATGTGCAGGGAATTAATGGGAATTATGGCGGTGTGGCTTGGGTTTACGATCGCAAAGATCAGCCCTGCCGAGTTTGCGCGACGCCGATCCAGCGAATTAGATTAGCGGGTCGCTCCAGCCATTTTTGCCCCCAGTGCCAATTAGCAGCCGCTCCTTAATCCTCCGTTCAGTTAGTTTTAAAAGATGAGTGTGCCCAGAGGTGAGCATGTATAGAGTTTTTTCATTTCTTTAATTAATTGCAACATCAATTAACTCCTCACAACATCCTCATATTTGCTGCTTAAGCTGACAGAGGGAAATGGGGCACTATCTATGCGCTATTAACCTAGTTCGCTTTAACCTTAAAACTAAATCATGAAATCTTCTCCGCCCAAATGCCCTTGCTGTTCCGATCAGCTCCTCCAACATATTCGGAATTGCAAAACAGTTTGGTTCTGTCGTCGCTGTCGGCAAGAAATGCCCGTTCTCAGTTTGCTTTGAATTCGGTTTTTGGGGGTATTGTGTTACAAAATGTTGAGTTAATGAATATTTCAGTCACCGGGGCCCAGCTCTTCCGCATCATCTGCACAGACATAAGAAGTACGGTCAGGATTCAATCGTCACTGCGAGTTTGAGGCATGTGCCGCTCCAGCGCGAGTTGAATTAGGCGATCGACCAGTTCAGGAAAGGGGATGCCAGAAGCCGCCCAGAGTTGGGGATACATGCTGGTGGCAGTAAACCCAGGCATCGTGTTGATTTCGTTGATTAAGACTTGGCCTGTGGCTTCTACATAGAAAAAGTCAATGCGGGCCAGACCCGCCGCATCGATCGCCTTGAAGGCCCGCAAAGACATGGCTTGAATTTGTTCGATAATGGCCGCCGGCAGTTTGGCTGGAATAATCAAGTCGGCTTGCCCAGCCGTGTACTTGGTGTCGTAGTCGTAGAAGTCGCTGGTGTAGGTAATTTCGCCCACAATTGAGGCGCGGAGGCGATCGTTGCCTAAAACCGCGCATTCGACTTCTCGCACTTGGACACCCGCTTCGACAATCAGACGCCGATCGTAGCTGGCGGCGTTATCGAGGGCGGCCTCAAGCTGGGAGCGCGATCGCACTTTCGAGATTCCGACCGAAGATCCTAAGTTGGCTGGCTTCACAAAACACGGATAGCCCAGCTTGGCCTCAATGCGATCGCAGAGCTTGGTGTAAACGCAGGGGTCAGACCAAATTTCCGAGCGATTCACCCCGACATAGTTAACCTGGGGCAATCCTGCGGCCGCAAAGACTGTTTTCATGATCAGTTTGTCCATGCCAGCGGCTGAGGCTAGCACCCCCGACCCAACGCAGGGACGCTGCATTAAGTGCAATAGCCCCTGCACGGTGCCATCTTCGCCATTTGGCCCGTGCAAAACTGGGAACCAAACATCTACATCGCTAGCGCTGGCTGGAAACTGCCAAAGATTTCTGGTGTTGGCATCGGGCAGGCTGCCTGGGTTGAGGACTTGCCAGCCGATCGCTTCCGGCTGCCAGCCGCCGTCTTTTTGGATGTAGAAGGGCAACAGTTCGTATTTGGCATGATTGGGAGGAGCTTGTAGATTAGCGGCGATCGCCCTAGCTGAAGAAATCGAAACTTCGTGTTCACCGGAACAGCCACCAAACAGCAATCCAACTTTTAACTTATCCATCCCAAGTCATCCCTTGCATAATTGGGGTTAGCCTACCATATTCCCTTGTCTAGGTCGCTCGGACTGAGACTCGCGTGGACTGCGCGGGTAAAGCTTGCCCATTTTCATCTGCTCCGTACATGTAAATTACGGCTGAGCGGGGGCTTTCAATGCAAATGTATAGCCCATCTGCACCCAAAAATTGTTGACCGGTCGCATTGCAGCTCAGGCTAGCAGCAGTCGGAGTCGGGGTAGGGGCAATTAACCCATCCACGAGTTCGCTGCCCAAGTTGCCGTTAAACGTGGTGATGGTGGGCGGGTCGCCAGCGATCGGAGAGGCGCTATTTTCTCTGACCACTTTCAGTAAGGCTGGACGATTCCACACGGTTCTACGGGCAGTGGTAGAGCCATCGCAGCCGGACATATTGGTGACAAAGAAAACTCTGTTATAGGGATTGCCGCCAACCAAAACTGTGGTTCGGAAGATGGGGGTAGCGATCGAGGTGCCAGCACAGCTAGGGCTGGCGGGGGTAATCGTCAGCCCTGTCACTGATTTAATGGCGCTGGCATCTCGAATATCTTGACTAATCAGGTCAAGCGCCCGGCTAATTTCAGTTTGTCTCTCAACTCTGGCTTGCTGGCGTTTGTCTGCTCCCATCAGGCTGAGCACACCAACAAAAATACCGCTAATTACTAAGCCCGTTAGCACGCTAGCTGTCAGTAACTCAATTAAGGTAAAGCCCTTGTTATTGGCGAACACAATCAACCAGTTAGAATATCTTTTCATCTTTATGATTCGGATCAGGGTTGCACACAATCAGCAGCAGCAATTCCAGTTGGGGAAGCCCCAACGTAAACTCCCGTTCTAAACAACCCACTATAAGTACTTACCACTAGACAACGCTGCTGAACTCCGCTGTCCGTAAGAGATAGGTTCAGCGAACCCAAATTAGTTGCTCCGCCTCGCGTAGGTTTAAAAATCAGTTTAGGTCCGCTGTTATTAAATGTCCCCCTTAGATTTACTGTCCCAATTTCAAGGAACCCCAAAAGCTTGCCGCCCAGAGTTCGATTACCCGTAGGCAAGCAGATGGCCGGGATGGCGCTTAAGGTTGTGTTATTGCTTGGTAAGTCAGGGGAAAACGAAAGGGTGCACTGGATGTTCCGACGCATCGCTTCTCGCTGCGCTTCTCTAAGCGCTCCTTCGACGCTGGCTAGGGCTTCTTCCAATCGTCGCTTGTTTAACCAAGCCAAAAAGCTGGGGGCTGACATCCCCGCCATGATGGCAATAATCACCACAATAGCGACGACTTCTGTTAAAGTCAGCCCGAGGTTTCTATTAATCTTATGGACATCTAAACGCAGCATCAGGAATAATCTCGGTATCAAGCTTGGCGATGGTTGAGTTATCGGCCAGAGACTCTACCCGATAAGACAGTTCTAACACCTGGAAAGGCGGCTCATTTTTAATGCTCGGATCGGGTTGACCTGCATATCCTCCTCGATAGATGGTGTACTGCTGCTGATTGGCAAACGGTTTTGTACTGGGAGAAATAGCCGCTAGCGACTGCCGAAAGGCCAAGGCAAAGCCATCGGCTGAACTGGTGGCATTACAGTAGTTAATGCCAGAAACCAGTTGACTGGGGGTTTTGGGAGCCACTAAACCAGGGTTAATCGTCAATTCTTTGTTAGCGTAGTCTATGGCCGTGATCTCGTAGACTTGAGCATCATCGCCTATTCTTAGACGATTGCCGCCGACCGTATTAGAAAATCCATTTGTCCAATCGACAAAAATCGAAGTTGCTCCAGTGCTGTAATTAGGCGGACTAACCGGATTAGGAGACAACCGAGTCAGTTGAAACTGCCCAGCCTGGTTTTTAACTTGCTCTAAATCAGTTTGAATCCAATCACTGGCTTCGCTATCCGACTTGCCACGGGTTTGCAATGCCATGGAAGCCACCATTAACTGCATCCCCGCCGCTACAAAGATTGTCACCAGCAAAACGCCAACAACAACTTCAGTCAGTGTAAATCCTTGACCAGACAATTTGTGGAGCAACCGCTTCATCGCGATTAACTCCCGTTACAGGCTAAGTCGGCACCCCCAGCGGTGTTCGTGTTGGGGCGCTCCCAGTCGTCATCGATGGGCATCCCGCTGGCATCTGTGTCTCTAGAACAAATAGTCCAAGCGCTAGCAGATGACAAACGGACTGGTGCTGGTATGGTAGGAGCCATATTTCCCCACGAGCAGGAAGTGCAATCTTGAACCCAGGTTTTAGGCGAAGCTGGTGCCGTCGCTGCCGCTACACTTTTGACCCAAACAGAGCCTCTAATCACAGAATCAGCTGTAACAGGATTTAAGAAGGTTGCTGTTGCACTCGGCCCATGTATAAGGGTCATTAAGTAAGGATCATTGAGATCCGTCGTGTCATCAATTCGGATTGTGGTCATATCATCTTGACCCCAGATCCTTAAATAACGTTGTCCAACTGTGCCACCGTTCACTTGAACTCTCACCCCGCTCAGGTCGAGGTTGCTGTCGAGATAGATATTTACCCCTCTGCCTACGCTAACTTTTGTGCCATCAATCGTAATCACTGTATTAACAGTAATTTGATCTCCTGAAAAACCATCAAACTCATAGTGGTAGTCAACATTGTCATAAATGCCGTTTCCATCAACATCAACACCTTCATCAATAGAACCGATAACCCGTGGCAAAGTAATCGCGCCGCTGATCGCTGAAGTGAGGGTGTAGCGTCCATCGCCTGTGGTTGGGAAAGTGATGATATCTGGAATTCGTTGATACGGGTCTACCTTTAAATCACCTGAGTAAGGTTCAATATTGGCATCGCTAACGATATTTGTCCCAAATGAGCCGGTTGAACTCGTCCCTGTTGGACAAGCGTAAACTTTAATATTGCCATCAATTAGATTATTAGTTGCTAAGTTGAAATTGCTGGCCCAGAGGGCTGGCGGGACAGCGTTAGTATCTAATGGGATTTCGACTCTGACACGGGCAATACTGATCAAGTCGTTCGGATCATCAATAGCTTGCTCAGATGTCCCTTCAACGGTTAATACGCCCTTGGCAGGAGTAGGGGAAGCCTGATAGTCGTAGTTAACAATCCGGAATTTACCTGTTCCATTCGCTAGGGGCAATAGGGTTGGAGTTGAGCTTCCTCCCAAATAATTGATGGCTGTGGTTTTAGCCTCAGCAATTTCTGGGCAGGCTGCACCGACGTAAGCTTGATAGGTGTCAGCGCGAGTTTGCAGATCTGGCACCCAGCCTGTTGTGGTGGAAGTGGCGGTGCCGCTATCGTCGTCTGCTAGGAAGCGCCTTCGATCAAGAAAAGACTGAGCAAGAGTAACACCAGCTTCAGCGGCGCTCAAGTCTTGGGCTGAGTCTTGGCGGGCAGAAGCTGAGATTTGGGCATTCTGCGATCGCAAAAACAAAGTCAGACCAATTAGAATCAACATTAACCCTAACCCAATCACCAGAGGCAACACAAAGCCGCTATCTGAACGCTGCCAGCGCCAACGGCTCTTTCTTCGATTGAATCTCATAAGAGATGATTAAAACATCGCATCACTTCAGTTTAGTCTGTGCCTGACCATCACAGGAGCGGCAATGGGTTATGAATGTTTTTGCTTCCAGAAAAGCTATTCCGGGGAGTTGTTTCTCAGCCATCGCAAAAAATAGAAGTTATCGCCAGCAGAAGCTTTGCCGAGACTGATCCTAATCAAAAACAATTAGAATCAGCCAAGATTTAAAAACTTTAGCTCGCATTAATTCCTGACACTTCAACGGTCAAAGTGGATGGGTGAACGATCGGGCTGGCGACGCCGTTCCGCTCAAACTCAACCACAGCCGCTTGGCTTTCTAAAACCGCTTGAAACTCTTCGACCAGACTGATCGCCCGACTGACACTGTCTGGCAAAATTACAATCAAACTGCCAGCAGGCGCGGTTTGCAGGGTCTGATTAATGGCGGTCGTCTCATCCAAAATCACCTCGTAGGGACGATCGGGCTGGGCTTGCTGCAAGCCGGTCACAATCAAATTCGCCACTTCTGAGCGATCGCGCCCGCGTCGATCGTCATCTTCTTTGACAATCACTTGGTTGAAAATGCCAGCGGCGATCGCTCCTAAGCTAATCAGGTCTTCGTTGCGGCGATCGCCGGGTGCGCCCAGAACGCCAATCCGCTGCCCTGGCCATTTCTTCACAAATTCGCCCACCGCTGCATAGCCCGCCGGATTGTGGGCATAGTCCAGCAGGACGCTGAATTTTCCTAAATTAATCAGGTTCATCCGCCCCGGAGTTTGGCTGACAGAAGTGCGGAAGCTAGCCAACGCCACCCGAATATGCTCGATCGCAATCCCCTGGCAAAACGCAGCCAGGCTGGCGGCTAGGGCATTGGCAATCATAAAGTTAGCCCGTCCGCCCAAGGTGATCGGCACGTTAATTGCCTGCTCAATCCGCAGCGTCCAATCCCCTTTCAGAATCGACAGATAGCCATTTTCATAGACAGCGGCCAGACCGCCTCGCTCAATGTGGTCTTGGACGATTGGATTGTCTGCTTCCATCGAAAAATAGGCAACTTGGGCTTTGACCTGCTCGGTCATCGAAACCACCATCGGGTCATCGGCGTTGAGAATCACATAGCCATCCGGGCGGGCAGATTCAGCCACAACTGCTTTCAGGTCGGCCAGTTGCTCTAGGGTGTCGATGTCCCCAATCCCCAGATGGTCAGCCTGCACGTTTAAGATTACACCGACATCGCAATAGTCAAACCCCAAGCCAGAGCGAAGAATTCCGCCCCTAGCTGCTTCCAAAACCGCAATTTCTACGGTCGGGTCTTTCAGAATCAAGCGAGCGCTTTGGGGGCCAGTCGTGTCGCCTTTTTCAACCAGATAGTCGCCAACGTAAATCCCATCGGTGGTCGTGTAGCCGACGGTGCGCTGGGTTTGCCTGCAAATGTGGGCAATCAGGCGGGTAGTAGTAGTCTTCCCATTCGTGCCTGTGACGGCAATAATCGGAATCCGGCAGGGCCGACCGGGTGGAAACAGCATGTCAATCACTGGCTCAGCCACATTGCGGGCAATCCCCCGGCTGGGAGAAGTGTGCATCCGAAAGCCAGGAGCAGCGTTGATTTCCACAATCACTCCCCCGACTTCCGTCATCGGTTGGGTGATATCTGGCGTCACGACATCAATGCCGGCAATGTCGAGTCCAATTACCTGGGCGGCCCGCTGGGCAATCCAGACATTTTCAGGGTGGATATCATCGGTGCGATCGACGGCAATCCCGCCCGTACTTAAATTGGCGGTGCCGCGCAGGTAGCAGACTTCACCAGCGGATAAAACGCTGTCTAGGGTATGCCCCTGCTGGTCGAGGAGCTGCCAAGTCGTGTGGTTAATGTCAATCTTGGTCAGCACATTGGCGTGCCCTTCTCCCCGCTGCGGGTCTTGGTTGGTAATTTCAATTAATTCTTCAATCGTCGATCGCCCATCGCCGACCACATGGGCTGGCACTCGCTCTGCCACCGCCACCACTTTGCCGTTCACCACCAACACGCGATGGTCACTGCCAGGGTGGTAGTGTTCAACGATTACATCTTTAGAGACGGCACTGGCGCTATCGTAGGCTTGCTCAGCTACTTCCCAATCTTCAACCCCAATCGTGATTCCGCGTCCGTGGTTGCCGTTTAAGGGTTTGATCACGACGGGATAGCCACCTATGTCAGCGATCGCGTGTTCCAAGTCATCCAGGTAAGAAACAATCGTCCCCTTGGGGACGGGGATGCCTGCGTCCGCCAGCATTTGCTTGGTGCCTTCTTTGTCTCCGGCTAGTTCGACTGCTAGTACGCCAGTGCGATCGCTCAAGGTCGCTTGAATTCGCCGCTGGTTGGCACCATAGCCGAGTTGAATAATAGCCCGGCTGCTCAATTCTAGCCAGGGAATGCCCCGCGCTTCTGCTTCTTTGACGATCGCTTCGGTGCTTGGCCCCAAAGAAGCTTTTGCCCACAGCTCTTGCAGGTCTGCCAAGTCTTGGGCTAGCTCCGAGCGGGAGTAGCTGCCGATGTCAACAATGCTCTGACAGAGTCTAACGGCGGCTCTAGCCGCATAGCGCCCCGCTTGCTCATCCAAATATTCCATCACCACCTGATAAATGCCAGGGGTAGCAGTTTGACGAGTGCGCCCAAACCCGACTGGCATCCCGGCCAGGTCTTGCAGTTCGAGGGCAACGTGCTCAATAATGTGCCCCATCATCGTGCCTTCTCTGAGGCGGGTCAAAAAGCCGCCGGCCTGTCCGAGGGAGCAAAAATGAGCCTGCAAACTCGGTAACAGTCCCACCAGCCCTTCATAAAAGCCAGGGATTTGATTTGAAGGCTGCTCAGCCAAGCTTTCCAAGTCAAGGCGCATCACAATCAGCTTGTGGCGACGAATGCTCCAATAGTTGGGGCCGCGCAGGGTCTGCATCTTGAGAATTTTCATGGGAAGACTTAAGGGGCAATAAAGAATATCATAGACGGAGAGAAAATTAGTAGCTGATGCTAACGCAACTTAAGCGGGCGATCGCAAACGCAAATCAACGTTCAAACAGATGGAAACTCAGCTTTCTGGCTGTGAACTTCGTGTTTGTGCAAGTCATAACAGTCCCCGTGGCTTAAGACATGCAGCTTCAAGTTGTAAAGACTCAAGGGATCAGTCATGCCGGTGCTGTTGTAGTTGCTACAGGTGACATGGCGGGGATCAACGATCGTCACTGCCCCTTTCCCAATTACTTGAATTAAGCCATCGGCTTCAAACAGAGCGCAGGTGTCTTCATCAACCCCGATCCCAAGCCGGTCGGGGTGAGCGGCGATCGCGCTAATCAAACGAGCCAGCCGATTCCGGTTATAAAAATGCTGGTCCACAATTACCTCTGGAATAATGCCTAGCCCGATCGCCATATCGACGAGGGCCCGATTGGGCGCTTCGCCGCTGCCGCCGCTGGCAATCATGTGGTGCCCTAAAACGGCCGCTCCCGCACTGGTGCCGGCCAGCACAACTTCTCCCTGCCAAACTTTCGCCCTCACCTTTTCCATTAAAGGCGTGTCTTCGAGCAGGGCACAGAGGCGAATTTGGTCGCCACCAGACATAAACACGCCGGTACAGTCTTCTAAACTAGTGAGGAGCTGATCGTCTTCCCCGTGATGGCGCTCTGTCACCATCATCACTTCCACTCCCTTGGCCCCCATCTCTGTAAAAATATCGAGGTAAACCTGTCCCATCACATCCGGTTCGCGGGAGGCGGAGGGAATCACCGCAATTATTGCCTCCTCACCCCCGGCCCGGTTAAAAAAGGTTTGCAAAATCTGCCGCCCGCGCACTTTGTCTTCGGCCCCGCCGATCGCCATCACAGCACTCTTGATGGGTAGAAGGGTGCTGGGTTCAGAGGGTTGAGAGGTCAACTGCAACATATTGATCCAAAGTGATCTAAGTTTCAAGGTTAACGAACGCCCCTCCCTTTGACCAGAAGTTTCTGATTGGATTTATCACGGGCCATGTCAGATTATTCTAGAAAGATTTAAGGTTTTATGAACATCTTTTTCGAGCCTTTTGCCATTAACTCATCACATTTACAGGTTAGTGGCGCCAACTGAACCTCAATTGTTATTTCTGACCCTGCGATCGTGCGTTTTGATCTTGTCACTTTATTTCCTGAGTTTTTTAACTCTCCCCTCGAGTCCGGGCTAATTGGCAAAGCTTTGGCCAAAAAAATTGCCGAAGTTCACCTCACTAACCCACGCGACTTTACCACCGATAAGCACCATCGAGTTGACGATGAGCCTTACGGGGGAGGAGTCGGCATGGTGCTGAAGCCAGAACCCATTTTTGCCGCTGTAGAAGCGCTGCCGCGCTTGCCCCGCCGTCATTTGCTGCTGATGACTCCCCAAGGGGAGCCGATGCAGCAGCAAATGTTCCAGGACTTTGCCCAAAATGTTGATCAGTTGGTGATCATTTGCGGGCACTACGAAGGGGTAGACGAGCGAGTAGTGGATCATTTAGTGACGCGAGAAGTCTCTCTGGGTGATTTTGTTCTCACCTGTGGCGAAATTCCGGCCTTAGCGCTGCTGAATGGCGTCATTCGACTGCTTCCCGGCACCGTTGGCAAGGAGGAATCTTTAAAGCTAGAGAGCTTTGAAGCAGGTTTACTCGACTACCCCCACTACACTCGCCCTGCCGAGTTTCGGGGCTGGGGCATACCAGAGGTGCTGCGCTCAGGCAATCACGGTGAAATTGAGCGCTGGCGCTACGAACAGCAACAGCAACGCACCCGCGATCGCCGCCCCGACCTCTATGCGAAATGGCTAAAAGCCCAGCAGAGTCAGAATTGAGCAATCACTTTCTGAAGCTGTCAACCTTGGTAAAATTAGTGAGTTCGAGAAAGATTTACTTTCCTGGCACGGCGTATGGGCAAAAATAGCGCCACAACTGAAGCTAAAATACTCCCGCCAGATATTAGACCTCTTGTATGAATACTGGAAAGCCCCTTAAATCCCCCAATTCTGGGGGACTTAAGAACCGGTTCCCCCAAAATTGGGGGGCTAGGGGGACGAAAAATCGTTTATCTTGATGATTCATGCAAGAGGTCTATTGAGCGAATGATTTTTGCTGACGACCCTAACATTCCTTCCTACAGCAGCGTATGTATGGCGTGTAAAATTGGCAAGTTGCTGGACGAACTTGTGATGCTTATCCGGTTCATAACTCCATTCCCCTAGAAATTTGGCTGGGTAAAAATGATCATCGCCAGCCCTTTCCGGGAGATAATGGAATTCAGTTTGAGCCATTAGAAGTCTCAACACCTACGAGCATCTCACTTTGATTGTCTTTCAAAAATGGCTCAAGTTCGGATTGGCAATGGCTACGATATTCATCAGTTGGTGGCTGGGCGATCGCTGATTTTAGGCGGGGTTAAAATTGAGCACGAGCTGGGTTTACTAGGGCACAGCGATGCCGATGTATTGACCCACGCGATTATGGATGCCCTGCTGGGAGCTTTGAGCTTAGGAGATATTGGGCATTACTTTCCTCCCACCGACCCGCAGTGGGCCGGGGCAGATAGTTTACAGTTGCTTGCTCAAGTTGCGGAGCTAATTCAAGCCCAAGGTTGGCAAGTCGGTAATATTGACTCGGTGGTGGTAGCAGAGCGCCCAAAGCTAAAGGGGCATATTGCGGCCATGCGCGATCGCCTAGCCACGGTGCTGCAAATTCAGCCTGAACAGATCGGCATTAAAGCCACCACAAACGAAAAACTCGGCCCAGTCGGCCGAGAAGAGGGGATTGCTGCCTATGCCGTGGCTTTGTTAGAAGCCATTTGAATCCCTTGGCTCCTCTAGGGCCGCTGGTGCTGGCTGACTCAGGTAAGTGTAGACAATCCGGGAAACATCGCGCATAAAATCCCATCCTTTGGGGTCATCGTAGGGAGTTTTAGCAATCACGGCTGCCATGTAGCGCTTTCCGCTCGGCATTCTAACCAGGCCTGCATCTCCTAGCATGAAGCCAATATCTCCGGTCTTATGGGCAATCACAGCGCCTGGGCCGACACCTGCTGCCAGCAGTTTCCGATTCTTTGTCCTAGTCAGGATGCCAAAGGCTTGCTGTTGGGTCTGGGGTGAGAGCAACTTGCCTTGCTCAAGCTGTAAAAGCAAATAGACCAACTCTTTGGGCGTGGTGGTATTTGTCCCCCGCAAGTCAGGCAACCAATTCCGAATCGTCGTTTGTTGCAGTCCCCAACTGCGAAACCGCTGATTAACGACGGTTGCGCCTCCCAAGCGGCGCAGGATCATGTTGGTGGCTGTATTGTCGCTGATCACACTCATTTGGGTGACGGTGTGCAGGGCGCTGAACTTACTCCAAGGGCGTAAAAATTGCATTTCACCCGACCCAGAGGCGATCATTTCTGGGCGCATGGTCAGCGTTTCATCCAGTCGGACTTTGCCAGCATCAACAGCTTGGAAAAATGCAACCAAAATCGGCAGCTTAATAATGCTAGCGGCGGGGAAAACTTGGGTTCCATTCAGGTCAGCATAATTGCCGTTGTCCATATCCAAGAAAAACATCCCAGTTCTGAAGGCAGGGTAGCGGGTGCGGTAAGTTGCTAAACGCTGCTGGAGCCAGGTTAAAGGTTGTCCCAAAGGCAAAACCCCCAAGTCTGGCGTAGCAGACGGGGCAGTTAGGGGAGTTGAGGCTTGAGCAATTGCAGTGGGCACTGTAGGTTGATGAGCAAATTGATAGGGCTGATCTGCCCTGGCTGGTTCTGAAATCAAAACCGCACTTACGATACTCGGCAACAGCCATCTCAGTTTCACTTGATTTTCTCCGAGTCAAATTAAAAAAATCGATTGTCATTTATTATCCGTCGATCGCCAGCAGAAGCAATTAAATAGCGATCAGAGTATTACTCTCGCTGTCGCTGGAACCGGGTAGTCTGATCGCATCGAGTCTTGCTTGCAGAGGGTTTGAGTTAAAAAGTATGAGTAATCCTGGATCAAAATACCGTCCAAAAGTATGAAGTTCCTTGTGATTCTGCTGATCAGGGTTTTAAATAAGGCAGGATTGAAATTGAACAGGTTAAATAGGGTAGTAAATTAATGGACACTTGTGCTGAATCTGCCTACAGTGCTCCACTGGCAGGATTAGGAGAACAACAGATGTTTATTGCACCTAGCAGCAAGGTGCTTCCTACGTTTCTCAGGACAATTCGGACAGTCGGATTAGTAATGGCAGTGGTAATACTGTTTGCCCTCCGGCTGACAGAGCAGCTAATTATTACGATCGCCGCTTTACTATTAATGGCTTTTGACATTCCTGACTCGCCAACCCAGGTGATATCCAAGCCTGCGCCATTTGCTCCCAAGCTAGAAGCCACTGTAGAAAACGGGTTTGATGGCGATCGCTTTCAAATTGCCGACCCGTGGTAACGACTTCTAGCACTTAACCTAATGGGACTCTATAGCTCAAAAGCCTCGCAATGCGAGGCTTTTGAGCTGTCAGGCTTGTTTTGTTGACTAGGCGATTCGGTTCTCTAGATACTGCCCAATCATTTGCTCTTGACCAGCGCGAGAAATGATGGTTTGGCGAGTGCGATACTGGGTGCCAATTAGCTTGACTTCTTCTTCAAACACATTGCCGCTGTACTCGGTGCGTAGGCACATTGTCTTCGGGTCGCGCATTGAGAATTGGGCAATCACTGGCTTGGTGGTCGAAAAGCCGCGATCGCGATACAGGCCTGTTCCCAGCACACCAAAAACAGTAGAACCCTGCATCTGCTTAGGACTCGGCCCGATGTAATTACTGTCCCAAGTCGTGAGGACACCGCAGGTTAAGGCGGTTTCGTCTGCCAGTTGATGTAAGTGAGCCAGCTCAATTAGCTGTGAATCTCCTTGAGCTAAAAACTTGACGGTCAAAAGGCTAACAACTTCTTGAGCTTCTCCGGCTCCGTCTTTGAGGGTGTAGTAGCGACGCTGCGATCGCCACTCTCCCTCAGATTGCTGAAAAAACGCTTGCACCAGGGATGCCAAAGAGAGCTGAGCTGTTTGCGATACCATCTGAACCAAACCTCACCAAGACTAAAGTTTCAATACTGCGTAAACAAGCACCTAAGTCAAGCTGTTTGCGAAATTTTTACACTCCTTCATGCTACTTCATATTATTCAAACTGTCGTCCAGCCTTTCTTCAGCAATGCCAGAAAAGTGGCATACCCCTTAGAAATTTCCGGGGGATCGGCAACAACGTATTCTGGAAAATTTTCGTAGGGAAACCACGGCTCGGAGGGATGATGCCGCAAGTGCAAAGCGCAGTCGATCGCCCCTTCAAGTTTCCAGGTCATCTGCCCTGACCCCAATAACTTAGCCATAATCTCCTCCTGCTTGACCTCAGCATGGCCAAAAGTTGCCTTAAATCCTCCCTGACTTTGACAGTTTTTCTGTAAAAATCTGTAACCGTCGCTACATCGCTATAGACATTTTAGCCAATTTATGCGTTAGCGATTAGGGGACTAAATCTTCGAGCGCCGCCCCGATCACCTGATGGCTGGGGTCTTGTCTGAGTTGAGCCAGCGCATCTTTGGCTGCTGGGTGTTCAAACTGCTTCAGCGCATAGGCGACTCGCACCCGCAGGCGATCGCTCGGAGCATCCTTAAGCACCAGCAAATGAGACAGGGCGGCTGCCTGTTGCCGAGTCTGGGCCAGCGATCCCAGCGCATCGACTGCCGTTTCTTGGACGGGCTGATCTTCACCCTTGAGCGCTTCTTGGCAAACCTCTAACACTTCTTCAGCGCAGCCTAATTCAACCAAGGCAGCTAAAATGCTGCGCCGCACCAGCCAGTGATCATCCTGCACAAACGCTTGCACCAAATGAGAGGCTGAAATTCGTCCAAACAGCGATAAAGAGTTGGCGGCTTCGGCCCGCACGTTCGGCGTATTGTCAAATTTCATGATCTGAAGCAGCAGGGCAAAGGATTTGTCGATCCGCTGTTTGCCTAAACCCATCGCCACAAACGATCGGACTAAAAACTCAGAGTCGTGTAAATGGCGGCTCAAAATCGGAACTGCCACCTCTGAAGGGTAATCTTTGAGGGCAGCGATCGCCTTGAGACGATATTGAAAATCCGGGTTTTGCAGATCGGTTTCGATTTGCTGAAGATCCATAGGTGTGAGTAGTAGCAGCTTTCTCCACTCTATGGCAAAGTGCTGAGGGCTGGGTTTGATTGGATTCACGTCAGGATTTTGATTTGCCAACCAGCTTAAAATCATCACAGATTTAGGGCGGCCCGCTAATGCAAAAATGGGAGTGGTTTGAGTCCTGAATTTAAGTTGAATTTTGACCATGGCACCACTGAGCGAAAAAGTTCGAGAGCTGATCCAAAAAGCCAGAATTGTCAGCTTTTCAACTTGGCAAGACAGCCATTCTGTGGACTCGATCGCCCTTTTCCAGGCCGCCGATGACCAAGGGTGTTACTTGACTGATCAAGAGCTTGAGCAACTTCAAACCCTGTCGCCCCAGTCCTCGCAGCTATTGCCAGTTGTTCAACTGCTGCGCGATCAGGTCAGCGAAATTGTTGATGAAGCCAGAGCGCAGGTCATCCAAACTTTTCCCAACATGACTGAACCGGGAGGCGGACTTTACCCGCCAGAACGGGCTGCTGCCTGCTGGCGAGACTTTTGGCACTTTTTACGCTGCATTACCTACGGCATTGTCGGTCAGCGAACGGATTACACCAGTTCCGAAGGACTGCATTACATGCAACTGCTCTATCAAGAATTGCAGGTGCCGCTTGATGCAATGGTGGTCGGGCTAGAAGGAATCAAGACGGCTAGCTTAAAGCGGGTTGCCCCAGACCAGTCAGCCACCCTTGCCCCCTACTTCGATCGCCTGATTGAGCAACTCAAGCAATTTCGTGATTAGTCTTGACGATAGGTATGTCGAATCAGATAGGTGAACTGATTTAGAATTTTCTAGGTTACGGTTCTGAAAGCTTTATTCTGAATCTTCGAGGGCTAACTTGGCGGCTGCGGCAACCTGTGGGTGCGCGTCCTTCTGCAAAAATTTTAGAGCTGACTGACTTTGGGGACAGGGTAAATTGCCTAAAGCCTCTGCTAACCGTTTCCGCAGCATCCAGTCATTGGAGTTGACAAAGCTGAGCAGGCGATCGACGTGTTCAACCGCGCCAATTTCGCCTAGCGCCATCACCGCCGCCTCTTGCAGCAGTGTATTTGAGCTAGCTAGCGCCTCTAGCAAAACAGCTTGGGCCTGAAGGTCGCGCAAATTGCCGAGGGCAACCGCAGCGCTGAACTGGACTAACCAGCTTGTATCTTCATAAAAAGCGTGACGCAGACAATCGACGGCGCGCTTGTCTTCCAGATAGCCTAAGGCTCCGGCAGCCATCGCTCGCACGTTATAGTCTGGGTCAGCGTTTAATAGCTCGGTCAGAATCGACCAATTTTCGGGCGTTTGCTTAATGCCAAGTGAGAAAGCTGCCATGCCGCGAATCTGGACATTTTCATCGGCGATCGCCTGCTTCAGCAATGGATAGGCATCTTGGACAGAAATGGTTTCTTTTTTCAGCTCAATCAAAGCCAACACCCGATCTTTTAAAATTGGGCTTTTAAGCTGGGCAGCCAGTTGTTCTAGGCTAGGATGAGCGATCATTTTTGCCTAAGCAGATAAAAGCAATCTCTAGTTTGACTATCTCTGATCTCTGGGGTCAGTTGCGAATAATCGGTGCAAAAATTTATAGTCAGAAATTGGTCTGCCAGGCATACCTCGGCGAGCTATTCCTGGCGGGGTTTAATCCTTCAGAATCTACATGCGGTTGCTGTGGTCTAAGCGGGGGATGGCAAATTTGGGACTGGCAATTTTTGAACTTAAACAATAATCAGCGGCTATGATCCAAGTATGCTCTGCTGCTCAGATTTCAAGCAGATGATTTGGTAGTTATGACGATCGCGATCGGCATGGTGCAAGTTAAAGGCTATCCCTCTCTGCTGCAGGTCGCAGATGCGATGGTGAAAAGTGCTCAGGTGGCGGTGGTAAGCTGCGAGCAAGTCGGGGGTGCCTACTGGACTGTCGTGATCCGAGGCGACGTTGGCGAAGTGAATGCAGCCGTCAAAGCTGGGATTGATGCTGTCCGCCATGTCGAGGGCGGTGAGTTAGTTTCCCATCAAATTATTGCCCGCCCGAATGACAACCTGGAATTTGTCTTACCCGTCAACGCTCCATCGGGTCAGCCTGCCGATGATTTTTTGCTCTAGACCATGCAGAAATACCTACGGATACTGAGGCAGTTTTGGGGAGCCGCGATCGCGGCTGAAATGGAATATCGGGCTAACTTTTTGCTGGCTAGCCTCAGTAGTCTAGGGAACCTTGCCGGTAGCCTGTTTGGACTATTTTTGTTCTACCGCCAAGGCTATACGTTTAGCGGTTGGTCTTGGGATGAGGCGCTGATTGTCTTAGGCATCTTCACGCTCCTCCAGGGATTTTCGGCCAGCTTTTTGGTGCCAAATCTAAACCGGATTGTCCGCCATGTTCAAGAAGGAACCTTAGATTTTGTCTTGCTCAAACCGATTAGCAGTCAGTTTTGGCTTTCCACCTACACCCTTTCACCTTGGGGGTTGCCAGATTTGCTGTTTGGATTAATTTTGATTGGCTATGCCGGGCATCAACTCGATTTGCCATTCACTAGCTACTTAGTCGGCATGATTCCGCTTGGCTTTGGCTTGATCAGCTTGTATAGCCTTTGGTTTATGTTAGGAGCCACTAGTATTTGGTTTGTCAAAATCTACAATGTGACCGAAGTATTGCGGGGGCTAGTTGAAGCCGGACGGTTTCCGATGGCGGCCTACCCAGCCAGCTATCGGATTTTCTTTACATTTGTAATTCCGGTTGCATTTTTAACCACTGCTCCAGCCGAAGTAATTTTAGCCCGCTCTCAAACAAGTTGGCTTCTAGCCTCAGCTTGCTTGGCAGCAGGACTATTCTATACGTCTAGCCGATTCTGGCAGTTTGCTTTGCGCTTTTATACGAGTGCCTCTAGTTAGCTTCCTCAGACCAGCTTCTGATCGTCAGACCTAAATGCCGCTGTTTTGATGTTGGGTTTACGCTTCATCCCTTTGACAATCAGGAAGGGGTTCTGGCAAAATAACTCCTACGGGGGGTGAAACCAAACAGCATTTGTGTAGCTGTCTTAAACGAATCGATCGAATGGATCAGAGTTATTAATTAGATTAAGAATATTAGAGAGCATTGACGGTATTAATGTTCTCAGCCATCGAGTCAACAGTCTTGTTGAGTAATTAACGCCTGACGAGCATCAGCGACACCTGCATAGGGACTTATTGTTTCGCATATAAATAGCTAGCGATTTTGCTCGAAGTCCGCTATTATCCCATCTAGGGATAGCCTCCCTCAACTCACTCCTCAAGTCCAACTCAAAACCTTTAGCTAACGCAACGGACAACGCTGTGATCGCTTCGCTGTTTTCTAGGGCTAAACAGGGCTTGGGGGTAGAACTTACCCCAGAGCGTGTCAATATTGCCCAACTGCAACAATTAAAGTCAGGAATCAAGATGACATCTCTGTCATCGGTTCCGATGCCTGAAGGGGCGTTTCATGACGGCCGGATCGTTGATGTGATGGCGATCGCCGATGCTATTCGGCAGGGGTTAGAGGAGAAGAAAGTTAAGCTCAAGCAAGCTGCGAGTGCCGTCCCAATTGGAGAGGCAGTGATTCGCTTGATCAAGCTGCCGGCTGAGCTGGATGATTTTGAACTCAGAGACATGGTGCTCAATCAAGAGGCGGCGCTTTATTTGCCTTTTCCAAGAGAAGAAGCAGATGTAGACTACCAAAAACTAGGAACCACGATCGATGAGGATGGGATTGAGCGGGTAGAAGTCTTGCTCGTCGCTACGCCGAAAGAAATTACTGAGTCTTATATTAATGTCTTTGCCCAGGCTGGTCTGCAACTGAATTTTTTGGAAGTCAGTAGCTTTGCCCTGATGCGCACCATTCGCAACCAGCTTTTGCAGTTTGCCCCCGGTGAAGCAGTAGCAGTTGTAGATATTGAGTACGACGGGACTGAAATTAGTATCGTCATGGATGGGATTCCCCAGTTCAACCGCAAGGTGCCAATTGGTACCCAGCAAATTCAGGCCGCGATTAGTCGAGCCATGAACTTGCCAACCGCGATGGGGGTTGATTTGCTCAGCAGCATGACGGTGCCCGTTAGCCCCACGGATGGCGGTGCCAGTAATCCTAGCGCTGCCGCCATTATCAGAGTCTTGGGCGATTTGGCCGATGAGATTCGGCGCTCGGTAGATTTCTACTTAAACCAGGGCGAAGATTTAGAAATTGCTCAAGTTTTACTGGCTGGGCCGGGGGCAGGCGTGGGGCAAATTGACGAGTTCTTTACCCAGCGGTTGAACTTAACGGCAACCTTGGTTGACCCAGTCGAAAATTTGGGGCTACAGCTTCCGCAAGATGTTTCTGCCGAAAAGCGGCCAGGGTTGGGAACGGTGGTCGGGTTGGGTTTACGAGGGGCACAGTAATGTTTTCAATTGATATTAATCTGCTCAGAGATCGGCCGGGCTTTGGCAAAGAGGAAGTCTCACGCGGCGGTGTGGCGGCTGGCCCAGTCGATAATACCCCGATCATTTTAGGGGGCGTGGTTGCAGCAGCGGCGGTGGGGTTGGTGCTACTGGGTTCAGCCCTCCTGACTTTTCGGAATCAACAACTGGCTGAACAAGAGCGAAATCTGGATGACCAACTGGCTAAAATTGCCCCTCAGTTGTCTGAGCTAGATAAACTCAAAGCCGAAGAACAGCGGATCAATACCGAGACCCAAGCGCTGGCGACTGTGTTTAATCAGATCAAACCGTGGTCAGCCACCCTCCAGGATATTCGCGATCGCGTACCCCCAACGCTCCAAATCGCCAAAATTGAGCAGGCGGCACCGGCCCCACCCCCGGCACCCGCTCCCGCCGCTGCTCCGGCAGATGGTGCTGCTCCTGCGCCAGCTCCCGCCGCCGCTCCAGCCCCACCGCCTGATGGCAGTACTGCTCTGACGCTGACGGGTAAAGCTCGCTCCTTTAGCGACATCAACGATTTCGTGCTGATCCTGCAACAATCTCCTTTTCTGAAGAGCGATTCAACTAAGTTGGTGCGATCGCAGCGAGCGCCTGAAGATGCTAAAGGCCCCAGCTTGATCGACTACACAATTACCACAGCCACGACGACAACTCCTGCCTCAGCCTTGCTGCCAGAATTGAGTAAGAATGGGGCGGCTGGACTGGTCTCGCGGATTAATTTTCTGAAGCAGAAAGGAGTGATTAAGCAATGACCCTGACCGGAGAATACGCACCCTCCGCTCCAGAGCCAGAGGTAAAAGCCTATCCCCAACTTTTTGGGATTACGTTTACCCCGGTTGTGACTGGGATTCTGATCGGTGTCTTAGGGATAGGTGTGGCTGCCTACTTGGGCAATATGCTGATCCTGCCTGCCCTGCAAGAGTCTGGCAAACTGAGCGAGAGCATTGACCAAAAGCAAGCCGATCTGGCCCAAAAAGCTGAGCTGGTGAAGCAAGTCCAGGGGGTAATTGCTAGCGTTAATCGGGCCAAGTCCGGAAATCAGGAAGTGAGGGCGCTCTTTTCATCCCAGGCTGCTCTCGATACACTGCTGCTTGACTTGAACAAAATGATTGTTCAGAACCAAGCTCAACTGCTTAAATTCGAGCCGACAGATCCCGTGATTGTGACGGATTCATCGCTGGGGGGAGATTTAAATAACAAGCTGAAGCGGCAGGTAACGGCGGTTTCGTTCAAGGGCAGTTTTAGCCAGACCCTGAATATTCTGCAAACCATTGATCGCTTGCAAACGCTTTTGGTGGTTCAAAAACTAACAACGGAGGTGCAAGCTGAGGCAAAAGAGTCTACGGGGCGAGACCAAATTACTTCTACTTTTGAGCTAGTTGCCTATGTTCCGCTGACTCCCGAAGAAATTGCGGCGGCGGCTCCCCCCCCAGCGGCAGCTCCCCCCCCTTAATTTTTGATGGCTTGCCCGCCGGTTGAGCGCAATAAACGATTTGACGATTAATAATTTTGATCATTTGTTGAAGAGGAGTGAAAAGTGAAACGGTATCAAGGATTAGATGCGATCGCGATCGCTGGTGCAGCCGCTTTGTTGGTTGCTGCACCTCAACCCAGTTGGGCAGCTCAAACCGAAATTACCGGAGTTAAACTCAACCCAACCTCAACCGGGTTGCAGCTAATCTTTAATACTCAGGGCAATAACCGGCCGCCCGTGTTTACGGTCAATCGCGGCAATACTGCGATCGCTGACATCAGCAATAGCCAACTCCGCTTACCAGACGGGCCAAACTTCCGCCAAGAAAATCCAGCCCCCGGCGTGAGCGCGATCGAAATTGTCCAGCTCGATGCCAGCACAATTCGGGTCACGGTGACGGGGACTGGGGCAGCCCCGACTGGCGAGGTGATTCGTCGGGATGCTGGCGGTGGACTGGTGCTCAATTTTGCGTCGGTTCAACAACCGGCTGGCCCAAGCGCAGCCAGCCAAACTCAGCCCAACACCATGGGGCAGCGCCCAGCCGCAGCCCCGCCATTTATGCCGCGCGCCGTTGCCCCCCCGGTTGGCGATATGTCGGTTGGGCCAATTGATCCAAATCCAGATGTGATTGATTTAAACACCAGCGAGCGGATTCCTCGCTTGCTGCTGCGGGAAGCACCCGTCCGAGAGGTATTGACGCTATTGGCGAGAGCGGCTGGGGTGAATGTGGCGTTTGCGGAAGCGACGAGTGACGCTACCACTGGCGCTCCTGCCGGAACGGGGCAGACGATCTCTTTAGATATTGAGAATGAATCGGTGCAGGATGTTTTCAACTATGTGCTGCGGGTGACTGGCTTACAAGCCAATCGGGTCGGACAAACTATTTTTGTGGGTAAAAATTTGCCACCAGAAGCCCAAAACCGAATTGTGAAAACAATTCGCCTCAATCAAATGCGGGCTACCAGTCAGCAAACTACGGTACAAACCCTATCCTCTGAGGCTCAGACCGGGGGTAGTGTTAGTCAAGGTACTGGTGGGGGGGTAACTACGTCTTCAGGCACAACGGCTCTAACCGCAGTTAACCGACAAAATACCATCACCGATAATATTACCCAGCAAGGGGCGCTGGAAATCCTGGAATCTTATGGGGCTAATGGTGGGGCGGGGGCGGATGGCGCTACTACAGGCAATTTATTGGCTGGATTGCAAGTTGTGGCGGACGCTCGCACTAACAGTGTTACTTTAATTGGCACCCCGCGTAAAGTGGAACTTGCTACTTCAGTTTTGACTCAGTTGGATGTGCGGAAAAGACAGGCGCTGATCAATGTCAAGTTTGTTGACGTAAACTTGCTCAATTCTCAACAATCTAATGCGGATTTTCAAACTAATTTTGGTACGAGTCTGTTTGGAGCAATTTTTGATGCTACGGGTTTAACTCTTCAGAGAGGCACTCAACCTTCGGGTACTTTAGCGCCACAAGCTTTTCCTGGTGTTATTCTCGAAGATGGAGGTATCAGGCAGCCAATTGCTTTTCCTGGTATCTCAATACCTGGGTTACCGGTTGGAGACACGGTTAGTAATTTCTTTGCTAGTCTAGTTATCCAAATTCAATCTGGTAATGCCAAAATCCTCACTAACCCGACCTTGCTGGTTCAAGAGGGGAGTGCTGCGCAGGTAAACTTGACTCAAGAAATTTTTTCAGGCATTGAATCAACAGTGTCAAATGTTGCTACTTCATCGGGTGGTGCCACTACAGGTACTCAAATTAGGCCAATCATTCGTCCTGCTGGAGTCATTTTCAATGTGACTGTTGATCGGATTGATGATAACGGTTTTATCACTTTGAACATCTCTCCAGAGGTGAGTTCTCCATCAGGAACCTACAGTGTTGTCTTTCCGGGCGTATCCAACCCTTCAACCGGTACCTTGCTTGCCCAGCGACGCTTAGAAACAGGACAAATTAGACTACGAGATGGGCAAACGCTCCTCTTGAGTGGGATTATTCAAGATATTGATCGATCTAGCGTCACCAAAATTCCAATCCTGGGCGATATTCCTCTTCTTGGCAGGTTATTCAGACGTGAATCTAATCAGAAGCAGCGACAAGAGCTGGTGGTGCTGGTCACGCCTAAGATTGTTGATGATTCACAGTCATCTAACTTTGGTTACCAGTACTCGCCAGGGCCAGGTGCTCCGCCTGCTGCGCCGTAAAGCCAATGTGGCACTCAATCCGATCGATGAGTAGGGAGTTATCCCTACTCATCGACTTTTGTGTGACCTACTTTGAAAAGAGATGCTCATGACGGGTTGGGAGCGATCGCTCATAATGTCTCGTGTACAAATCATAGAAAGCCCAATCAATTCTGGTGACTTCTAATCCGGTTCTTACCTCCGGCTAAGCGCTCAGGTCGAAGCCTAGAATCTGAAGGATTACTTCGCACCCTCAGAACCTATTTTTGAAAGATGGCTTTTATCTGAAATTAATTTGCAGAATTAAAAATAGTTACTGGCGGCAATTTTTCGACTGAGGTGGTTATGCGATCGCCCGCAAAACATAATTGCGACGGGTTAAAAGAGGCAGGAGTGAGCAAAATTAAAGCGATTAACGTAAAGGAATGTAACTGCTTGCTCGCTTTTTTGCCATTGCACCCCAAAAATTAGTGTCTGCGATCGGGTTGAAAATTTGGCAGCTCAGACAACTTGAACTCACGCTAAAAAGCTTGATTTACAAAGGTTTCAGCTTAATTAAAAAATATTCTTTAAGCGCAATTTGAGCATAAAATGCATAGAAAACCCTGAGATCCATATATCTTAAAGGTTTCAACGATCCATATCCGTCTTGGCTATTCTAGAATAAGGCATCGGAACTTCGAGGCTGTGAGACTTTCAGCCATTTTGGCTCAAGTTTTCTCACCAGTTAGAAAATCTAAGTCTTTAGTTTGTTGCCAAAGGCGGAAGATTCGGAGTTACAAGTCACTGAGTAAAGCCCAGAAAGTCAACCTTTAAGAGGAGCTAAACGCATGAACAAAGGAGAATTGGTAGACGCAGTTGCTGACAAGGCTAGCGTGACCAAAAAGCAAGCAGATGCTGTTTTATCGGCTGCACTAGAAGCAATTGTGGAAGCTGTTTCTACGGGCAATAAAGTTACGCTAGTCGGGTTTGGCTCTTTTGAGCCCCGCGAGCGTAAAGCCAGAGAAGGGCGTAATCCTAAAACTGGGGCCAAAATGGAGATTCCAGCCACCAAGGTGCCCGCTTTTTCTGCCGGAAAGTTGTTCAAGGAAAAGGTGGCTCCACCGCCTGCTCCTGCCAAGGGCAAAAAGAAGTAAACGTTTCTGGTAGTCTCCAATTTTTAACAATTTCGAGTAGCGTCAGCATCGCTGACGCTACTCGAAATTGTTGACTAAGACTGTAGTTGCTCGTTCTAGGAAAAATCTTTGTCACGACCGCTACATGGGGGTAACTTGGCTTGGGCGGCGGCGCTTGCCGGTTGCCCTCTAAGTTTGATTCTAGATTTTTCTGCCAGCATTAATCCTTTGGGGCCGCCCCAGTCAGCGATCGCCGCGATTCAGGCTGCTTGCGATCGCCTGAGTGCCTATCCAGATCCCAGCTACAGTTCATTGCGCCAAAGCTTGGCCAACTATCATCACCTGAATCCTGACTGGGTGCTTCCAGGCAACGGTTCGGCAGAGTTACTGACTTGGGCAGGGCGAGAATTGGCTCAACTTGAGCAAACCCTCCTCCTAACCCCCGCCTTTGGCGATTATGGGCGGGCAATGCAGGCGTTTTCGGGATCAGTCCGTCCATACCCATTGCCGATTGCCACAAATAGCCAATCTTTGGACGCAGCAGAAGCCTTGGCTGGTTGTTTGAGCCTGACCGAGCAATCTTCAAATCAACTCGGACTATTACTGAATAACCCCCATAACCCGACCGGGTTGCTATTCTCCCTAGAGAGTTTGCGTCCCTGGCTAGAGCGATTTGCTTTGGTTGTGGTCGATGAGGCATTTATGGATTTTCTGCCCCCGACAGAGCAGCAAAGCCTGATTGATCTGGTGCCAGAGTATGAAAATTTGGTCATTTTGCGATCGCTGACCAAGTTCTACAGCCTGCCAGGATTGCGAATTGGCTACGCGATCGCTCAGCCTGAGCGGCTGCAACGCTGGCAGCAGTGGCGAGATCCCTGGCCGGTAAACGTTTTGGCTGAAGCAGCGACTCAGGCCATTTTGGCTGATACTGAGTTTCAAGCTCGAACGTGGGCCTGGCTCCCTCCAGCTAGAGCACAACTCTACAACGGCTTAACTGCCCTACCGGGACTGACGCCACTGCCAGGGGCAGCAAATTTTTTGTTGGTGGAGTGCCAGCGCCCTGTGGAGCAAGTGCAGGCAAAATTGCTGCAACACGCCCAAATTTTGATCCGTGACTGCCAGAGTTTTCCAGAATTGGGCGATCGCTATTTTCGGGTGGCAGTCCGCACGGAAGCCGAAAACCAGCGTTTGCTAATGACTCTGGCAGAAGTCCTCTAAAGGGCAACCCTGCTAGTCACTGTTTATAGCGATTGAAAATTATTTCTAGTAACCAGATTTGTTCGTCTTCACTCATTTTGAGAATCAGAGAGATGAGCGCCCGTTCGACATCGGTGAGTTGTTGTCTCAGTCCACCGGAAGTTTCCAGTTCAGCCAGTAAAGTGGCGATTTTGCGGTCAATGCTGGCGGCTTGTCGTTTGGCGGAGACCTCTGCTTGCAGTTGATTCAGCTTTTGCTCCAGCCAGCGGGGTTCTTCTTTTTGCCACTGTTGCTCTAAAATCTCTTTCAGCATTGGATTCCATTTGTACTTGAATCCTAATCCGGTTGCCATGGCGTCTAGTTCATCGGGTTGCAGGTCAAATTCTTGCTTTAGCCGACCGTAAACCCAACCATCTTTCCACAGTCCTTGTCGCTTTTCTGAAAGCAGGGCATTAAACCGATCGACAAATTCTTGACGCATATTGTTCAGTGAAATTATTGAGCACGAATCATCATTTACCGTAGCTATGTTTGACTTTTTCGAGCCATTCGCTGACTAAAATTTGCACTTCTGTTAAGACTTGCTGCTGCCGCAACTCGCTGATGAGCGCCTGTTGAACGTGCTGGACTAAATTCTGGGTTAGCTCTGCTCCGACTGAATCAGCCATTGAGCTGGTCAGAATGTTGTAGGTAGACTGAACAATTTCTGTCGCTAGACGCTCGGTTAATTGGCTGGGCAATCCTCCCAAACCAGGCAAGCTCTTAAGGGTGCTGTAGGCAGGAGCCTGGCTTAAAATTTGTTCAATGTTGTGGCGCAGAATCGCTTCTACATCGGGTTGGATGCGAGGCAACACATCATAAACGGTGACTTTGACCAAGAGGCTGGCGATCGCCGCCACTTCATTGACGCTATCTGGCTGATATTTAGTCAAAGCTTGGGATTGCGCTGGCTGGAGCAACCAGGAAAAATCTCCCCGCCGCAGGGTTGCCTGAACTTGACTCAGCACTTGGAGCACGACTGCCTGACTCAGCTCTTGGGCAATGCTGGTCACAAACCCCTGCGTTACCTGCCGCCTAATCCGCTCTAGGTTGACTAATTTGGCTTGATGCAGCCGAATTTCAACCGGAATAATTCGCAACCAGCCCCAAGAGGGTAGAAACAGCCAAAACGGAAAGAACAGCAGCACATCGTACCAGCGCCACAGCATCGCATCTCGCCAGCTTAAACCCGGATGGCGGCGGCTAATCACAAACGTCCGGGCAGCGAACTCTAGGGCAAACAGGACGTTGAACCAAATGTCTAGTTGACCAAAATCATCAGTAAAGTTGCCCGTCTCATCGAGAGAGCGAAAGTAGTTGGTTTGAATTAGGGGGACAATTTGGGCGTTGAACCAAGTTATCTCTTTTGACCAAGTGGCCGGAGTGAGGTATTTTGAACTCCAAAAAATGTTGAAAGATTGACGAGCCGAGGTATTGACAGTTGTGCCAAAAATTCGCGATCGCATTCTGCTTTTGATCTTCTCTAAGGCCCCACTTTTGTTGGCCAACTGAAATGGATTGGTTTCAATCATTTCACTGCTGAGTTTGCCCAAGCGGTTGAGGGTGGCTTGCGCTTGGGGCGACTCTAGCCCAAACTGATTCACCTGCTGCTGGAGCTGTTGGACAGTTTCTAAATATTGCTGGGTTTCCCGGTAGGGTTCAATCCCTTTAATTGGGTCATACCACTCGGTAATTTGAGGCGGCATTTGCAGCCTGACCCCAACTTTAATCAAGGGAATTTGAATTTTGCCTTGGAGCCAAAAGTCTCGCCAGGGGACATAGCTGAGGTCAAACAAGACCAACCCCAGATTGGCTGTAGCGACGATCGCCATGACTCGTTCAAACCAAAGGCGCTGAGGACGAACACGAACTAAAGACTTCATAGGGAATCTGGTAGCGAGCTTCCGATTTGGGTTCTGAGATTAGTCACCTGATTAATTGTGACATTGCGCTGACCCATGACTCGCGCAAACAAAGCCGTCGGCAAAACTTCTTCCACCGTCCAAACGCCAGGCTGATTCAGTTCTCCGGTCAATAGCAACTGGGCCAAACTGCCGGTGCCGTAGCCAGCCGCGATCGCCGTGTCGGGCAAAAACAAGCTGGAAGAGACGGTGGCAGGTTGACTATTTTTAACTCCCTCAACTTGGGAGCAAATTGCCACCCCAACTCCGCTCCAGCGATCGGTGACTTGAGTTGTGGTGTAACTCCCCCAGGCCAAAAAATTTTGCACTGCTGGATTTTGGAGCCAGGTCTTGGGCAACTGATGGGCGATCGCCCAGGTGATGTGATTGTAAACATCCGGCAATGAGCCAAACTTTGTCACCACGGTTTGGACAGTCGGAAAAGCCTGGGGCAGCGTGTAGGCTTCCGGCATGTCAAACCAGTAAACCGGAGCCGCCCCATAGGGAGCCGGAAACTTGACGATTTCGCGATCGCTGTAGGGCATCACGGTCTGCCACTCCCCCTGTCGCCAGACCGGGAAGGGGTGCTGTAGCCCCAAAAAGGTGGTTTTCATCACTGTTTGTCCGGCTCCACCCGACCCGGCCACCACGTAGCTGAGATGAATTTGGTCAGCTCGGTCAAGCGCTTCCACATCTTGCCGCACCATGCTGTTAGAAATACCCGGAAAAATGCCCGTATTCACAACCGCAGTCATTCCAGCCTGCTCGGCTGCTGCCCGATAATCTAAAGACTGGATCGTAAAAGAGCGATGATCGCTGACATCTAGGTAATTGACCTGCTGCTGGAGGCAGGTTTTGAGAACGCGGCTATCGCGATGCAAAAACGGCCCCGCGCAGTGAATGACCAAATCAGCCCTAGCGATCGCCGGCACTAGTCCCGGCTGATCCGCCAGCTCAAGCCGTAAAAATTTAACCCCTAACCGGTGGGCCACCTGCTCACCCACACTCGGATGGCGGCCTGTAATTGTCACCTCGGCCGGACTGTACGCCAACAAATCGGCGGCAACGCTCTGGCCAATCCGTCCGGCTCCACCAATCACTAAAACCTGTTTCATTGCGGCGATCGCTCTCTTTCACGCATGATATAGCGATCTGATTTAGATTGGACAAAAGGTTTCCTTTTGTAATTCCAAGCGGCGACCACTCTCAAATCCCCTAGCGGCAAAGGGGCAGATTATCATAGAAACTAGCCCGACAGCGCTTTTTGCATCTAAGGATTACGTTATGCCTGCTTCAGAGCCATCTGCCCCAATTGCTGCGCCAGCATCGCCCGTTTCTCTGCCCCGGACTGGCGAATCGGAAACGCTGAAGCAAATCCGGCACACAACCTCTCATGTGCTGGCGATGGCGGTGCAAAAGCTATTTCCAAAAGCGCAAGTCACAATTGGGCCTTGGATTGACTACGGGTTCTACTACGACTTCGACAACCCAGAACCGTTTACCGAAAAGGATCTAAAAGCGATCCAAAAGGAAATGGTCAAAATTATCAAGCGCAAGCTGCCCGTCAGCCGAGAAGAAGTCAGCCGAGAAGAGGCTGAGCGGCGGATTCAAGCGATCAACGAACCCTACAAGCTAGAAATCTTAGCCGGACTGCAAGAGCCAATTACGATCTATCACCTTGGCGATCAGTGGTGGGATTTGTGCGCTGGCCCCCACGTTGCCAACACGGCAGATTTAAATCCAGAGGCGATCGCCCTCGAAAGCGTGGCCGGCGCTTACTGGCGCGGCGATGAAACCAAAGCCCAACTCCAGCGGATTTATGGCACCGCCTGGGAAACCCCAGCGCAATTAGCCGAATATCAGCGCCGTAAAGAAGAAGCCCTCAAGCGTGACCACCGCAAGCTGGGCAAAGAACTGGGGCTGTTTGTGTTTAGTGACCAAGTCGGGCCGGGGCTACCGCTGTGGACGCCCAAGGGGACAGTTTTGCGATCGCTTTTAGAAGACTTTCTGAAGCAGGAGCAACTGAAGCGGGGTTATTTGCCCGTTGTCACTCCCCACATTTCCAGGGTCGATTTGTTCAAAACCTCTGGGCATTGGCAAAAGTACAAAGAAGATATGTTCCCGCTGATGAGCGAGAACGAAGGCGATCGGCTGGCAGAACAAGGGTTTGTGATGAAGCCGATGAACTGCCCCTTTCACATTCAAATCTATAAAAGCGAACTGCGCTCCTATCGCAATTTGCCGATGCGCCTAGCCGAGTTTGGCACCGTCTATCGCTACGAGCAATCGGGTGAGTTGGGTGGATTGACCCGTGTGCGCGGCTTTACGGTTGATGATTCTCACCTGTTTGTTACTCCTGAACAACTGGATGCTGAGTTCCTGAGCGTTGTCGATTTAATCTTGACTGTGTTCAAACAGCTACAGCTCAAGAACTTTAAAGCTCGACTCAGCTTCCGCGATCCGGCATCGGACAAATACATTGGCTCCGATGAAGCTTGGAGTAAGGCAGAAGGAGCGATTCGTCGGGCTGTGGAAACTCTCGGCATGGAGCACTTTGAAGGCATTGGCGAAGCAGCCTTTTATGGGCCAAAGCTGGACTTTATTTTCCAAGATGCCCTAGAGCGGGAGTGGCAGTTGGGAACGGTTCAAGTTGATTACATTCTGCCAGAACGGTTCGACCTGGAGTATGTGGCTGAAGATGGGACTCGCCAGCGCCCGGTCATGATCCACCGCGCCCCCTTTGGTTCCCTAGAGCGGCTAATCGGAATTCTCATTGAGGAGTATACCGGCGATTTCCCGCTCTGGTTAGCGCCTATGCAGGTGCGGTTGCTGCCCGTCGGCGATGAGCAACTGCCTTTTGCTCAACAGGTAGCGGCTCAAATGCTAGCCCAGGGACTACGGGTGGAAGTCGATACCAATGGCGATCGCCTCGGTAAGCAAATCCGCAATGCTGAAAAGCAAAAAATTCCGGTCATGGCGGTGGTCGGAGCCAAAGAAGTCGAGTCGAATAGCCTCAGCCTCCGCACCCGCGCCTCTGGCGACTTGGGTGTGATTGCTGTGCCAGAAGTGCTGACAAAATTGCAGTCAGCCATTCTCAATCAAGAGCAGTTGTAGAATAGACCTCTTGCAAAAGTGGTAGACCCCTTCCGGGGTGGTGGAGTGCGTCTCACATGAGGTTCAAAATGCCACAATGATTACAATTAGCAGGTGAAGCCCATGCAAACGACAACCCTCTATGAACAAGACTTCTACGCTTGGACACAGCAACAAGCTGAGCTACTGCGCTCTGGAAAGTTGGATGATCTGGATATTGACAATCTGGTTGAGGAGATTGAATCGTTGGGCAGACAAGAGCGGCAAGAGCTAGAAAATCGCTTAGGCGTTTTGCTGGGGCATCTCCTGAAGTGGCACTACCAATCCAATGCTCGTTCCAAAAGCTGGTTTTACACGATCAAGGAGCAGCGGCGTAAAATTAATCGTCTCTTAGATCAAAACCCCAGCCTCAAGCCCTACTTGCTTCAGGCGATCGCCATTGGCTATGAAGATGGGCTACTGCTGGTGGGCAAAGAAACACCCCTCAACCCCAAGCAACTCCCCCAAATCTGCCCCTTCTCTGAGGCTGAAATCTTTGTGCAGCCCTTGGAACTGGAGCAATAACCTCCGCTCCAATTTCAGAGGCGATCGCTGAGCATTAGCGATTGGGTAGCGGTATTTAAGTAATGATTTAGGACTACCCATAAGTAAAACTAAGTCGCGTGAACCATTCTGGTGCTACATGCAAAAGCCGTGTAGCGTCACATAGCATTCCAATACACTGGAACAAAGATTGAGTGATCAGTGAGTTACCAAAAAGCTGTTTAAGCCAAGCCTACTAGCTTGGCGCTTAACTCCCAGAGTTTTTGAGCCTTGGTATCATTGAGCGCCTCATCAGACATTTCTTGCTCAAAGGAAGTCCGACCCGCTTGTTGGCGATTGCCCCAGCTCCAATAAGCCCCAGACTTGTTATAGCCTGGGTCAGCCACAACTTCAGCCAAGCGATCGCCCGCCAGTTCTTCAGTCACATAGCCGCCGGTAATATTTTTTTGGAACCAGGGAAAAACTTTCTGAAAGATCGGATAGCTATTGCGAAACAGGGCCGTCTCAGCCACGCAGCCCGGATACATCGAGCTAAAGGTAATCCCGGTTGCTTGGTGATAGCGCCGATGCAGTTCGCGCATTGTTAGCACATTGCAGAGCTTGCTGTCTTTGTAGGCTTTGCCAGGCTTGAATTTTTTGCCATCAATCATGGCGATCGGGGCTTTGAAGCCGGCTTCCATTCCCTTTAGGTCTCCCAAATCTGGCGGCGCTGGAATCGGAATTTTGCCGCCCAACTCCTTTGGATTAGCCGTAACCGTGCCCAAAATGACCAGGCGCGGCTCTTTGGCACCGGAAGTCTTTAAGTCTTCAAGCAGCAAATTGCACAGCAAAAAATGCCCCAAGTGATTGGTCGCCACACTTAGCTCATAGCCCTCCGGGCTATACATTGGCTCTTTAAGTAAAGGCATGTAGGTAGCCGCGTTGCAGACTAAGGCATCTAACGACTTGCCCGTAGCTCGAAAATCTTGGACAAACTGCCGCACGCTGGTCAGGCTAGCCAGGTCTAAATGAATAATCGTGTATTGGCTGGGCGGCATTCCCAGCCGCTGAGCCGCTGTTTCGGTTTTAGGAAGATCTCGGCAGGCCAAGATGACGTGCCAGCCCTTTTGCACTAGCGATCGGGCAGCCTGCAAACCCACCCCAGATGAAGCCCCCGTAATGATAGCGGTTGATGACTGACTCATATTGCTCAGACTCCGTTAACTGCCGTTGCTAGATTTCAGAATCTCACACCAAGGTTGCCAGACATCAATTCCCTTCACGGAAGTTAAAGTAGCTTGACACGACCAACGAAGTCAGCAAATTGCCTAAACTGTTCAAAACTAGCAGGCCGCCCCAGATGATTCAGTTTGTCAACCAAACGAAAGAAGTTGATCCGGTTCGAGATTGCAGTTAATTAGCTATTTTCCTACGATTAAATCAAATACTGATGATGCAGCAAGTTTGAATTTTGGTACTTCATCTCGCAACTTTTCGGCTGCTTGCGTGCGATAATTCCAGGCATTTCCGATCGTTTCACGAGCCTTTTTCTCGTCCATGAAGTCTTGAACTGAAATCAGCAATCTATTTTTAATAAATTCAGCTCCAAATAGATCGGTCATGACTCCTTCTGCTTTTACAGAGTATCCGACAGCGACAGTACACACTCCACTTGAAAGACCTGCAAAGCAGGAATGCATGCGCTCACCAATAACCATATTGCAACTACTGATCAAACCTTTAAACTCTGAAGCGGAATGTTCGGCATCTGCTAGTTTAATCCTGGGGTTAAAATTAAATCTTTTCAATAACTCAGTCGCAATAAAGCGGTCATTATTAAACGGGCTAATCTCTTGGACATGCGGAATAATTAAGACATCAGCATCAAATTCATCTAGAATCATCGCAATCGCTTTTTGCCAACTCTGTAGGTGATTTTCATATTCACCACCGGCATAGCGGCATATTGCATTGCTAACTCCTAGAGCAACAACTGGGCGATCGGCAGAAAGCCCGTAATACTCACATAGATTGCTTAAGATTTGCGGTTCAGGAGTTTTTAAAAGAAAAGCAGGGTCAGCCGTCAGCTTAACTTGGGTTTCTGGCAATCCCAACGTTTTAGTCACATAATCATTGGAAAATGTCTCGCGGACGCTGACAAGTTTAGCTCGCCGCGCAACACTCAGCCACAGTTCAGCCTCTGCTTCCGTTTTAAATGGGCCGACAGACTGAGCCAGAAAAATTACTGGAACCCCAGCATCTAATGCAAGTTCCAGGGGTCGGTAGTGCCGTTTGACTGAGGAGACTCCATAATCAGAACCAAATAAATCGCCACCCGTTACAATCACAACTGAAGCATTGCTAATTAATGGAGCAGGCAACTTGTAACCCGGAAGAATCTTGGCCAGCCAACGTTTCTTCCGGCTAGGAACCTTCAAGTAATCTTCCTCAAGTCCAATATTCACTCGATCAGATTTTAATCGAAGCTGATCATAGTCAGGTGTCCTGGTTAAAACATCTATTTCTAGATTTGGATTGCGTTGATGCAGTTGCTGAATCGTAGGGACAATAATCGCCTCTACCCCTCGATTGCGCATTCCAGTAATGCCTGTGAGAGCTACTTTCAAAATTTGCTACCTCATAAGATTGCAAGAGATTAAGTATATGTCAGAAGACTTTAATTGACCTCGACAAAGAAATATTTTAATGTATTTCTTTGTCGTCTGATGGCTTGTTTCCAAGGTGGTGGTTTCGGAGATAAGTACGTAGTGTTGTACTCTAAAAATCCTTAAATTGGGATGTCACTTGTTAACAACTTCCCAGGATCGCGGTTGATAAAACGAGCAGTACGACATCGGGTTTTTAGAAATGACTGAGAACCGATAGGTGTCAACCACATCAAACATATAAAGGGAATCTTTTCTAATGTTCGCGGTCATCATGTAAATGCCAGGCTTAATTCCTAGGTAAGGCATTTTGACTTGAACTTCATGTTTACCCGGCAATATTTTCAGGGGTTCCTTATCTTGAAAACTACTCAGCCTCAGGACATGATCTCCGTCTCCACCGATTTCTTGAATCCCAAAATTAACCCCTGCATTTTCAACTTCTAGTCGCGAGTTATAACCAACGCAAAAAGTGCATGGCTCACCGGTAATCGGGGTTTCAAGAATGTTGCCGTCTTTGTCTCTAAAAAATAAATAAGTGATATCAATGCCCGTACTCTCGCTAACCGGTTTTTCCGGCAGATACATGACTCCAACTGTTCTTTTCTCATCTCCCAAAAATAAGTCCTCTTCATATTGACTCATAATTGAAAAAGTATCGCCAGATGACATCAACTGTCCCTTTGATAGATAAATCGCCGCGTTGCAGACATTCAATATTGCATGAGGTTGATGGCTGACCAAGACAAACGATGTCCCATTTCGACGTAACGTATGCAGCTTACGCTCGCACTTTGCTCGAAATTTAATGTCACCTACCGCCAGTACTTCGTCGATTAGCAAAATATCGGGTTCCGTATGAATAGCACTGGCAAACCCCAGGCGAGCGGCCATCCCTGAACTATAGCCCCGGACTGGAGCATCGATCGCATCACCAACTTCGGCAAAATCTATCACCTGATCAAACCGCTGATCAATCTCTTGCTTAGATAGACCCAGGATTGACATGTTGGCATAAATGTTCTCACGTCCTGTTAACACTGGGTTAAATCCAGCTCCTAATGCAATCAAGGGGGCAACTCGTCCATAGACTTCTACATTGCCCTTGTCAGGTTTGATTAATCCAGCAATAATCCGCAGCAAAGTTGACTTGCCACTGCCATTCTTGCCAATCAACCCCAAAGCGTCTCCCCTGCGAAGCTGAAAGCTGACATCGTTTAAAGCCCAAAATTCTTTCTTGCGTAGCTGCTCGCTCTGTTCTCTTAGCCCCAAGAGTTCTCCAGTAATATCGTGAATCCCATACATCATGGAACGCTTGAGGTCCCGGCAAAACTTTTTTGAGACTCCATTTACCGCCAGCACGACCTCTGCATCTTCAGCGACTGAATCTATGGGAGTTGCTCGACCATCAACAGTTTGCGAGTTTAGATCTGAGATCATTAGGAACTAACCCTTTCAATTACAAATGGCATTGCCAGTCGATAAATAAGCCAAGCCAATATTAACCCCAGATATGCCAGGATGCTAGCAATCCAAAAGCTCTGAGGATCAGAGATTTGACCTGTTGTCGCTAACTCTCTGGTCGTGACTAGCAGCGGTGTGACCGGGTTGAGACGGACAATAGTCGCGAAAATACCTTGCTCAGGCGTTGGATAGACGACCGGGGTTAGTAGCATCCAAAAGCTCAGGATAAAGGTCAAGCTTTTAGTGACATCATTTGATAGCGAACCAAGGGGAGCTAAGAATGTTCCGATCGCCGTACCGAGAATGATCAAATGAATCAAAGCAACGGGTGCGATCAGAACGTTCCAGGTGATCGGAACTCGAAACCAGATAAAAACGCCAATAATCAAGATCAGCTTGATCGCAAAATTGAACAGAACTTGCCCTTCAGCCGAAAGAATTAGCGCTTCTCTAGGAAAGCGAATTCTGGCCAGCATCGTCTTAGATGCATTGACTTGTTGAATGGGCAGACTGACGGATTCGGAGAAGGTTTGCCATAAAGCAGTACTGAACATGACAAAGGCTGGGTAAGGAAAATTCGTTTCGCCAATATTTACAATTCCATTACTCTTGGCCAGCATAAACCCAAGCGCAGTCACGATGGGCGGAATAAACGCCCAGACAAAGCCCAGCATCGATTGGCGATACTGCGCCTTAATATCTCTAACCAGCAGCCGCCAAGTCAACTCGCGCGAACTCAGCAAATCTGCCCACATCAGTTGAACTAAGCGAATCGGATGCTTAACCTGGCTTTCTGCCGAGTAAACCATCTTCGAGGGCTGTCTGCCAGTTTGGGATTTGGACTGTGCAATTCGGCTCATTGGCTTCTAAACCCTGACTTACCAGCGAATGTTAGCATCAAGTCCATGATTCTGAAAGTTACTTCTGAATCAGTTCAGGCAAAATTCCCGGAAATCTGCTCTCCCCTTAGCTTAGCCCCTCAGTCTCCGCTGCAACAGATTTCTTGGTCTAGGTCTGCCTTGCGACTTAACCAGAGGATTATCTGGCTGTTTTACCATCCCTCTTACACTAAGGTGTCGGGACTAACCTGGATCGCAGCAGCCTAAGCCATCCGCTGGACAAAACTTGCCAAATCTGCTGTGACCTGAATCAACATCTATGATGACTCAAATCACAGACCCAACCCTGATCTAGAATCATAATTCTGGATGGGGGGATGATTTTCTCACAATCAGTTAGCAGGTAATCCTAGATCATTTTTGCATCGTAGCTCGTCTACGGCGATTCTACGTGACTTGTGAAAATGAGTGGAGTCGTGAAAAAGGCTCTTGGGGGTCTTTTTTCACAGCCTGTTCATGATAGTTAGATCAAATTTGAACCTCCGAGTGGCGCGCCACTCGGAGGTTCAGTTTGGATTGCTGTATTTTCCTGAGTAAAAATTACTCAGGGACTTTTACTAACAGTATTTAGCAAACTGCATCTACCTCATAAACCCACATGAGAAATCATTTAGAAGTTCAAAGGATTAAGTTGTGTCTACTCAAAAGTTGAAGCTTGAAACCGCCTCTAGCCTGCCAGGTTTACTGGATCAATCCACTAACAATAGCGCACTCAATTATAATTTAAGCACACCCAGCTCTGGTAGTCTGGCCTTTAGTGCACCAACCTTTAGCATTAACGAGAATGGCGTTGCAGTCGCTGCGGTAACAGTCACCCGCACAGGGGGAAGCAGTGGTGTTGTCAGCGCTACAGTTTCTGTCGCTGATGGAACAGCCAAGCGAATGTTTGGTGACTACAAGAGTAGTCCAATCGTCGTCGCATTTGCTGATGGTGATACTTCATCTAAAACGATCACGATTCCGATTGTTGATGATGCAAAGAATGAAGCCAATGAAACCCTTAATTTAAGTTTGGGCAATCTGACGGGCGGTGCAACTCTAGGTAGCCAAAACACTGCCAAACTGACAATTCTAGATAATGATCCCTTGCCCACAGTTAGTTTAAGTCCAACCATCGTCAGCCGCAGCGAGGGGGATAGTGGTGTGACGGCCTTAACGTTTACGGTTAATTTTAGCCATCTTACTAGTCGGACAGTAAAGGTGCCTTACACGATTGACAATGGAACGGCGATCGCTGGGTCTGACTATGTCGATAACGATGGGGTACTGACATTTACTGCTGGTCAAACCAGCAAAACAATTACTGTTTTGGTAAATGGAGACAAGACAGTTGAGAATAACGAGACTTTTACAGTCAATTTAGGCACACCAACCAATGCGCTCTTGGGCACAACACGCCAAAGCACTGCCACAATTCTGAATGATGATCTCTCTCCGCTCAATCTAGGCAAGACGGTTTACGTGGCAGCTAATGGTAGCGACAGCAATCTAGGCACGATCGACCAGCCGTTCAAGACCATTCAAGCAGCAGTCAACCGGATGGCTGATGGTGTAGGGGGCACGATCTATGTCCGAGGCGGTACCTATGAAAACACTTCTGTTTGGATTGGCGCTGATCGTGATGGTAGTGCTAACTCTCCCCTCGTGATTAAAAACTACGGAGACGAGAAAGTCTATTTAAAGGGCAACGCTAGCAAAGACATTATTGCCGTTGGCGGCCAGTATGTGACGATTCAAGGCTTTGATATTAGCAACGGTAAAACTGGGATTATTGGCATTAAGGCTCAAAATTTGAATGTACTGAATAATACAGTTCATGATATTTACGGGCATGGAATTGGCATTTACGGCAATACCTTTGGCGGCACCTCTAATGTCCTAGTGGACGGGAACACAGTTTATAATTCGGCGCTTGGTAACAAAGCTCGGACATCCTATGGCTGGGCAAGTGGGATCACCATCTCGAATGGCAAAAACGCCACGGTTACGAACAACTATGTCTACAATAACTACGGCGAGGGAATAACTGCCACACTCTCAGATAACGTGCGGGCTGCCAGCAATACCCTGCATGATAATTTCAGTGTTCAGATGTATTTGGATAATGCAACCCATTCAGTCTTTGAAAATAATCTGATCTACACCACTGAAAATTCCAATTTTTTCAATAAAATCAATAACCAGTGGTGGGCTGCGGTTGGGATTGAGATGAACAATGAGCGCTATTCAGTCTCTAATCTGAACGATAAGAATGTCATCAACAACAACATCGTGATTGGGGGTCGAGCTGGTGTATCGCTCCTGAATATGGTTCAAAATACGCAAATTGTCAACAACACAATTTATGGTGCCAGCGATCGCGAACTGCTGATTAGCAGAAGCACACCAACCAACGTCACCATTCAGAACAATATCTTTCAGCGCACCAAAAGTGCCGGGCTAGCCTTCATCACAGCGAATACACCTGGACTCCAATTTTCCCACAATGTTTGGTCTGGTGGCACTCTCGGAAAAGCAGCTAAAGGGTCTGGTGATATTTATGCAGATCCCCAGTTTGTCAATCCAGGTGGACTAACGGCAGCAGATTATCGGTTAAAATCAACTTCTCCTGCTGCCAATGCCGGATTGCCCCTGAACACGATTACCAAAGACTACTTTGGCAATGCTCGGACAGATGGCACACATGACATTGGGGCGGCTGAACTGGTTCAAACCAAAACGCCTGCCTCAGCAACAAGAACGATGCGAATGGACACAATCTCTGGTCAAGTAACTGCGGCAAGTTCTGCTCCCAAGCAACCCGCCGCAGTGAGCGATCCACTGAGTGGTCAAGTGGTTTCATCTGGACAGCAAAGCTACAGCAGTAACGGACTGGGAACCTTTAAGCCTAACGATGGTTCATTCTATGGGAAGAGTGAGTCAATCTCGCAAACGGTAATGTCCGGTAGCTCCGTACCAACAAAACTTGGCGAGTTGGAGAGTCAAAATAGTTCACCTTTTTACCTAGGAATTAATTCATCGACCCAGCCAAAAACAAACTTCCAGCTTAGTGATCATCCATTTGGCTCTGAGAACCTGTGGGCCGTAGCTGCACAAAATCCAGCCATGGTAAATGCATAAGTCAGCCCTTAATGAGCTGTGAAAAAGGGTTTCTAAGGAATTCTTTTTCACAGTCTGCCTACTTGAGCAACTAGCTCAAATTGCGATGAGAGCGAATATCAATTAACCCTGTTAATTCGCGTAGAGTCGATTCGGCAGGGGTTACAGTCAATTCTCAAGTGTTTCTTGGCTTAGTTCGCCTGAAAAATCGGCACGTTCGGCTCGAAAATAAGCTGTCGAGGGTTTGGTCTAAACCAACAATTTCTCTCCATTTTGATCATAGGAATTTCTTAAGCTGACCATAAAACTTTCTGACCATTTTTTGAATCGTGCAACACACTTTAAAGTACTGTATTATCGTACCTTGTTAAAGAACATTGCTGAACCTTGACAAAGTCGCTCAGTTCAGTAAGTAATTCCGGGTTTCATAAATGTCCCAATTTGTTCATTGGTATCCTCTGTTGACTTTGGTTTTACGCAACTGCGATCGCTTTCTCGATCGCCTCTTTACAGGGGGAATCCATCTGTGAAAACTGTTAAACTGTTGAACCTAGATATTCATAACATCTCAAAACTCCAACTCCTGAAAGCCTTGTGTAAGGGTGGAGTCGTCTTCACAGCCAATCTAGATCACCTTTCCAAACTCCAGGCGGATGAGGAGTTCTACATTGCCTATCAAGCTGCGAGCTATCGCGTTTGTGATAGTCAGATATTGTTGTTTGTTTCCAAGCTGCTAGGCATGCCGTTTCAGGAAAAAATATCGGGTTCAGACTTTTTCCCCGACTTCTGTGAATATTACAGAGACGACGACTCAGTTAAGATGTTTTTGCTTGGCGCTGCACCGGGTGTTGCCCTCAAGGCACAGGAGAGAATCAACCGCAAAATTGGTCGTGAAATTGTGGTCGCTGCTCACTCCCCATCCTTTGGATTCGAGAAAGATGAAGCAGAGTGCCGCGAGATTGTTAACCTGATTAACCAATCCGGCGCAACTGTTTTAGCGATCGGGGTCGGTGCACCGAAACAAGAGAAGTGGGTCTATAAGTATCAGAGCCAATTGAGAAGAGTTAAGACGATTCTGGCAGTTGGCGCAACCCTGGATTTTGAAGCAGGTCATGTTAGGCGCTCGCCTAAATGGATGAGTGAGGTAGGTTTGGAGTGGCTCTATCGGATCTCTCAAGACCGTAACCGACTATGGAAACGTTACATTGTTGACGATCTTCCTTGCTTACTTTTGTTCTTAAAGCAGAAGCTCAACCTTTATCGTAATCCTTGGTCTGAGCGAGTATCGCAATATCGTCCCAAAGATTTTGCCCAGAGCGCTAGCGATCGCTAGCTGTGGTCTTCGCAGTTTATTGGTGCGTCAAGGGTACTCCAGAATTAGATTACTACTCTAGCTGCTGTACCCGATCAGAAATCAGTAAAGATCGCTGATTTGAGTTATTCACCTATAGCGATTCCCAATAGGTTGTGAGGGCCGACTCTATGAGTGCGCCCCTCACAACCTATTCAAATCTCACGATTGTTTTGAGACTGCTATTATTGGCTCCAAATTTTCAAACCTTTTTTCAAGCAAAGCATCTTGGTTTCAGGTACGGATTTAACACCAACCAGCAGATTAAACATCTTGCTACAAGATTAACGCCTAGTGATTTGTTTATCCCCGCACCCACCAACAGCAGCTTATGCAGGGGCATCCGCCATGGCGTTTCTTTTTACTAGAATAGTTGCGAATTAGCCCATCTGTAAGGACAGATTGAGCAGGCTTATAGCAGTACATCGTAGTAATAATATTGACGTTTAAATAAATTTTATATGTTCTGCGGATAGTCTCATCAAGTTTGAGATTCAACCACATCTGAAGGTGTTTCTTTCTGGGTTCAATCAAGCTACTGAATCAAGGAGACTTTGTCATTAATCATTTTTTATTATAAATTTATTATGCTTCCATCAGTCTGATCAAAGCTTGTCGTTTTTTAACTCGCCAAAATATGAATATTGCATTCCTTGTTACCTCCTTCCCTACACTATCGGAAACCTTTATCCTTGACCAGATGAAGGCCCTCCTAGACAATGGTCATAGTGTTCAAATCTTTACCTCTAATCTTATTCGTCAACCTCAAAATCATTTAGACGTAGAAAAATATAGGCTACTTAGTCGTGCCTTTTCTATTCCGTCCAGCCCATTACTGCGTAACGCTCAAGGAATTCGACTCATAGCCTTAAGCCTTCCCAAAAATCCGATCGCAATTCTAAAATCGCTCAACTTATTCAAGTACAGGAAAGAAGCAACAAACCTCAATATCCTATATTTAGCCGCTTTTATTCTACAAAACGAACCATTTGATATTATCGTTTGTAATTTCGGTTGGGAGGGTCGAAAAGGAATTCTTCTCAAGGATCTGGGGGTGACCGATGCAAAAATTGTTACGTTCTTTCATGGTGCCGATATCTCTAGAGAAATTCAAAAGTATGGGCCAAATCTATACAACAAGCTTTTTGCTCAGGGAGATCTTATTATTGCCGTCTCCGATTTGATTCATCAAACGCTCCTGAAATTGGGATCTAACCCAAATCGAACCATTGTTCACCGAATGGGCATAGATATCAATCAGCTAAGTCCAGAATTGAAAAAACTCAGGTCAGAAAATAAAGCCCGGATACTATCAGTCGCTAGGCTTGAAGAAAAGAAAGGGATCGAATATGGAATTTTGGCAGTGGCTAAATTGCTGGATCTGGGTTACGACATCGAGTATTTAATTGCCGGGGAAGGTACCCTCAGAGAAAATCTTCAGAATCTGATCGACGACCTAGCAATTAACGAAAAGGTGAAACTATTGGGATGGAAAACGCGAGAAGACATAACTGCCTTAAGGTACAATACAGACATTTTCCTGTCCCCTAGCGTTACAAGTGCTGATGGCGACAAGGAAGGGATTCCAGTGGCGATTATGGAAGCAATGGCTATAGGTTTACCGATACTTAGCACAGTGCATAGTGGGATCCCCGAATTGGTCAAGAATGGGGAATCGGGTTTTCTCGTTCCCGAAAAAAATGTCGAAGCATTAGCTGAAAGACTTCAATATCTGATTGACCACCCTGAAATATCGGAGACATTGGGCAGAGAAGGACGACGATTTGTCGAGGAGCATCACAACCTAGACAAACTCAACGTTGAACTTATTCAAACGTATTCGAAATTGTAGAGTTGTTGAGGAATTCAAAGGAGGTTTAAAATTAAATCGATTATAAACTTTAGCGGAGACTTTTACTCTAGCAGATTTTTGTCATAAATCCGGTTCACTACGCTACGGGTTTGATAATTCTAAGTAATAAAGCTTTGGGTGATTTTAAGTTGCTAGTAACGACTTCGATTTGAGCAGAAGGATTCGAGGATGGCCCTAGAAAAGCTTTTTTTAATAGCCAACACATCTGATGAATTTGCTCATTCAATCATCAAAACACTTTCGGATAAGTAGAAGAGTGAGAACTTGCCAAAAATGCTTATTGTATTGCAAAGTAATTGATTCTAAGATGTCTTAAATTATTGACAAATATGCACATTTTAACTTAGCATAAGTCTTAAGAAATGATTGATAATAATCAATAAATTATAATGATTAACAATCAAATAAAATTACTTTGGCTACAAGAGAATTTCCCTTGGATGGGAAAACATAGCGGCTATGAAAGGGTTTGTGATGCCCTTGCTGATTCCATGCCAGGATGCCATGCGAGTATATTTAAAAACGGTCAGCCTTTACCAAGGCTGACTCGTCGTCTCCTATCTTATCTTGCAGGAAAGAAAAAATGGAGTTCAACCTATGATGAGAGTGGAACCCGATTGGAACTGGAGGCGCTATGGCGATGCTTCAGTTCTCAGTACAATCTCGTACATGCTATCTATGCTGAGCGAAACATTGGCATATTGCCATTATGGAAACAGCGTCTATCCTTCAAATTGGTGGCAACCGTCCACCAGCCTGCCGGTTTATGGCGATTACAGCGTCATCAACCAGAGTTGATTTCCTCCTTAGATGAAGTGATTGTCCTCAGCAGCCAGGATGCTTCCTACTTCGAGCAGTATCTTCCCGGCCATGTCCATTTTATTCCCCACGGTGTCGATCTTGACTTTTTCTGTCCTCCAGCAAAAGAGACAATTTCATTCAAACATCACAAACACCCTCGTTGCGTATTTTGTGGGACTTGGCTACGAGATCTCCAAACTCTTGCTTGCGCAATTGACAAGGTTTTAGAAAAAAATCCTTGTATTCAATTTGACCTAGTTGTACCCATCAGCAAGCGTAATGATCCTTTTTTCTACCGCATTGCTCGGCATTCTCAAGTAACCTGGCATTCTGGTATTTCAGACGAACAACTCCGCGATTTGTACCGTCAAGCCACTCTGTTGTTTTTACCGCTACTCGATTGCACAGCTAACAACGCGCTTCTGGAAGCAATTTCCTGTGGCCTACCGATTATTTCTAATCACGTCGGTGGCATCCCAGACTACACAGAAGACACATTTGCATCTCTGTTACCTATTGGAGATGTTGAGGGATTAGTGGACTCTATTCTGAGTTTGGTAGATGATCCACAGGAATGCATTAAGCGTGAAAAGTCTGCCCGTTTGTTTGCTGAGCAGCGTCTGAACTGGGATCGAATTGCTTCTCAAACCAGGCAGGTTTATGAAAAGGCTCTAAACGGCGTTGTTGCACCAGTAGGATTCACTGATGTGGAATGAGATTGTCACTATGACAAGACTCGGTGACGAGTTTAACCTACGCTTTAAGCACACCATGCGGGCAATGGGAACAAATGTCTGCCCAGAGTTATCATTTAGCCCAGCAATTCGACTGGTCAAAAATTGGAAGTCAGATTTATCAGCGGTACGACAGTAGTATCAAATGATTCAATTAATTAGTATTCATGTATTTGAGGCTGATCGCTCAGGCTAAATCGATCGATATTCTTAGCCTAATTATCTCGTCAGCAAATTCAAACTTTTGGGCTACTATAAAGGCAGAAAATCTTTACCTTATTGGGAGCAAGGCAGATTTTGGAGAACCAAAGCCCGATAAAGCATAGGGAATACATTGAGGAAATTGATCCTCAAGGCTACTGGCTAGTCTTGAAAAGGCGTTGGTTGCCTGCAACTGCTGTCCTTATACTTTTTGCTTCGGCAGCGGTTTATGTCTCCTTTTCCAAGAAACCTGGCTATGAAGCTGAAGGCAAGCTGCTCTTTCAACGGAGTAATCCTACTTCTGCCCTGACGGGTGTCGGTCAGGAATTCAATGCTTTAGACGTTCAGACGGGTGGTAAGGATAGCCCGCTTGCATCTTATCTGCAAACGCAAGCAGAGGTTTTGAAGTCATCGCCGTTACTCCAGGAAACGATCAGTGCCCTGAATATTAGAAATGCCGCTGGTGAATTAATTGCTCCTGAAGATTTTGTCCGCCCACTGTCGGTCAAATCAGTCCCTGGCACAGACGTTCTCCAGATTGGCTATAAATCTCAGGATCCAAAGCTAGCTGCTAATGTCGTTAATTACCTGATGAGTGCTTATCTTAAGAGCAACATTTCGGGTAATCGGGGGGACGCTACGAGTGCCAAAGCTTTTATCAACGTTCAGTTACCTCAAGCCGAATTAGCCCTCCGCAAAGCAGCAGAAGCATTGAGTCAGTTTAAAGAGCGCTATAGGATTGCTTCCCTAGAGCCAGAAATGGATGCGGCAGTTGATTTGATGAAAACGGCTGACGAACAGGTTCAATTGACGGAGTCTGAACTGGCGAGCTTTACGGCGCAGTCTAACGAACTACAACAGCAGTTGGGTCTTTCTCCGTCCCAAGCAATTAAGCTGAGCACCTTGAGCCAAACCCCTGGGGTGCAAAATGCTCTGACCGAACTGCAAAAAGTAGAGTATCAATTGGCTGGACAAAGTGAACTTTACACCGACAAGAGTCCAATTATTGTTGATTTGAAAGGTCAAGCAGACAATCTGAGAGCGATTCTGAGGAATCGAATTCAGCAGGTTGTTGGTTCAAGCGCAGTTGCACCAGGCGACCTGCAAATTGGCGGACTTAAGCAGCAACTGGCAGAAAATCTGGCAACTGCGGAGGCTAGTCGGTTGGCGGCTCAGAAGCAGCTCCAAGCATTGCAGCGATCGCGGCAAGACTACTCGCGACGGCTGAATCGGTTTCCTGAATTGGAAAAAAATCAGCAACTCCTAGAGCAGCGATTGAAAGCGGCCCAAACCAACTATGAAACGTTGTTAGCCAAAAGTAAGGAAACTGAGCTAGCCGAAAATCAGGATGTTGGCAATGCTCGAATTTTGGAAAAAGCCTTTGAACCGACTAAAGCACTTGGCTCAGGTAACTTGAGGTTACTGGCGGCGGGTTTGGTTGTTGGTGCTTTAATGGGGGTTGCGACAGCTTTCTTACTCGACATTCTTGATAAATCAATCAAGACGGTTAAAGACGCTGAGGCTCTCTTTGGCTTCAAGCTGCTGGGGGTGGTTCCCCAGTTCAAGTCTCCAGACAAAAAAGCGTTGAAGATGCTTTCTTCTTACGTTGACCAATTTTCAACTCGGATCATTACACTACACGATCCGCAGTCACCCGTCGGTGCAGCCTATGAAATCTTGCAGGCTAACCTGCGATTTCTGCGTTCCGACAAAAAGTTGAGAGCAATTGTTGTCACAAGCTCAGTGCCTGGAGAGGGTAAGTCTGAGGTGGCTGCAAACTTGGCCGCTAGCCTTGCTCAATCGGGACGGCGGGTGCTGCTAGTCGATGCAGACCTGAGAAATCCCTCTCAGCATCGGCTCTGGAATTTAACTGACCCAATCGGATTTAGCCATGTTCTGTTTGGTGCGGGAGACCTAAAGCATTCGTTCAAACAGGTTTTACCCAATTTGACTGTTTTGGCGGCAGGGGTGATGCCCCCCAACCCTTTAGCTCTGATTGATTCAGATGCAATGTTCACGGTAATTGATTCCTTTTTACAAGAGTATGAATATGTGATTATTGACACTCCTCCGCTGCAAGGAGCTGTGGATGCGATAGTTCTGGGTAAAGCGGCGGATGGAATCCTGATGGTCGTTCGCCCGCGCTTGGTGACTTCGGCGGAAGCGATTACGGCTAAGACAATGCTTGCAACCTCCGACTCTCAGATACTGGGTTTAGTGGCTAATGCAGTGGATACCGATAGCCAACATCAAGAACACAAGTCCTATGGGCGGTTGAGACCTTATCCTTACGGGCTAAAAGTGCCGCTGAATGAGCCTGTGGTTGATGATCCAAATCTGGATCTTCTACTCAATAAGATGAATCGCAAATAATGTTAGCTGAAATACCTTTAGCATTTCTGACCCAGATTTTCCTGTCGCTGCTTGCGATCGCCCTTTTGATCCCGACAATTGTTTTACTGGTTGAATCATGCTCAGCCGTATTTTTGCCCGATCGCCCCAGCAAGCGAGACGTTGATTGGCAGCAGATCAAAGTCGCTGTCTTAATGCCTGCCCATAATGAAGCACTGGTGATCGAGTCAACGCTACAGTCTTTGCTCAAGCAGGTTAAGGCAACCGATCAGGTCGTGGTTGTTGCCGACAACTGCGAGGATCAAACCGCCGCGATCGCCGCTGCAATGGGAGCAACAGTGATTGCACGTCATGATCCCAACCATCGGGGAAAGGGCTACGCGCTAGATTTTGGACTCCGCCATCTCAGCCAGCAACCGCCGGACGTTGTCGTGATGGTGGATGCTGATTGCCAAGTTCAATCTGGGGCTTTGCCCGTGTTGGCTCAACAAGCCTTCGCCGTCCAAAGACCGATCCAAGCGATTTATTTGCTAGATCAACCTGCCCAGCCCAGTCAAAAAGACTTGATTTCAGCCTTTGCGTTTAAGGTCAAAAATTGGGTTCGCCCATTGGGGCTGCATAAGTTAGGATTAGCCTGTTTACTGACCGGAACCGGAATGGCTTTTCCTTGGCCAGTCATTTGCTCGGTTGATTTGGCCAGCGGACACATTGTGGAAGATATGAAATTGGGCCTTGACTTGGCGATCGCCGGTTACCCCCCCCAATTCTGTCCTGAGGCGCTTGTGCTGAGCCAGCTTCCTCAAGATCAGCAGGTTGCGAAAGGACAGCGAACTCGCTGGGAACACGGTCATCTCCAAGTCATGAAGACCTATCTTCCCAAGCTGCTGCAAACCGCCTTTCAGCAAGGGCGACCTGATTTGTTTGCCCTGGGGTTGGAACTTTGGATTCCGCCTCTAGCGCTGCTGGTTCTGCTCTGGCTAGGTATGACCCTGCTTAGTCTCCTAGCCCGCTCGGTGATGGCACTATGGCTACCCATCTTTCTGCTGCTTTTAACGGGTTTATTTCTTGGCTTGTCAATTATTCTGGGTTGGGCTAAATTTGGGCGAGCGGAGTTGCCGTTGATTAAATTGATTGCTGTTCCGCTCTATATTCTCTGGAAAATTCCGCTTTACCTGATGTCGATGTTTAATGCTCAGAAAAACTGGAATTCAACCAGAAGAGACATATCATGAGCTTTATTAATTTCAGTTCTGGATCGTAAAATAAATTTCAGCTCCAGTTCTTGGCGAGTAGTTGGATCAATTGCGCGATCGCCAAGAACGGTCAGCCTGGGTCATCAGCCAGTCTTATTGCCCTGCAATTTTCGCTGAACCATACACCAAAATCAAATCTAATCCTTGAAGCCAGCCCGATCAGTATGGATACACCCCAATCGTTGCCGTCTCATCGTCTACCACGCTATCCAGCTTTAGATGGTTGGCGAGGGATCAGTATTCTTTGTGTGTTAGCAGCTCACATGCTCCCGTTGGGTCTCAAGTCATGGCAACTTAACATTACATTTGCTTTGTTGGGCATGAGTTTATTCTTTGCGCTCTCAGGTTTCCTAATCACAAGTACCCTGATCCATCGCGCAAATGTTCGGGATTTCTTAATTCGCCGCTTTTTTCGGATTCTTCCCTTAGCATGGGCATTTCTGATCATCGCCCTCCCGCTTCAGGCAGCCCCCTTTGGCGCCTACCTGGCTAACTTTCTTTTTTATGCCAACCTAGATACAACCTGGATCACTCCTCTGACTGCTCACTTCTGGAGTCTCTGCGTCGAAATGCAGTTCTATCTGTTTATTGCATTCCTGTTTGGACTATTCCGACAGCGCGGACTGCTATTGCTGCCAGCTTTCTGCCTCGTAGTAACTGGATTTAGAATTCTGCACGGGCAGCCCGTTTCAATTGCTACCTATGCCCGAGTAGATGAAATTTTAGTTGGGGCATGTTTAGCGCTGATCAATGAAGGTCGATTGGGGACTCCACTCTTACAGATGATCAAAAGGCTAAACCCCTATCTATGCTTAGTGCTGCTTTTAATTTCTTGCCATCCTGCCAGTGGTGTTGTCAGGTACTTCCGCCCATACTTTGCGGTTTTATTGGTTGGCTCGACATTGCATCCAAATAAGTCTTGGCTGCTCAAACTACTCAACACACGGATGCTTGCTTATATTGGTGAAATATCCTACGCGCTGTACGTAATTCACCCAATCACGTATTATGGTTGGCTAGGGTCGGGGGATAAGCTAATTGTGTATGCTAAGCGACCGCTTTCCTTTGCCCTAACGTTTGGCTTAGCGCACTTATCGACCTACTACTATGAAAGTCATTGGATTGCTTGGGGCAAAAAATTAACTCAGCCCAAAAGCAGCTTCAAGGAAGTGATCAACAAGAGTTAATCCAAGCAAGATAGTTCTAAGACATTAATTTTAAAACATTATGTCAAAAGTACGCGCATTTGCCAGGAATTGGGTTTTAAGGGGCAAGGATATCGCCTTATCGCCTTTGTGGTCAACTGTTTGGAGTAAACACCTAGAATTTTTGTGGTTCGATACTAAGAATTGGGGAGATGCCTTAAATCCAGTTCTGATTGAAAAACTATCTAAGGCAAAAGCAAAAGGAGTTGACATTAATTTAAGGCTATTAGAGCCTCTAGCCCAAGATCCAGAGGACAGAACGCTCTATATGGTGATTGGCAGCGTCATGCAGTATGCAGATTGCCAAACGGTGATTTGGGGGGCTGGGTTCACTTCTAACTACAATCAATTTAGACAGCCTCCTAAAAAAATTCTGGCCGTCCGCGGCCCACTCAGCGCAGACCATAGTCGATCGATGGGGGTTGAGTGCCCAGACATCTATGGCGATCCAGCCCTACTCTGGCCGCGTTACTATCAGCCAAAGGTCAAAAAACGCTACAAATTAGGGATTATTCCCCACCATTTAGAACGGAACGATCCCATTCTCAAGCAGTTTATGGAAAGCCCAGAAGTTCTGTTCATAGACATCAAAACGAGCATTGATAAATTAGTTGACCTAGTTTGCAGTTGCGAGAGAATTGCCTCTAGCTCCTTGCACGGGCTAATTTTATCTGATGCCTACAATATCCCTTCTGGCTGGATCGGGATTTCCGATAAAATACCCGGCAAAGACTTTAAATTCAAAGACTACTATGCATCGATTGGCTTACCTGAGCTTGAAAAAACAAACTTACAGGCTCTAGGCAGTCAAATAGCAGCAGCTCAACAACTTTATGATTTATGCCAGGAACATGAACTAAAAATTGACCTTGACCGTCTAATGGAAGTATGCCCGTTTTGAGGATAACGGAAGAATTGAGCTTTAGATTGTTTGTTCCCAGCCAATTGAAAGATCAACACTCTGGCCAATTACCCATCAAGACATCCATGAAGATTAGTATTGGCATCCTTGCCTACAACGAAGCATCGAAAATTGAGCAAACTTTAGCGTCCCTATTTCGGCAAACCTTATTTCAACCTGTTCATCCCCAGAAATTCAACATCGATTGGATTCAAATCGTGGTGGTGCCGAACGGATGCAGCGATGCAACTGAGCAAATTGCTCACTCTTTTTTTGAGCAACTAGAGACAAATTTAATGGTACCCATTGCCTATGAAGTGCGAGCGATCGCGCAAGCTGGCAAAAGCAATGCCTGGAATTCATATATTCACGATTTTTCTGATCAAGATGCAAAGTATTTGTTTTTAATGGATGCTGATATCCAGCTTGTGCAAGCGGAAACGATGAGTTTGATGCTATCTACGCTTGAGACTACTCCAGAAGCTTGGGTTGCAACTGATACTCCCGTTAAAGATGTCGCTTTAAAGCAACAAAAAAACTACTTGGAGAAGCTGTCTTTGCAAGCTTCTTCTACCGGGGATGGGCGGATTTGTGGTCAGTTATATTGCGGACGCTCAGCCGTTTTGAGAAAAATATGGATGCCGGTTGGATTATCGGTTGAAGATGGATTTTTAAACGCAATGCTGACCACAAACTATTTTACCTGCCCAACCATACCGACAAGAGTAAAATGCACGGAAAATGCGTATCATATCTTTGAAGCTTACACATCTATTCCTGCTTTACTCAGACATGAAAGGCGAATTGTGATTGGCAGCATTTTTAACTTCTGGCTTTTTGAAGATTTATGGTCAATTTGTCATCCTCAAGCAGATGCAGCCAGCGTTCTTGAGCAGAGATACCAAACGAATCCTTTATGGTTTAAAGCTTTTCTTGAGGATAGAGTTGCTGCTAGAGGTTGGGTAGTGATTCCTTCTTCGATGCTTTTCAGACGGTTTAAACAGCTCCAGCAGCATACTTTGAAAAGCAAGTTTGTTCGCCTCCCCTTCTCGGTTGTTGCTTTTATGGCAGATTTTGTGGTTTTTACTCAAGCCAACTTTGAAATTAAGTTTAGAAGCAGGTTTGGCTACTGGTAGCACAGGTTAAAAAACCCTTTTAGCTTTGAGGAACTTGAGTATGAGCTGGTTTGCCAGAATGGGTTTATTGATTGGTATTTATCGGCTCCCCTTTGGATACCACCCAAAAATAAGCGTTTGAGAATTTTTTTGGGTTTTGAGAAAGCTTGTGGGTTCTTCTTGTGATTTCTCAACTGCTTTTGAGGCTAAAACCTTTGCTGGAAGAGGGTTTTTAGGTTTTTAGGAGGAGAATCCTAAAGTAAGACTATCAATAACTATATAGTAGTGCTATAAATTACCTGGGGGTTTTCAGATTCCAAATTTTAGGATCTGAGGAAATACTGTGATTGCTCTGAGATCTTCTGGCTTCCATCTCAGATTAGACGTTTGAGAATTGTTTTGATTGTTGAAATGTTCCCAATTACTCACCAGCACAAGGCTGGCAATATAACCCATGCGAGTTTTAATTCTTGCAGATGACTGTAACCCCTGTTGGCCGTCATTACCCGTTGTTGGATACAAATTTGCCCGCGCGATCGCTGATTATGCTGAAGTAACTGTTGCCACTCAGATTCGCAATCAGTCAAACATTGAAAAAGCGGGATTTGGTAAGGCTAAGGTTGTTTACTTAGATACCGAAAAAGTAGCGGCTCCGCTCTATAAACTGGCTGGACTTCTCCGCGGCGGTAGCAACAAGGCTTGGACAACTCAAATTGCGATGAATTATCCCAGCTATCTCGCTTTTGAATGGGAGGCGTGGCGACATTTTCGTCGGGAACTCCAAGCTGGTTGCTTTGATATTGTCCATCGGGTAACACCGATGACTCCAACTCTACCTAGCCTGATCGCCAGCCGGAGTCCAGTCCCGTTTGTCTTGGGGCCGTTAAACGGAAATCTACCCTGGCCCAAACAATTTAGAGATGAACAGGTTCGGGAGCGCGAATTGTTGAGCCAGTTGCGCGCTGCCTACAAGTTCTTGCCCTTTTATCGCTCGACTTATCAACGCTCCGCTTGCATTCTGACCGCATTTAGTCATACGGCTGCCGATCTGCCTCCCTCTGCGATTGATAAGCTGATCGACTTTCCCGAAATCGGCATCGACCCAGAGCTATTTCAGCGAGTTGAGCGGCAGCCAAATCAGCGCCTGACTGTTTTATTCGTCGGGCGATTGGTTCCTTACAAACTCCCAGAGGTCGTTGTCCGGGCCTTTGCTGCTAGTTCAATTTTGCAGCAGCATCAACTGATCATCGTTGGCGAAGGCCCGGAGCGACCTCGTTTAGAAGCTCTGATTCAAACGCACAACCTAGAGCAATGCGTGAAACTGGTGGGGCAAAAGTCGCAAGCAGAAGTCGGAGAGTTAATGCGAAACGCAGAAATTTTTGCCTTTCCTTCGATTCGCGAGCTAGGGGCAGGCGTTGTAATTGAAGCAATGGCCTGCGGCATGGCTTGTATTGTCGTTAACTATGGCGCGCCAGGCGAGTTGACTCAGAATGGCAAAGGCGAAAAAGTCAACCTGGGGAATTTGGCAGCCATTGCGGATGAATTTACGACCAAACTAGAGAAGCTAATCCTCAACCCAGCCCAGATTGACTCATTCTCTTCGCAAGCATATGCCTATGCGATGCAATACTTTACTTGGGATCAAAAAGCCCTCAAAATGCTGGAGATATACGAATGGGTCAAAACTAAGCAAGGCAGCAAGCCAAGTTTTTGGCAACCTCAAAATCAGCCATGTAAGAGTCGAGAGCCAGCAGGAATTCCCGACTGAAGTTGCAACAACTGATCAAGCATTAAAGACAGAAAGCATTCAAGCCAGATTAAGGATGATGCCATGAATAATTCCTGCTTTTTGTCATGAATCAATAATTATATATGGAGATAAAAATTGGCTATCTGATCCCTGAGTTTCCAGGACAGACACACAACTTCTTTTGGAAGGAGCGCCAGGCGTTAGCTGAGCTAGGTGTTAGCGCAGATTTGATTTCGACTCGGTTACCGCATCGTGGTATTTCATCCCATGCATGGTCAGATCAGGCTATCCTGCAAACCAGTTATCTGGTGCCGTTTTCGATCGCCGATTTTTCAACCTCCGCGATCGCACTCCTGCAAGCTGGGCCAAGGGGATGGCTGCGCTGCTTGACAACTATCGCTGCAGCCAAAGAATTATCTCTGGCCCAAAAATTCAAGTTGCTGGCCATGGCCCCGGTTGCTGCCAAGCTAAGTGCGATCGCAGCGCGCAAGAAGTTTACTCACATTCATGTTCATTCCTGCGCTGAATCAGCCAATATTGCGCTGCTGGCTGCTCAGCTTTTTGGTTTGACCTACAGCCTCACCCTGCACGGGCCAACCCTGGAACTTTACGGGTCAAATCAAGCCGAGAAATGGCGGCATGCTCTGTTTGCGGTTGTGATCTCTCAGAAATTGCTGGATTCAACCAAGCTAACCTTAGCGGGTTCTCTACCAGACCAGCTCGAAGTGGCCCCGATGGGGGTTAATCTTGAGATTTTTCAGCGACAAACGACTTATCAACCCTGGTCGCCCGCTCAAACTTGCCGAATTTTTAGCTGTGGGCGACTCAATCTGATCAAAGGACACAAGTATTTACTCCAAGCGATGATCCTGCTCCAACAGCGGGGCATCAAAGTAAAGTTGCAAATTGCTGGCGAAGATGAGCAGGGGGGAAATGGCTACCACCAAGAGTTGGCGGAATTGATTCGCGAGCAGGGCTTATCAGAATCCGTTGAGTTGATGGGCGCCGTTTCGGAAGACCAAATCCGTCAGGGACTAGAGGAAGCACATATTTTCGCCTTGGCTAGCCTGAATGAAGGGGTTCCAGTGGCAGTGATGGAAGCAATGGCAATGGAGCTGCCAGTTGTCGTTACACAAGTGGGTGGCAACGCTGAACTGATTGACCAGGGAGTGGATGGTCTCATGGTTGCTCCCAAAGATCCAGAATCTTTGGCGAACACGATTGAAAAAGTGCTGAAAGAGAGTAATTTAGCGATCGCCCTCAGCCAGGCTGCCCGAAGAAAAATCATTGCAAAATTCAGCCACAAACGCAGCGCTGAAGTGATTGCGCTCAATTTAAGACAAGTTTTGGCAAACGAATGAGGACTTAGCGCAACTCACCGACCATAATTTCTTTCCCAATCAGGGCAACCTTGTTGAACAATAGGTGGTATTTAAGTCAGGATTTTGAGTGTAGAACGACAATTAACTTGTCTGGTTAGGGATTATCTTAACGGGAAAATTCAAATGTATGGAGTAGAAGGTCGTTCTTGGAGGATTGTAATGATTTCTCACCCTTTTCTCTCACTTCTTGCTCCTCAACCAAAGCAGTAAAATTGATATCTGGACTTGCGTTACCTTTGGAATCTCTGCTACTATCACTTTCTAAAATGTGTTCTCTTCAGCTTTCCCTTTACAGTAATTTGTTTTCTCCATCTTTCTCATTTTAAAATGGAGGTAATTACCCCTCAGAATGGCTTCCTTTGGGTTGTAAATTCTTCCCATTGATACATTTGATATACTGTTGCTTTTCTGGATTACTAATTTAATAGGGAATAACTACTGTTGCCCTAAAGATGTAAGAGGATTTTGAGCAACATGGGACAAGTTCACGCTGCTCAAAATCCTTACTTGAATACCATTACTACTAGCGGAGCCATGACAATGATTAAACTTCCGATCAAAAAAATAGCTTCTTGCCAAGAAATCTCTAAAATTATTGAGAATTCTATTAGGAATAAGTCGAGTGCTGGGATTTCATTAAATATCTTAGAAGCGGGATGTGGACAGCGTTGGTGGTTTAATTTAAAAGATATTCCATATCATATTACGGGATTAGATATTGATAGAGATGCTCTAGAAATGAGGAAAAATATCCAGCATGATCTTGATGAAATAGTAGAGGGTGATCTGCGACACGTTGAGCTACCTAAGGAAAAATATGATGTAATTTACTGTGCATATGTTCTTGAACATATAAAAGAGTCAGATGCGGTTTTGAAAAACTTTTATACGTGGTTGAAACAAGGCGGTCTTTTAGTCCTACGAGTTCCCGACCCCAGATCTGTTCGAGGTTTTATCACAAACTTTACTCCACACTGGTTTCATGTATGGGCCTTCAAGTATATATTTGGTAACTCAAGTGCAGGGAAACCTGGTTTCGGACCATTTCCAACCTTTTATACTGACCTACTATCTCGTAATGGACTTAGTATATTTTGTGAGCAAAATGGTTTTACCATTACAGCAATCTATGGTGAGCGCGCATACTATCCTCGCCCTGTCAAGCCTTTCATCGAAGCATTCATAATGATAGCAGCTAATTTATCCTTAGGATTCTTAAACGGAGGATACGATAATACTGTTTTTATGCTTGAAAAAGACCCTGAAAAAAAGCGGTTGTCCTAAATTTGTCATGATTTTGGGTGATCTGGGCTTTGTTCAAACTACCCAAAATCATTACCTTCACCACTAACGGCAAGTTTTGGCTGGTGGGTGAGAACCTAGCGTAACTCACCGACCATAATCCCTCTTCCCCCAAGGCTGACGTAAACCAAATTAGGGGTACGCATATCTCCTTCCATATAGGTTATGCCAGGGAACTGTTGCACTTGCGGATTGCTAATTTGCTTCCAGGTTTTCCCCATGTCCTCAGATTTATAAATTGCATTTTGGCTAGCTTTACCAATCTGGCCAAAAATATAAACAAATGGCTGGGTTGCCGACAAACCCCGGCCAAAGGTGATTATTTCAGCGCTCTTAACTGTTTCTAGGGGCTGAAAGCTCTTTCCGCCATCAACCGAGCGGAAGAGCTTATTTGCCTTGACAGCATTACGGTTCCGGGCGAAACTAATCCAGATCTCTCCTGGCTGAGTGGGATTGACCACAACCGCTGGCGAGACAATCCATGGTGGGAAACCGCCGGAAGCGCCTAGATTCCAGGTGGCTCCGCCATCTTTGCTGATGTAAAAGGTATTGCCATTGAAATAATAGAAGGTTTGTCCTTTGGGATCAGCGCGATCGGCAGCTAAGAGAAAGGGCGTCACCCAGGGAGAGATGGAGTTGGCCCAGGCATTTGGAAGTGGGCGACCATTGGCCAGCTTGCAGGGTTGCCAAGTTAGTCCTGCGTCTTTAGTGAAGTGAGGATCAACGCTGCGGGTTGGCGTCCAAACCATGTTCTTCGGATCAATTGGGGACATGGCAATCTGTCCGCCCAGCGGCGTCTTTTCTACATACTGCTGTTTTTTCTTGTCCCAGTGGAGTTTCGGGACTGAGTTAAAGGCCCGCCAGCTTCGTCCATTGTCACTGGTGTAGCCGTAGACTGGCCAATACTGCCATTGATGCCAGCCCACAAAAGCAGCATAATCAGGCTTTTTGTATGCATAGTCAAGCCCCGTCCCCATGGCGACGTGAGGGAAAGGAGAAGGGTAGGTCTTCCAGGTTTGGGGCATGGCCCACTTAAAGGCAGGATTCACTGGAATTCCGACTGGATTATAGGTGGAGTTAGGGACTCGGTTCCGACTTTCAATCCGAAAGCCCATCATATCTCCAACATTTGCCAGCAGGTCAGCTCCACCTAGTTTGGGTGGAACGCGCAGAACCTTGGCCACCATTTCCTCCAGATTTTGCATCTGCCAGCCCCAGAACGGAGTCTGCGCTGCCACATCATCAGTGCGGGCAACCCCGTAGCCATTTGTCCACCAGGCCTGCTTAGCATTAGCGGGGTCAATTAAGATCGTGGATGCGCCAGCAGAAACAGAGGCTTCGGTATAGTATTTTGGGGCGGTAGGATTCTGATCAGCCTTCATCGCCATCTTTTGGGTTGTCCAGTTGATGCCGCCATCAGTGGAGCGGTAAACCCGATTTCCTGAGATGCTCATGACAGTGGTTGGCTGATTCGGTTGGACAGTGATTCCGTTGAAATTGCGCCGTTTTTCAGGCGTGATGTCGCTCCAAACGCCATTTTTGAGTTTGCGCAGGCTGCCACCGGCCTTGTCGCCATTGGTTCCAAACGCAGCGTAGAGGGTGCCATCACTGGCCACCACCCCCCGGAGTGGATTCGCAGCTCCGCCAATATTGGCCCACGATCGCCCACCATTCTGACTTTTCCAGACGCCCCCAGCGGCAGAGCCAACCGCATGGATTCCGAGGTAGAGCGTCTGGGTGGGACCGCTGCTTTTGGCCGATCGTGGGTCAAACACTAAAAAAGTAAAGCCTGGCAAGTCGCCCCTCGGTTTACCCTGCTTATTGGCAAAATTGGGGAAAGTTTTCGGATCGGGCAGTCCACCGGCCACCCGCTGCCAAGATTGGTCATAGCGCCAAAGTCCATCTCGCCGGGATGCAAAAAACAGCAGTCCTGCCTGATTCGGATCAACCACAAGTCTTTCGCCGGTGGACATCCGGTAAGCACCGTTTGGGGAGACATAAACATTCTTGGCCCCAAATCCCAGCGGTTGCCAGCTCCCCCCCCGATCTGAAGATTGGAAAACTTCGGCGGCAAAAGTGTAAATCGGATTTCGCGGATTCCCCTTGGTTGAGTTTGCCCAATCGATCACGATGTAGATCCGCCCCGGTTGGTGAGGATCAATGGCTAAACTTTCAACCCCAATCCCGCTCCTAGAAGCAAACATGTCCATGAGGGGAAGCCAACGACTTTTTGCCCGTTCAAATCGGTAGGCTCCACCGACATCCGTGCGGATATAGACATCATGGGGCGCAGCGGGGTGAATCACGATCCCCGTCACATAGCCCATTCCCTGCAAGGGGACATTGCGCCAGGCAAACATGCCGCCGCTGCTCTTAGGCGGGCTGGTTGAGCTAGCTGGGGTTGACTGATTAGGAGTGGCAGCTTGCTGATAGGTCAATGGTTTGGCTGGAGCAATCGAGCGGCTACAGGCCACTTCTACCACCAGGACTGTGCCCAAGAATAAAGTTCTGGCAAGTTTGGGCAAATGCCCTACTTTGGTTGTTGTAAAGGAATTAAGCATTGATTTTTTCTGGCTTTTTGGGCTTATGCGATCGCGGATTGATTAGAAGGAATTCAACGCCTGAGAAGCTTGTTGCTTCAAAATAATCAGCAAAATAATTAGGTGCTAGTATTGTAGTCCGACCTCCTACTAGCTGCGATTTTTGATTTAATAAAGGTGTATTTATTAACAGATAAACAAGTGCTGACAAACAAAACCCAGACAATATTTGCTCGATAGGTCAAATAGCTTTCGGACAAGTTCTGAAGCAGCAAAAAATTTAGGAGTGTGATTGGAAATAATTCACTGGGTCGATCTGCTTTATAGGCAAGCTGAAAAGACTTGCTGTAGATCAAGACGAAGCAAATAAGAAATATAATTACTCCAACAAAGCCTATGTCTAAAAGAGTCTCTAAATACCCGTTGTGAGCATGGTTAACCATGTACTGGTACTCAAATCTAAACGATTCCATAATCGCTGGCGTATTAAAAAATGCTCCTTTGCCAAAGCCGAACCAGAAATAGTCTTCGCCCAATCTATGCAGCGCAAAACTCCAAACATCAGTTCTGCCTGAAAGAGAGCCAAAAACATTGTCAAACTGACTGATTGCGTAGGTAATCACGCCACCTACAATCAGAATCAAAATATCTGAGATTAAAATTGTCCTTTTTCCTTGCCATTTAAAGTGATAAATTGAAAATATAATTAGCAGAGTGACAAAAGACAAAGCTAGAGAGGTTTTGGAGGTGGAACGGAGAACTGCAAGCATTGCCAATCCAAAGGGAAACCATGCCCTAAAATAATGTTTTTTGGCAAAAATCGCTTTCAGAAATAGAACATTTGCAGTTAGGACTGAAATTGCTCCAAATCCATTTTTTTCAATATAAACTCCCTTCCATGCTCCAGCGAAAGCACTGCCAGCAGGGTGAACACCCACGCTAGGCACCACCACAGCACAAAAAATGCTCATCAATAGCCCAGCGCCAAGCGCCATTGAGACAACCTCTAGTTGTTCATCCAAGGAAAAGCGACTGGCAAAGTAGAGGCTAAAAAGCATCATTGGCAACAAATCTGCTCTCAATTGCGTAAAAGTTTCCTGAGGATTAATAGACCAGATTAGAGACGCAAACATGAGTCCAATCAGTAGCCAAATCAGCAGCGACTTTTGCAGTGTAAATAGAGTGCCTCGCCACCGCAATAATAAAAGTATGAAACTTCCCACCAGCAAACCATAGCGAAGCAATAAATTAACTGGGCCAAGTGGCAGCACGAACCTCAATCCTCCGATTGTAGCTCCGCTATAAAACAGAAATCCGATCACTGCAAAAATAATTTCAGCCCAGTATAGTTTGCGGTTCATAGGTTAATCAGATAAAACAGGGTTGGCTTGGTGAAGGTTATACGGTCACTCAAAAAATGCTCTGACGCCATTTTGACTGGAGCTGTTCCAAAACAGCTCTGATAGACATTGGAAAATCTTGACCAGTAGTTAAGTGAGAAAGAATATGAGAGTCTTAGTCTGGATTTTCATCAGTGTAACTAAGAGTTGTTTCCTTGGCCGATTGGGGGTTATTGTCGTCTTAAAAACTCAAATCTTTAGGCATTCAATTATTGGTTTTTGTTGAATTTGTTTTCAGTATTTAGAGTGTCTTATACTTTGCTAGATACGTTAGTGCGCTTCCGCCAAACTTAACCAATATGAAATCATGAAAATTGGCTACCTGATGAATCAACATCCCTATTCTACCTGCACGTTTATTCGCAGGGAAATTGCTGGGATTGAAGCCTGCGGAATTGAGGTCAGCCGATTTTCGATTCGGTTTCCAGAAACCACCCTGGTTGATACAGCCGATCAACAAGAGGTCAAGCAAACTCGGTATATTCTGGATCGGAATCGAGCGGGCTTATTCCTGGGTCTGCTGCGGCAAGTTGCGACCAGGCCGGTCAGGTTTTTGAAAGCGCTGAACTTATCGCTCCAAGTTGGTAAAAGTTCAGATCGCGGCATCTTAATTTACCTCGCCTACTTGGCAGAAGCGTGCTTACTGGTCAGTTGGCTGGCAGAGGAAAACATTGAACACGTTCACGCTCACTTTGCGACTAATTCTGCCATGGTGGCGCTTTTATGCCATGAGCTGGGTGGCCCGCGCTACAGTTTCACGGTGCATGGGCCCCATGAATTCGACAATCCTAAAGCATTGGGGATGCAGCAAAAAATTACTCATGCTGCCTTTGTGGCAACAATCAGCTCATTTAGCAAAAGCCAGTTATTTCGCTGGTGTGGCTATCAACAATGGAGCAAAATTCACATCATTCGCTGCGGTGTGGACGAGATGTTCTTGACTCATCCCCACGTTCCCCTGCTGCCCCACCCTCAATTTGTCTGTGTTGGTCGGCTAGACGAACAAAAAGGTCATTTGCTGCTGATTGAAGCGATTAGCCAACTTGCGATCGAAGGGCGGCAATTTAAAGTTGTCCTGGTCGGTGATGGCCCACTGCGCCCTGAGTTGGAAACCTTGATCAGTCAACTCAACCTCCAAAACCATGTTGAGATCACTGGCTGGGCCAGTAATGCTGAGGTACGCCAACAAATTCTGGCGGCCCAAATCATGGTGGCTCCCAGTTTTGCCGAAGGATTGCCGGTTGTGATTATGGAGTCATTGGCGCTATCGCGTCCGGTGATTAGTACCTACATCGCTGGGATTCCAGAGTTGGTAGAACCGGGTAAGTGCGGTTGGCTGATTCCAGCGGGTTCTGCGGAGGCTCTAGCTGATGCCATGAGAGTGGCCATGCAAACTCCTCTAGACCAATTGGAGCAGATGGGTCAAGTAGGTGCCGAACGAGTGATTAAAAACCACGATGCTAAACACGAAGCGAGCAGATTAGCAGAACTATTTAGAAAATATCTGGCGGCTGAATCAGGCTACTCGCGCTGACTTAGTCTAATCGCCTTAGACTTGGCGCATTTGATCGATTGCTGCCATAATTTTGAGCGTTTCGTCCAAGGGCATAATTTTGCTTTCAAGTTCTCCCATTTGCAGACAGCGAACGACTTCCGCGGCTTCATAGCTATAGCCATTACCATCAGGGGGCTGCAAAGTAGTTTTGGCTGGTTTAAGGAAAGGCTCAAATTGGTAGTAAAGCGATCGCACCCATGCATTTTGCTTCATAGCAGCGGTGAGTTTCTGTTTTAGCCCGACTGAAGTCGGGGCAGCAGATCCCCTCACGAGGGGAAACTTAGTCACTGTAGATATTTTGTGGGGACGATAAAATGGCTCATGGAGGCAGATTCTGCCCTTTGTGCCCATAATAATTGCTTCGTTGGGAGAGTAGGTGCGGAAACTGGCAGAAAGAATAGCAAGTTGACCTTGCGTGTACTTTAAAACCATGCCGATCTGTTCATCCACCTGGGTTTTTCCGATCGCAGCTTGACTGACCATCGATTCCGGCGCACCCAAGAGATAAAAAGCGAGGGAAAGGGCGTAAATGCCGCGATCGAGCAGCACCCCTCCCCCCAGAGACGGGTCATAATACCGACTCTCAGGCCTAAATTCAGTCGGAACGCTAAAATCAGCGCTTAGCAGGCAAATATCACCGATCTCGCCACCATCAATCATGCGTTTGACCTGCTGGATCAGCGGAATAAAGCGCATCCACATTGCTTCCATGCAAAAGAGCTGCTTGCTGTGGGCTAACTCAATCACTTCCTTAGCTTGGGCAGCATTGATAGTAAAAGGTTTTTCGCAGAGCACCGCTTTATTGGCATGGAGGCAAAGCAGACAATCATCTCGATGCCGCGCTGCCGGAGTAGCAACATAGACCACGTCCAGATCGCTATTGGCCAGATCTTCGTAACTGCCGAAGGCTTGGGGAATTTGGTGACGATTGGCAAATTCTTGGGCGCGGCTGAATTGGCGGGAACCGACAGCCAACAGTTGGATATTCGGAACCCGCTTCAGCCCTTGAGCAAATTCTCCAGCAATGTAGCCCGTCCCTAAAATTCCCCAACGAATTATTTTTGGCATACCAGAGCGCTTATTTTAGGGCGTGTTCAGATGATGATTGAGGTCGAGATAAACTTAAATTACTTTGCCCAAGTCATGGGTGCAATGGGGGCAAAGGTTGATTTTAGCTTGTAGGTGCAGTTATTTTCCCAGGCATTTTGAATGGCTAGGGTAATTTCATTCACGTGTAAAGCGTAGCGGGCAGAGAGACGAGAGGGACGATTTTCGGCGATCGCCTCTGCCATTTCTACCACCCCTCGGCTAAAATCCATTTGCTGCGATCCCTTGTACTTAAACTTCGATAAATAGTTGCTCTTGAGCAGCGGCAGGTTTTGGCGCAGGGGGTTCATAAACGTTTTGCGTCGAATCGTGATCATGCGCTTGATAAAAACCGGCGATCGATAGTACCAGCAATCTTTGGTAGACAGCACACCATCATCACCGACAATTCTTAACGTGTGGTCATGGGGAACGACAATGCTACAGGTCAAACGAGCCACAACCCCAGAGGTAAACTGAATACAAGCGACTGAAAAGTCTGGTGCAACCAGATCCAGCGGTAAACTTGTTTCCTTGTCAGGAATCAGGCAAGTGGAAAAGGCAGTAACAGAAGTGGCTGGCCCAAAGAATGCCACTAGCCAAGTCAAATAGTAGCCCGCATGTTCCAGGGTGCAACCGACTTCAAATTCGTCCTTGTAGGGCCAGGGCGTGCCAGACTCACTCAGCCATTGCTGATAGGGCATTTTATGCACCAGCCCATCGTCCATTTCGGCATAGACCACCCGAACTTGACCAATCTGGTTTTCCCGTAAGGCCTTCCAGAGGGTTTGAGCCGTTTCTCCCAGCAAACTACAGGGAGCCGAGGAAAGTTGCAAGCCAAGTTGCTCTGCTAAGCCAACTAACTCCTCAGCTTCCGCAAAGTCCATGGCCAGCGGCTTCTCAGAATAAACATGTTTGCCTGCCAGCAAACAGGCTTTAGAAACTTGATAATGGCTGCGCGGATTCGTCAAATTCAGGACAATCTCAATCTGTTCATCCGCTAGGAGTTCTGGCAAAGATTTGTATACGGGCACAGAATGATAGGCAGAAAATTTAGCCGATCGCTCCGCAACCTGATCCATGACTCCGCGCAGTTCTAGCTGCGGGTGTGCTGCCAAGGTTTTCACGTAATAATCAGCCACAAAACCACAGCCGACGATCGCAACCTGCGTTCTTTTCATAAGAGTTGATCAAAATTCTGCACATCCGTCATCACAAAAAGTCAAACCAAAATTGAAAAATTCAGGTTTCTAGACTAGATTGACCCTCAGCAGGATTTGATGGGCGATGCTTTAGTTTGCGCTGATAAAACTGATACAGATTTTTATAGACTTGCTCATCTTGTTTCAGCAAGACGACGAGCAACAGCTTAACTCTCCCCCAAAAATTATTGTGGCTGACAGAGCCCAAGGAACCGAGAAAAGTTATCCAGGCTGACATCATCTTGCCATCACTGGCTGCTTTTCTAATTTTTAATCGATCAACAACATCGAACAGCCAATTTAACCACTGGCGATAAACCGCATCGCCAAACCGCTGTTTGATAATCTTGCCCCATTTACAGTCAAGGACTTCAATCCCTCTCACCTTGGCATCCAAATCATTGCTGATCCGAAATTCATTATTGTTCTTAATCACCAATGGCTGATTCACCGCCAGAAAATGATTCGATGTGTAGGCCAACTTCAAAAACAAATCACAGTCTTGCTGACTAGGTAAGTTGATGTCAAAGCCGCCAACTCGAATTAAAGCAGAGCGCTTAACCAGCACCATCGAAGTGCTGGGGCAAAGCTCCCGCGTACATAAGAAGTAAAAAACGTCGCCCTCGTAAGGTTTGGCAACGCTTAAGGCTGGCGATGCCTGATTTGTGGCAGATTTTGGTTGGGAAAATACTTCGTCGGCATAGACAACGCTGGCCAAAGGATCAGCGCTGGAATTGAGCCGATCGACCTGAAGTTCTAATGTCGCGGGTAGCCACTCATCATCACTATCTAGGAATGCTACAAGCTCTGCCCTGGCAGCAGCGATCCCAGCATTTCGGGCATAGGTGGCTCCAAAATTTCTAGGTAGATCGATCAAGACAATTCGCGGGTCTGATATTTGCGCCAGCACCGCAAGCGTATTATCCGTTGAACCATCATTAACAATAATCAGCTCAAAGTTGGATAAAGTTTGGCTAAAAACACTCTTGATCGTTCTAGGTAACAAATGGGCGCGATTAAACGTCGGCAGAATAACGCTGACAATTGGTGTACTTTCGATAGTCATAGGATTTTCAAACTTGATCTACTTGAGCAATTCATTGACTAAATCCAACAACAACGCTTAATACCGCTGTTTTTTATCCAAGGCCTGACTCATGATTCAATGTCAAATATAGTTGACGAATACAGGCTGGTCTTTGCTAAATTGCCGTCGCTCAAGCAATGTCTGTGAATATATTTCAAAGAAAAATAATATTATATTGGTCACTGTTGCGCCTTCAAGGCTAAAACAAGTATTAACTTTTGTCAACGCGGCCTTCTGGATTTTCGCTTAAAAGCTCGATCAGGCGGATTCTAGAATCATTCCGACACCGCTGATATGTCGCAATTCCAAGCATTGTGGGAGCTGCACCCCTTGGATGTGTCTCTCACCACTCACCTCAATCTCTTAACTGATTTAGGATGACAATCAGTTCTGGAGATGATTTTCCCAGAAACCAGACTGAAATCACATCCTGAAGCGAAAACGTGTAAAATTGGGTGTCCTGAATGCTAGGTAAGGTAGTGACAACGCAGGGGGTATCCGGTTTTGATGTCAAAGTACAGCGAGAGCAGCCTGACCCCAGGCAATATAGGCAGTAGGCGAGATTAAACGGAATGCAAATCGCATTTGTTTTACCTGGCTTACATCGAGTTACGCGGGGGGCTGAGGTTGCCTTTGAGGCGATCGCCCAAGAACTAGGTCAGCGGGCCGAAGTTGATGTAACTTTATTTGGCTCTGGCCAGCAGCGAGCCGGAGCTTCCTATTCCTTTCAGCACGTAGACAACATTGAACGGGAATCTTTTGAACGCTGGCCAAGATTTCCCATCCTGCGGAGCGAGTACGCTTACGAAGAGCTAACTTTTGTCGTCGGATTGCTCAACTCCTATCGACCCGAAGATTTTGATCTGACCGTAACCTGTAGCTATCCGTTCTTAAATTGGTTTTTGCGCTGGTGGGGCGGTCGGCAGCGGCCGGCCCATGTGTTTGTGACTCAAAATGGTGACTACCCTGCCATCTCAAACAATTCAGAATATCGGTTTTTTGGCTGCGATGGTTTAATTTGTACCAACCCAGAATATCTGGAGCGCAATCAAGACCGTTGGCGCTGCACTTTAATTACGAATGGGGTTGACCCAGACGTATTTAAACCTGGCCCAGGCGATCGCCAAGCCTTCGATTTGCCAGCCGATGTGCCAGTTGTGCTGATGGTTAGCGCCCTAATTCCTTCTAAGCGGATTGCCGAAGGCATTCAGTTTGTTTCTAAGATCAGCGATGCTCATTTAGTAGTTTGTGGGGATGGGCCAGAACGTGAGTCGATCCAGACTTTGGGCAGCCAGCTAATGCCCGGCAGATTTCATCTCAAACGCTTGTCTTACGAACAGATGCCCTTAATCTATCAAACGGCTGACTGCTTGCTGCACCTGAGTTTAGACGAACCCTTCGGCAATATTTATCTCGAAGCTCTAGCCAGCGAAATGCCAATTGTTAGTCACAATCGAGAAGTAACAGGATGGATTTTAGAAGATACGTCAATTCTTGTTGATACCCTCGACGAAGCAAAAGCAATTAATGGCATTAAATCTGGATTAAACTCTAAATCGACTGAAAAAAGTCAAGCCAGGAGATCCCTGGCAGTTAATCGCTTTTCTTGGCAAAGTCTAGGTCAACAATATTTTGAGTTTTTTAAAGATGTGCTTGAGAATTTTGACTCAAAAAAGAAATAATTTATAATTGCCGCGATATTAGAGTTGGACTCAAAGCTGTTTTTACTAACAACGCATGGCTTTAAACGGGTTGAGAAAGGATTATTTTCCTAGAGAAAGAAGATTGAGATTGGGGTTGAATTGAGAGCTTGAGTTTCATGAAAGATAGACTGTTGCTAATTTCTCCGTTGCCAACTAGATATACGGCGGGAGAGCTTGAGATTGATGAACAAGCCTTAAATAGCGAGTTTACGCAAATTCTGAACCACTTTGAATATCTGTCGGTTGGCTGCTTGTTATTGCCAGAAAGCCTGCGTGAGACTTCTGAAAACTCAGCTTGGTGCAAGGTATCAAGTTCGCCGTTGCGCGATCGCCTGGAAATTATTCCTCTGCCCTATGCTTACAAATTGACAGATTTTATTGCTAGTTTCAAACAAACTCGTAATTTACTGCGGCAGGAAATTCTCAACTCAAAATATTTGGCTTTTTCACCCTATGTATTAATTGGAGATTGGGCAGGAGTCGCTTGTTTGGAAGCGATGTCACTGGGGCGCTCCTATGCGTTTATGATTGCTCGGATTGAGTATGAAATCCTCCGCAAAACGGCCCGTACTCAACCGCTTAAACGCAGAATAAAGTATCCTATTACCACAAATCTGATGAAGCAATACATTAGATTTGTCGCATCCCGCAGTAATGTTGCTTTACTGCAAGGGAGCGATTGCTTCAATGAGTTTTCACCTTATTGTAAAAATCCTCACTTAGTGCATAAAGTCAGTACCAACAAAAGCGACCAAATTGAGCCAGCTAATTTGGAGCATAAGTTGGCCAGCATTATTAAAGGGGACGACCTGCAAATTTGCTACTCTGGCAGACTCAGTGAAATGAAAGGCCCGCTGGACTGGATTCGCGCGATTCATTTAGCCTTGAATTCGGGCGTAAAATTAAAAGCTACTTGGCTAGGAGACGGTTCATTACAGAATGATGCCCTTTCGCTGGCCAAAGAGCTGGCGGTAGACTCATTTATTGACTTTCCAGGATTTGTTTCCGATCGCGGCCAGGTTCTCTCGACGCTGCTAAATAGCCATCTGTTTATGTTCTGCCACAAAACGCCTGAATCAGCCCGCTGCCTGATTGAAGCCTTGGTTTCGGGTTGTGCGATCGTCGGCTATAGCAGCGCTAATTCTGATGAATTGGTGGCCGAAAAAGGCGGTGGACAATTTGTCCCAGTCAACGACTGGCGCAAACTGGCGGAGACGATTATTGCCTTGGATCGTGACCGCGTGAAGCTAGCAGCCCTAGTCCGTCAGGCGGCGCTCTCAGGCCGAAACTTTGATCAGGAATCGATCTATCACTATCGGTGCAGCTTAATTCAGCAGTACGGGACAAACTCAGTTTGAAGTGCAGGTTTTAGGGCAATGATCAAAGTCAGACTTGATCTGGGAGTTATGCAAGTGCCCCCTAGCCGCTTGAAAAGCACTGTATATTATTTTTTGTACTGGCCACATGCGTTGATTGACTCTAAAAGCTTATGTCAAAGATTGGAATCGTGATCATTGGCAGAAACGAAGGAGAACGACTGGTTCGCTGTTTTGAGTCACTCCCGGTTGAGTCTGAGCATGAGTTTCTGAGCGTCTACGTTGATTCTGACTCCAGTGATGATAGCGTTGAGCGAGCAAAATTATTGGGAATTGAAACCGTTGGACTGGATGCGACTTTACCGCTGACGGCTGCCCGGGGTCGCAATGCTGGGTTTACAGCCCTGATTCAAAAGGTGCCTGAGCTTGAATATGTTCAATTTATCGATGGTGACTGCGAATTACTGCCTGGCTGGCTTGACCGAGCAATTTCTGCCTTAGATCAGAATCAAAAATTAGCGATCGCCTGCGGGCGGCGGCGAGAGCGGTTTCCAGCAGCAACGCCTTACAATCGGCTGGCGGAGATGGAATGGAATACCCCGATCGGAGAAGCGCTGGCCTGTGGCGGTGATGCACTGGTTCGGGTCAAGGCTTTGCAAGAAGTTGGGGGCTACAACCCGGCCTTAATTTGCGGTGAAGAACCCGAACTCTGCATTCGCTTACGGCAAAAAGGCTGGAAAATTCGGCGGCTGGATGCGGATATGACCCTGCACGACATTGCCATGGATCAGTTTGGGCAGTGGTGGAAGCGGGCCAGCCGGTTTGGCTGGTCGGTGGCGGAAGGAAAAGCGATGTATGGCACACCGCCAGAAAACTACATGGTGCGCGAGAGCAAGAGCGGCTGGGTCTGGGGATTAGGTCTACCGCTGGTCGCGGTTGGCTTGCTGTTGCCGACCAAAGGCATTAGCCTGCTGCTGTTTGCGGTTTATCCCCTGCTAATGCTGCGGGTCTACCGCGATCGCTGTCGGCAAGGCGACCTACCAACCGATGCTCGTCTTTATGCTTTTTTCTGCGTGATCTCAAAATTTCCGCAACTGGCGGGTCAACTCCAGTACGGGTTAAGGCTCTGGCAGGGCAAGCCAGGGCAAATCATTGAGTACAAGGCGACAGCAGCAAACGATTCGTAAATCGCAAAGTTTAAGCTGAAACAGCTCTGCATTTCTGGCTAAGCTTTGTAATGAATAGGCGAGATCGCCCACGCTTACCTTTGCACCGCAACTTCATACCCAATTCCTTAGGACGACCCTTTGTTTTTTAGCGTTGTTATTCCCACCTACAATCGGTTGCCGATTTTAGAAAAGTGCCTGCGGGCAATTGTTGCCCAAACCTTGGCTGCCCCTCATCGCTACGAAGTTATCGTCGTTGATGATGGCTCCACCGATGGCACCGTGGACTGGTTACACACCCATCAACTAGAGTTCCCCCAACTGCAATTATTTTGTCAGGATCATTTGGGGCCGGCTGCTGCCCGTAATTTAGGTGTAGCCAAAGCAGCGGGTGACACGATTGTGTTTATTGACAGCGACCTGGTGGTAACCCCCGTCTTTTTGCAAGCCCACGCCGAGACATTGCTGGCTGGACACCAACAACTGGGCAGCGATCGGCTTTTCACCTACGGGCGAGTGATTAACACCTGTAATTTTGAGCAGCCCACCAGTGAGCCTTACAAGTTGACCGACTTCTCGGCTGCCTATTTTGCCACTGGCAACGTGGCGATCGCTCGCGATTGGTTAGAGCAAGCCGGTCTGTTTGACAGCCAGTTTCAGCTCTATGGTTGGGAAGATTTGGAGCTAGGGGTGCGGCTGAAGCAACTGGGGTTACAGTTGATTAAAGCCCCAGCGGCAGTTGGCTATCACTGGCATTCGGCTTTTAATCTAGAGCAAATTCCTGGTTTGATTGACCGAGAAATTCAGCGCGGTCGAATGGGCGTCTTGTTTTATCAAAAGCATCCAACTTGGGATGTCCGGATGATGATTCAAATGACGTGGTTGCATCGCCTGCTGTGGGGGCTGCTGACCTTGGGAGGGCAACTCAATGAACAAACGATGGCCCCGCTGCTGCAATGGTTAATTCAGCAGGGTAAACCCCAACTTGCCCTAGAAGTCGCCAGAATTTTTCTGAACTGGTACAACGTGCAGGGAGTTTATGCGGCCTACGCTGAATTAAAGAGTACCAGATGAAAATGGGTCTAACGATTTTAGGGGTGCTGATCATGCTAGCTTCCGGCGCGTGGAGCCTGATTGATTATGCGGCTCTGATTGCTGCCAACCAAAATTTTGACCAGGTGGTACGAAGAGGAGGCACTGAAACCGAAATTTTAGTGGCGGCCCATAGAGAAAACATCCATCGACTGAATCTAGCGGCGGAAGGGTGTTGGTTTCTATTGGCGGCAATTTTGGTTGTTAATTTGCGGCAGAAAAGTTAATCAAGGCAGAGCACTCGCCTGTTCGCGGGAGCGATGCGTTATAAAAATTAATTCCTCGCAATCAAATGCAAACTAAAGTGTTAACTCTTAAAACAGAATGCCAGAAACTGCCCCCCAGCTTTCTAAGATCCTTGAGTAATTGTACGGATTGATACCGCTGAAGCTTGGTTTTAGCAGCTAAAGGAGAAAAGTAATGCAGACAATTTTGTTAGCAACAGTAGGAACCACCCATAGTTGGACTCCCTTTGTTGGGCTGGTGATGGTGCTCTGTAATTTGTTTGCGATCGCGATTGGGCGATCGGCAATTCAGCAGCGGGGCAGAGGCCCAGCCTTGCCGGTGGAAGTGCCAGCCTTATTTGAAGGATTTGGAGTGCCGGAACTGTTGGCAACCGCTAGCTTCGGTCACATTTTAGGCGCAGGCGTGATTGCTGGACTCCAAAACTCTGGCGCACTCTAGCCACCCGAATCGCAATTCCGACTCAGATGGAATACAGGTTATATTGTAAACTACCACCCGTCGCTACGCTGAGCGGGTGGCTTTGAGCAGCCCTAGAACATGCTCACTCCCTTCGACCAGCTCAGGGTCGAAGGGAGTGAGCAAACAAGTCCCGAACCTCTAGGCTGGTTTACGGACAGCCCAATCGCAGAAATATTTTTAGCACCGTTCAAATCAGCATCCCCACGCCAGTCGCAATGACCACATCGAAACGCCTTGCCAGAG